>WLWV01000011.1 GCA_012103395.1 Gammaproteobacteria bacterium
ACGGCGAACCCGGATTGTCCGGGTCTTCCCGAATGAGGCATCTTTACTCAGGCTTGTCAGTGCCATCCTCGTCGAGATTGACGATGAATGGAGCAATGCCGACAAGCGATATATCGTGTGGAACGACAATAATGACTCAAACTAAACCGAAGTTACAGACGTAGGGTTGCACAATCAAGTAAGGCGCAAGCTATCAATGGTGAGAAAAGAAATTAAATCCCAGCAAACCTCGCGCTAAATGCAAACCTCGTACTAATTGTGGTTAGGTTTGTAAGTCTCGCCACTCACTATCCCCCAATGACCCAGTTCGCCTAATTCATGGATCCTGCCTGGTTGCTTCTATTGTTACCAACTGCTGCGTTTAGCGGGTGGGTTGCTGCGCAGCGGAAGCCGAATAACACCAGAGGAAACTCAAAGAAACTTCCTGAAGCCTATTTTAAGGGGCTGAGCTTTTTGCTCAATGAAGAGCCAGATAAAGCGTTGCAGGTTTTTCTTCAGGTCGTTGAAATCGATAAGGAAACCGTCGAGATGCATACTGCACTTGGGAACCTCTTTAGACGGAGGGGTGAGGTTGAGAGAGCGACACGAATCCATCAAAGCCTAGTCGCACGTACCGATCTCGATCAGTCTTTGAGAACCATGGCGCTGTTTGAATTGGCACAAGACTATTTTAAGGCCGGATTGTTTGATCGAGCGGAAAACTTGTTTCATGAACTAAATCAGGTAGATGAATACCGCGAGCCAGCCAGCCGATTTCTTTTGCAAATCTATGATCAAGAGAAAGAGTGGCGAAATGCTATTTCGGTAGCTGAGGATTTGCAAAGAATATCGAATCAAAATTTATCTGTTTCGATAGCACAATACTATTGCGAGTTGGCTGAAAAAGCGATTACTGAAGGTAGTCTAGACGAAGCTAGCAAATATCTCCGGCTAGCCTTCAAAAGCAACTCTCACTGCGTCAGAGCTGTAATTCAATCCGGACGTATATCATCAATGTTAGGAAATCACACCAACGCGATTGCCATTTGGCGTGGACTGGAACATTGGGCACCCGATGCACTTGGAGAAGTGGTGAGTCATATTGCGAATAGCTATGAAGCCTTGGATGACCATAAGTCATTTCTATTGTTTTTGGAGAATGCGCTTGAGAAAAATCCAGATCCGAGAATTATCTCCACTTTAGTCGAGGCGGTGAAGAAGCAACGTGGGGAGTTAGAAGGACAGGCAGTATTTTTGAAGTTAGTCAGAAAATACCCTAATTTGGAAAGCTTATGTCAGCTATTGGGAACTGCGAATGGATCAAATACCGGCAGTGAGGTCAGTAATGATTTAACAATAGTGGCATCTTTGATTTCCCAAGTTGTCAAAAAGGAGCGTGAATATCATTGTAGGCAATGCGGTTTTAATAGCCATTCGGTCCATTGGCAATGCCCCGGCTGCAAAGGTTGGGGAACGGTCCAAAAGACACTGTCACATCGTACTGATCATGGGCAGCAGCTGGATTTAGCACCTTAGGAATTAGTATTCGCTATTTACTCGTTTTTATAACATACAACAAAATGAATATAACAGTCGTTGGAACGGGTTACGTGGGGTTGGTTACGGGCGCTTGTTTGTCAGAGATGGGTAACAATGTTCTGTGCATTGATACCGACGAAGAGAAGATCAAGAACTTGCATAAGGGAAAACTCCCCATCTATGAACCTGGATTGGAGTCAATCGTTCATGATAATGCTGCGGCAGAACGATTGTCATTTTCCACGGATATGGACTTAGGAGTCGAACATGGAGATGTGGTTTTCATTGCCGTAGGTACGCCACCTGACGAAGACGGGTCTGCTGATCTGCGATACGTTCTTGACGTTGCGAATTCCATTGGAGAGCGAATAAATAGTTACTGTACGATTGTCACCAAATCAACGGTACCTGTTGGAACAGCGAGAAAAGTACAAGGTGCCATTTCGCTCGCGTTGGAAAAAAGGGAAAAGTTGGTGGACTTTAGTGTGGTCTCTAACCCTGAGTTTTTGAAGGAAGGTGCCGCGGTTGATGACTTTATGAAGCCCGATAGGATTGTGATCGGCGTAGATGATGATCGAGCACTAGGAGTGATGAAAAGCCTCTATGCACCGTTTAATCGGAATCACGAGCGGATGATTGTAATGGATATTCCATCGGCGGAGCTAACCAAATATACCGCTAATGCAATGCTGGCGACAAAAATCTCATTTATGAATGAGATGTCTAATCTGGCGGAGAGGTTGGGTGCGGACATTGAATCTGTTCGTATTGGCATCGGTGCTGATCCACGAATCGGATACTCGTTTATCTATCCTGGGTGTGGATATGGCGGGTCTTGTTTTCCTAAGGATGTGCAGGCTTTGTATCGAACCGCAAATGAAGTGGGATATGACGCGAAGATTCTGCAGGCTGTAGAGGCGGTCAATAAAAGCCAGAAAATGAAACCAGTGGAAAAGGTGATTCAACATTTCGGAAATGATCTCACCGGTAAAACATTTGCTTTGTGGGGGTTAGCGTTTAAACCCGATACCGACGATATGAGAGATGCACCCAGCCGAGTTGTGATTGATTCCTTACTAGAAATGGGTGCAATCATTAAGGCTTTCGATCCGGTGGCTACTCATGAGGCGCATCGAATTTATGGTGACGAGGGGAACTTTTTTCTCTTCAAGGACAATCCTTATGAGGCCCTTGAAGGTGCTGACGCGGTGATCGTTGTGACCGAGTGGAAGGTGTTTAGAACGCCTGATCTTCCTCGGTTCAAGGAAGCGATGCGAGGCAACGTGGTAATCGATGGGAGGAATATTTTTTCTCCTGAAGCTATTCGTGAATCAGGATTAGTCTATTATGGAATCGGTAGACCATAGTCTGAAAAATCTCTCTAAAGCCAGGATTTTGGTCGTTGGCGATATTATGCTCGACCGGTATTGGTTTGGCGGGGTTGATCGAGTGTCGCCAGAAGCCCCGGTTCCTGTTGTTGCGGTGGATGAAATTGAATCCCGGATTGGCGGAGCCGCCAATGTTGCGGGTAATATTTCCTCTTTGGGAGCAAACAGTACATTATTGGGTATTGTGGGTGATGATGAGGCAGGTCGGCAGGTCACTGCAATCGCTGCTTCTGCCTCGATCAAAAATGAAGTTGAAGTAGACCCTTCGATCCAAACCACTGTTAAACTCCGAGTTGTTTCTCGGAATCAGCAACTATTACGAGCAGATTTTGAAGATCGGCCAGGTGATCCTGCGTTAAGCGGGATGATGCAGAAATATAAAAAGTTGTTGCTTGAGCATGATGTGGTTGTGCTTTCTGACTATGGTAAAGGTGTATTGGTAGGTATCGAGGAGATGATCCGATTGGCGAATGACGCGGGAAAACTAACGTTAGTTGATCCCAAGGGTAAGGATTTTTCCCGATATAGAGAGGCAACGCTGATTACTCCTAATCTAAAGGAATTCTCTGAAGTCGTCGGCGCGTGTATCGACAATGCAGATATGGAGACCAAGGCAGCGAAAATCATCGACGAACTTAATATCGGCAAGCTGTTGATAACCTTGAGCGAAAAGGGCATGGCACTGTTTGCTAAAGACTCATTACCCATTTATCAGGGTGCAAAAACGCAGGAAGTTTATGATGTCAGTGGTGCTGGTGATACTGTGATTGCGGTGATGGCGATGGCATTGGCCGCTGGACTGGATGATCACGACGCATTGGATTTATCCAACAGTGCAGCGGGTGTGGTTGTGTCAAAAATAGGGACCGCAACGGCGAGTCTGAAAGAGCTCAGATCAGCTTTGGAGGTTGGAAACTAATATGATTATTGTAACAGGCGGCGCAGGATTTATTGGTTCTAATCTGGTTAAAGCCCTCAATCAGCGCGGGATTGACGACATATTAGTGGTGGATAACCTACAAAATGCCGACAAGGTGAAAAACCTCGCTGACCTTAGTATCAGTGATTACATGGATAAACATGAGTTTGCGGATGTGATGGCCAGTAATCGCGACATCGAATCGGTTTCTGCGGTATTTCATGAGGGAGCATGTTCAGATACCATGGCGAGTGACGGGAAATATGTATTAGAGAATAATTTTACCTACTCAAAATTACTTTTCCGTTTCTGCCAGCAGCACGCTGCCCAATATATTTATGCTTCATCAGCATCAGTGTATGGAGCTGGCGAGGTGTTTGTTGAAGAGCCATCATACGAATCCACCCTTAATGCTTACGCTTACTCAAAACTGCTATTTGATAACTTTGTGCGCCATCAGATTCGTGCCTATGGTGAAATAGAATTCCAGTGTGTTGGCCTTCGCTATTTTAATGTTTATGGCCCAAGGGAGCAGCATAAGGGGCGAATGGCATCGGTGGCTTGGCATTTCTATCATCAATATCAAGCGAATAAGCAAGTGAAGTTGTTCGCCGGTTCTGATAGTTATGCTGATGGCGAGCAATTGAGGGACTTTGTCTCGGTTCATGACGTGGTTAAGGTCAATCTATTTCTATTAGATAATCCACATGTTAATGGTATTTTTAACGTGGGAACGGGTCGAGCCCAGAGTTTTAATGATGTTGCGATAGCTGTGGTCAATCGTTGTCGTAATCTGGATGGTGAATCTTCCTTGTCGTTTGATGAGGCGATTTCCCGAGGTGAAATCAGTTATGTCGCTATGCCCGAAGCCTTGCATGGGAAGTATCAAAGTTACACTTGTGCTGATATGTCTCGACTAAAGAAAGCAGGTTATTCATCCGAATTTGACACGGTAGAGACGGGGGTTTTTAACTATGTTGACTATTTGACGGACGGTCGTAGTTGATGATTGGTGTCTCATCGTATTAGAAGAACGAGGTTGGATATTAGAATTTTCGAATGCCAAGAGCATCTGATTAGAGTTTGAAACAGAAATGAATAATACAATATTGGTGACAGGTGGCGCTGGTTTTATTGGGTCTGCAGTGATCAGACATTTGCTGAATGATCATGATTGTTTGGTGGTGAATATCGACAAACTGACTTATGCAGGTAATCAGGAAACCCTGAAAAATGAATCAGTGAATTCTCGTTATGTGTTTGAACAGTTGGATATATGTGACCAGGCAAGCATGGTGTCTGTTTTCAACACATATCAACCTCGCGCTATTATGCATCTGGCTGCTGAATCTCACGTCGATCGATCCATTGACGGACCCGCAGATTTCGTACAAACGAATATTGTTGGTACCTACCATTTGTTGGAGGTGGCACGTCAGTATCTGGCGGCTTGCAACTTAGCCGATCGCGATGAGCGTGCGGAAGATCGATTCCGATTCCATCACATTTCTACCGATGAAGTATTTGGTAGTCTTGGTGATGATGGTGCTTTCACTGAATCATCGCCGTATCAACCTAATTCCCCTTATTCTGCGAGTAAAGCATCTTCCGACCACTTAGTGAGGGCGTGGAACGAAACTTTCGGACTCCCCGTTCTTTTGTCAAACTGTTCGAATAACTATGGGCCTTACCAATATCCTGAAAAGCTATTGCCGGTGATTATCTCAAAAGCATTGTCTGGCGATGCGATACCTGTCTATGGTACCGGTAAGAATGTCAGGGATTGGCTGTATGTGGACGATCATGCAAAGGCACTGGTGAAGATACTCAATGAGGGAGAGGTCGGCCGTAGCTATAATGTGGGAGGGAATGAAGAGAGAACAAACATTGATGTGGTGACCACCGTCTGCGGCATTTTGGATAGGATTGAGCCGTCGTCTGATGGAAAGCCCTACGAAGCGTTAGTCCAATATGTCACTGATCGCCCTGGTCATGATCATCGATATGCCATTGATGCGAGCCGAATTAGTTCAGAATTAGGGTGGCAACCCGAGGAGTCTTTCGAATCAGGAATGGAAAAAACGGTGAAGTGGTATTTGAACAATCAGCAGTGGATTAATTCTGTTCTAGCGAAGAACGGTAAATCAGGGCTCCGCTTGGGTACGAAGACCAAGGTGACGTCAGCGAGAGAGAAATGATGCGTGGAATTATTTTAGCAGGAGGGTCGGGCTCACGTCTTTGGCCTGTTACCATGGCGGTGTCGAAGCAGTTACTTCCGGTTTATGACAAGCCCATGATTTACTATCCGTTGTCGGTTTTGTTGCTTGCCGGCATTCGGGATATTTTGATTATTTCTACTCCAGAGGATACGCCACGATTTCAACAGCTGCTAGGAGGTGGTGAGAAATGGGGGATTAATTTGTCCTACGCGATCCAACCTTCTCCAGACGGCTTGGCTCAGGCTTTTATTATTGGCTCTGAGTTTATTGGAAATCAAAATAGCGCGCTGGTATTGGGAGATAACATTTTTCACGGACATCATCTCAGTGAAAGTTTACAAAATGCCGCCAAACTAAAAAAAGGCGCTAAAGTGTTTGCTTACCCTGTTCAGGACCCTGAGCGTTATGGTGTGGTCGCGTTCGATAAACAAGGTCGCGCGGTTGATCTGGAAGAGAAGCCAGAGAAACCGAAATCTCGATATGCCGTTACCGGATTGTATTTCTATGATAATACGGTAGGTGATCGTGCTCGCGAGCTGGTGCCATCTCAACGTGGAGAGTTAGAAATCACGGATCTGAACCGAACTTATCTTGACGAAGGCTCTTTAGGGGTTGAAGTCATGAGCCGCGGTATGGCTTGGCTCGACACCGGTACCCATGACTCATTGCTCGATGCCGGAAAGTTCATTGAGACCATCGAAAAACGACAAGGAATGAAAGTCTGTTGTCCAGAAGAGATATGCTGGCGTATGGGCTACATCGACGATGAGCAATTATTGAAGCTGTCTGTTGAACTTAGCAAGAATGAGTATGGGCGCTATCTTGGTTTGTTGGTCAACGAATAGGATTCGGCTTTGTGGGAGGCAGTCTCTGGGCTGAGTTCTCCCGTTTCCTGATTCCTATTCAGTCGCGAAATGCAGTAGAGGTATTTCTCTGCTATTTTGGTAAAAACATTACCTCGATTCCTTTCTCACGATACAATTCAAGGCTTAATAAAGAGCAGATTTAGAAATGAAAAATCACCGACAGGAAAACCCTGAGCTAGACTTGTCAATCGTGTTACCTGTCTTCAATGAAGAAGACAATATAGAAGCGTTACATGAAGAAATCACGGTTGTTCTGAATCAATTGAAGCTCGATGCTGAAGTGATTTACGTGGATGATGGCAGTGATGACGGAACGCTATCTAAGCTCAAGATGCTGCAGGAAAGTGACGCCAGAGTGGTGGTTGCGGAGTTTAGAAAGAACTTTGGTCAAACGGCGGCAATGGCTGCGGGCTTCGATCTGGCCCGTGGTGAAATCGTGATTTCCATGGATGCAGATCGACAAAATGATCCTGCGGATATTCCTCGATTTATCGAAAAAATTGAAGAAGGTTACGATCTTGTCTCAGGATGGCGGTTCGACAGACAGGATGGTCTTTTATTGAGGAAACTACCTTCTCAAATGGCCAATCGCCTTATCTCTTACACCACCGATGTGAAACTGAATGACTATGGCTGCTCGCTCAAGGCTTTTAGGTTTGACGTGGTAAAACAGATCTCCCTTTATGGTGAGATGCATCGATTTATTCCAGCAATCGCAAGTTGGATCGGCGTCAGAATCGCTGAGATCAAAGTGAATCATCGGGCGCGGGTGGCAGGGGTTTCAAAATATGGAATTTCTCGAACCTTCCGCGTTATTTTGGACTTGATTACGGTTAAGTTTCTATTGAGCTATTCAAGCCGTCCCCTTCAGTTTTTCGGCTCCATTGGAATGTTTAGCAGCGTGTTGGGTACGGGCATCGCCTTTTGGATGACCTTCCAAAAAGCATTTTCTGGTATCCCAATGTCAGACCGCCCCTTACTTCTCCTCAGTATCCTTTTGATTTTTATTGGTTTGCAGTTTATTACCTTTGGTCTCTTGGCTGAACTAATGACAAGAACTTATCACGAAGCCCAAGAAAAGCCCATTTACAACATCCGGCACATTTACCGATCTTGACTTTGGGTTTATCACCATGCAGATGCGTACGCCATTGTGATGCATACTTCGGGTGGGGAAACCACATTTAAAACCGCTCAGGCGTCTTCCCTAGAAACGGATTTTAAAGTGGCGGTGGTCATCGTGAATTATAACGGTGGCGATTACATTCTAAGCTGCTTGGATTCATTGTACTTACAAAGTAGAAAGCCCGATGAGATTATTGTTGTTGATAACAACAGTACTGATGGCTCCCCAGAGAAACTAGCCCAACGCTTCCCTAGCGTAAATCTGCAGGTTTTGGATAGAAATACCGGATTTGCTGCGGCGAATAATCATGCCTTTGAGCTTCTTCGAAATAATGATCCAAGCTGCTGGGTTGCGCTGCTCAACCCAGATACCCGCCCTCAAGCGGATTGGCTATCCAAGTTGATGGAAGCCGTGTCGAAGAATCCAGAGGTTGATGTATTTGGCAGTAAGCTGATTTGGTCTGAGGACAATGACATTCTGGACGGTCAAGGTGATATCCACCATGTTTCCGGTCTCAGTTGGCGGCGCCACCACGGCTTAAGATGGAAAGAAGCGCTTGAGCTGAGAACATCCAACGAGATGGCTTTCTCTCCTTGTGGAGCGGCGGCCTTGTATCGAACAGACAAAGTGAATGAGATTGGCGGGATGGATAAAAGCTATTTTTGTTATCACGAAGATGTGGATATCATGTTCAGGCTGAGGCTGGTTGGCGCCACTTTTGTCTATGTTAATGATTCTGTGGTAGAGCACGTCGGCTCCGCTATCACCGGCAAGAATAGCGATTTCTCGGTCTTTTATGGCCACAGAAACCTCGTTTGGACCTATATAAAAAATATGCCAAGCTGGTTGTTTTGGCTCTACCTTCCCCAACACCTATTGCTAAATGTTCTTACAATTTTAATTTTTTCATGCAAAGGCCGGGGGAAAATTATCTTGAAATCCAAGTGGGAAGCGGTAAAAGGAATTCCCTTAGCGATCAGAAAGAGAAGAGTCATTCAAGGACAACGAACGGTCTCAAATGCCGTCATATGGCGCTCTCTATCCAAAGGATGGTTAAAGCCTTACTTTTTTCGACGTAAGTGAAATGAGTGTCTTGAAAGCCAGCATCATTGTCGTAAACTACAATAGCGGGTTATATCTCAGGCGTTGTGTTGAATCGGTGTTGGCATCAGATATTCCCGTTCAGCTGATCATTGTTGATAATGCTTCTTCGGATGATAGCCTTCAATCCATTAGTGCCATTGTCGAAAGATCTGGAGCATTATCTGGAAAAGCTAGTGAAATCACTATCATTCGAAATGAGAGGAATCATGGGTTTTCCAAAGGAGTAAATATCGGATTTGAGATTGCCATGGCAGACTATGTGCTGTTGTTGAATCCTGATTGTGTTGTTTTTCCCCGAACCGTTCGATCGCTGTCCGACGAGCTAATTTCCGACTCGAACATCGGTGTCGTCGGGGCTTTGGTATTCAATGAAGATGGCAGCGAACAGCGTGGATGTAGAAGAAATGAGCCCACTCTGCGGCGCAGTATTGTCACCTCATTTAAACTCGGTAAATGGTATGAGGGTATTGATCAGACTTATCAGTCTATGCCGTCTTCACCTGTGGAAGTCGATGCGGTGTCCGGCGCAGCGATGATGGTAAACCGGCGGCATTTCGAGTCGGTGGGCCAAATGGATGAAGATTACTTCCTGCACTGTGAAGACCTAGATATTTGCCGCAAGATGCGTGATGCTGGACACACAGTGGTGTTTTGTCCCACTGTGTCAGTTTTCCATTACCAAGGTGTGAGTGAAGTGTCGTCTTTCTTTGTCGAACGCCATAAGCACCGAGGGATGGTGACCTACTACCAGAAGCACCATGATAAAGGACAGCGATCGGTTCTTTATCGAGGGACTATTCTTATGGTGACCGCCCATTTTCTATTCACGAGCCTTATCAGGTTGATCAAAGGTTCGGCAGTTGTCCGAAGAATAACCGGAAAGTCGACAAAAAAAGCTGACTCGCCTTGTTCGGTTTCAACGCCGCCGCTTGTTAGACAGGACAAGCCATTAGTTCTAATATCAGGTGCAAATTCAGATGTTGGTGATTTTCTGCTTGAGCGGCTGGATAATGATAATTGTCAATACATTGCATTGACCAGAGATCAACGCCGTTGCTACCAAGTTACGAATAAGCATGGAATTCATGTTCACTGGTTGCCATTGAGCTACTTTCAGAAAGTGCCTCAAGCCGATTTTGGTGAAGTTCACCGTTGGATTAGTCTTGCTCCTATTTGGGTGACCAGTGGCTTGATAAAGGTACTTGATCGTTTTAAGCCTAAGCAAATCATTGCCTTTAGTTCAACCAGTATCGAAGGGAAAAAGTCCAGTGAATCAAGTTCTGATCAGGTGATCGTGAATAGGCTAGTGCAAGGCGAGCAGACATTGTCAGCTTTTGCCGAAAGCGAAGAAGTTCCAGTAGACCTTTTAAGACCCACATTGATTTACGGTGGCCCACGAAACCAAAATATCAACTTCATCCGACGCTTTATTCGGTGCTTTCGTTTTTTCCCAATCCTCGGTGAAGGTAAGGGAGAGCGTCAGCCCGTTCATGCCGATGACCTTGCAAAGGCGTGTTTGCTGATTTGCGCTAGGGATCATCGAACAGGGAAGAGGCTTGAGACGTATGACATGGGAGGTGGAGAGATACTGTCTTACAAAGAGATGGTGGTAAGGGTTTTTCAATCTGAAGACATTAAGCCCCGATTTTGGAAGATGAGCCCGTCCTTGGTTTCTTTTGGTATCTCCGTATTGCGCTTACTTCCAGGGTTGAGGTTTCTGTCAAAGGGAATGGCTCAGCGAATATCTTCCAATTTGACGTATTCTGTGGATAAAGCGAAAGATGACTTTGCTTATCAACCGAGGCGCTTTGAACCCTAAAAAAGTGACAAGACTTCTAGTGCAGATGTCGTCCGGGGAGCCGTTTGAAACGGTACACAAGATAAGCGTATCGCGATAGGGTCATCAAAAAATAGATCATCAAAAAAGGTAATAAAAATTGAGGAAGCTTGCAATTATTGGAGGAAGTGGATTTGGAAAACTTCCTGGTTTTGATCTGGAATCTGCGCATCAGTTTGAGACGCCGTATGGATCACCGTCAGGAGAAATAAAAACGGGACATTTATTTGGTCGCGATATCGTTTTCCTACCTCGTCATGGCGAGGGGCATACTATCCCGCCACACAAGATTAATTATCGGGCGAATGTTTGGGCGCTAAAGGAAACTGGTGTTACTGATGTTATGGCGTTCGCTGCTGTGGGTGGTATCACTGAACCATGCCAGTCGGGGGCACTCGTTCTTCCAGATCAATTGATTGATTATACTTGGGGACGTGAGAGCACCTATTATGATGGCAGCGGTGGAAATGTTGAGCACATCGATTTTAGCGAGCCTTATACTGAATGGTTGCGCTCGATGGTAATAGAGTCTTCCAAAGCTTGTGGCATTTCTTTAGTAGAAAAAGGAGTTTACGGTGTCACCCAAGGGCCAAGGTTGGAGACTCCTGCTGAAATAAATCGCATGGAGAAAGATGGCGTGGATGTGGTGGGGATGACAGGTATGCCTGAGGCTAGTTTGGCGAGAGAGGCTGGTTTGAACTATGTGTGTCTGGCGATGGTGGTAAACGCCGCTGCGGGTAGAAGTCCGGTTGAAATAACCATGGACCTTATTCTTGAGAACCTGAAAGTGGCATCGGATTCAGCTTTAGAATTGATTCGGCACATGAAAGACTTGAATGAATAGTCAATGATATAAGCAGCACTAGGGAAATGGGGTGATGGATGGTGAATGCGATCAAATGAGGTTTTGATCCGTTGTCCAACACTATCCCGGCCAAACTCCTAGGATAACGCCAAACTCTGGATGGTCGAAGTAGTGAATCTGTTTGAATTTCAAACGCCTTTTTTCCGAGATGAAAAAATAGGGTTGTTGCTCCGAAGGCAACGTCGTTTCTTCAGCTACTTGATGAATCTGGGAATGGAGAGGCGGAAGAAGTGGGGCTCCGCTGTTGCCTACTTCCAAGGCCGATTCCGGGTTTACTTCGACACCGGGTGAAGGATTCTCGGTTGACACAAAAGTCGGGGCCAGTGTGGATGACGTAAACAATTGGGGTGTTAGCTGTAAATCCACATCCACGAAAATCAGCGATGTCTTGTATACCCTTACAAAGCCTGCAGAGAGTGGGCTGTTTAAATCGCCGATGGAAACCAAGGGCGCCCTTTGATAGACCTGGGACTGTTGATTCCATCTGGCAGTTTTCAGTATTCGAAATCCTGATTTAGTTAACTTTTTCTGAACTGACGATAGCTTATGGAGCTGGTTGCTTGTGGTGATGGTTTTACTTTTCGCTTTTAGCTGTTCCATATGCAGGCGTTTCTGAACGATTCTGTCCGATGAAAAATCGATCTTTTGGTCCGCTTTTGACTCTGTGTTCATCCTTTGAAAAACAATCAACTCTATTGCGTAATTTCGCGCATGAGCGGGAAATGAACACAATAGAAGGCAAATAAGAATTCCAGTTATTTTGCTCATATCGCTTAATTATAGGTCATCAAATTTAGTGTACCACAAAGTATAAGGTCGCTTGTCATGTCAATCTTCGAGCAGTCCGGTGGAAAGCTGTTCAATGATGGAATTGACCTTCTTGATTCGGGTTTCCGGCTCTGTTAAGTCGGCTTTGATTCGAATCGTTGAGGGACCACCTAATTGATATATTGAAGGATTCTGCTGAATGAGTTTGAATATCGCGCTAGGGTCGATAGACGGCTTTTCCACAAATTCAATTTCTCCACCTTTATTGTCTATTTCGATCTTTTTGATGCCAAGCTTTTCACAAGATAGTCGCAATGCGGTGAGTTGAAACAGGTTTTTTGCCGACGGTGGCATTAAACCAAATCGATCCACTGTTTCTATTTGTAGCTCTTCGAGTTCATGATGATCAGGAGCATTTGCAATTCGCTTGTACAGTATCAGTCGAGTATGTGCGTTAGACAGGTAGTCTTGGGGGAAGAGTGCAGGGAGATGCAAATCCACCACTGCCATGGTTTTTGTTTGGATTTGGCTTCGGCGTTCAGGGATTCTGCCTTCCTTAATGCTGTTTACCGCCATTGTCAGGTATTCACTGTATAGAGAAAAACCAACGTCGTCGATCAATCCGCTTTGAGTTTCCCCCAACAGTTCTCCGGCTCCACGTATTTCCAAATCGTGAGATGCTAAGGCAAAGCCTGCGCCAAGGTCTTCCATGGACTCAATGGCATTCAGTCGCTTTTTAGCATCACTGGTGAGCAGTTTTCTATCAGGAATAAGCAGGTAAGCGTATGCCTGATGATGGGAGCGACCAACTCTGCCTCTGATTTGATGAAGCTGGGCGAGTCCCAGTTTGTCCGCGCGATTGATGATGATTGTGTTTGCTGATGGAATATCGATTCCGCTTTCGACAATGGTGGTACAAACCAAGATATTAAACCGCTGATGGTAAAAATCCTGCATCACCCGTTCTAATTGAGTTTCGCCCATCTGCCCATGCCCAAAGTCAATCTTCGCTTCGGGGATTAACTCGGTCAGTTCTTCCACCGTGCGTTCCATTGTCTTGACGTCGTTATGTAAGAAGTAAACCTGACCTCCACGCCGTATTTCCCTTAGACAAGCTTCCCGGATTAGGCCATGATTTAGCTCTCTGATGAATGTCTTGATGGATAAGCGATTGCTGGGAGGGGTTGCGATAATGGAAATTGAGCGCAATCCCGACATGGTAATGTTTAATGTTCTTGGTATCGGCGTTGCGGTTAACGTCAGTATATCGACCTGGCTTCTTAGCTGTTTGATCTTCTCTTTCTGCCGAACACCGAATCGATGTTCTTCATCGATGATTAAGAGTCCCAAATCTTGAAACCGAATATCATCCTGTAAGAGTTTGTGAGTGCCGACCACAATGAGTGGGGAACCCTGGGCCATCCCGGACAACAATTCAGTGGTTTGCTTCTTGGTATTAAATCTCGATAACAATCCCACCGTGATGGACATGTCAGCGAAACGGTCAACGAAAGTTTGATAATGTTGCTGGGCAAGGAGAGTGGTGGGCACAAGTAAAGCCACTTGTTTACCATTGCTTGCGGCCACGAAAGCGGCGCGTAATGCAACTTCTGTCTTTCCGAAGCCCACGTCGCCACAGACCAGCCGATCCATGGGCTCCGGCGCTGTGAGACCGTTGAGAACTTCATTGATGGCTTGTTCCTGATCGGGTGTTTCTTCGAAAGGGAATCGGCTGACAAAGCCGTCATAATCATCAGCGATGATCTCGAAGGCGAATCCAGTGCGGGCATTTCTTAACGCTTCTATTTCTAACAATTCGGCAGCCACATCATAGGCCTTTTCTTTGGCCTGCTTTTTTGCTTTTTCCCATTGATCCGTGCCCAGTCGATGGATTGGTGCAGTTTCAGGAGAGCCGCCAACAAATCGGCTGATGAGATTCAGGGACAAAATCGGGATGTAGAGTTTGTCGTTGTTCTGGTATTCGAGTGTTAAAAACTCGGTTTCTTCATCGCTGATATTCAGCGTCTGTAGCCCCAAATACCGTCCAACACCGTGGTCGATGTGTACCACGGGATCGCCGACGTTGAGCTCGGCCAGAGATTTGATTATTGACTCGGGGTCTTGGGATTGATTGCTCCGTCTTCGCCGCTGAAAAACCCGTTCACCGTAGAGCTGACTTTCAGTGATGATTTCTAGGTTTAGTTCATTGCTGGTAAACCCACGTTCTAACCCAGAGATGCACAGGCCCAGTTGAAGATCTGGCGTGGTGAGAAATTCATTAAAATCCGCACAAGGTATGGGCAAGCACTGATGGTTAAGCAACATGGCCTCCATGGCTTCCCGGCGCCCGGGGGTTTCGGTGGTCATCAATATGCGATTTTTTGTGCTTTTTAGATGGGAAAGCAGGTCCTCATAAGGCACGTCCTTTTTTACATCAACGGGAAACTGTCGATTATTGTCGCAAGGCGCAATCCAGCGATCCTGCTTTCTTTGTTTATGTTTTTCGGGGTGGAAAACAATCTGTCGATGGGTGTCGATGATTTCGATCAACGGTAATGGGTCGAGGTAAACGTCTCCGGGTGGAAGTACTTTGCGATGAGCATCATAGTTAGCGTTAGTGTAACGATCGGTTATTTCCGCCCATTGGGTGGATACGATTTCAGCGAAACGATGTTCCAAGACTAATACGCTACTGTTAGAAATGTAGTCGAATAAGGTTGCGGTCTCTGAAAAAAACAACGGAAAGAAAAACTCAGCCCCAGCAGGGGTGTTTCCATTGCTGATCTCATTGTAGACATGCTGCTTTCGCGGGTCTCCCTCGAATTGTCGACGAAACGCAGACCGAAACTGTTTGATGCCGCTTTCAGTCATGGGAAATTCTTTCGCCGGTAGCAGCTCAATGGACTCGATCTGCCCTTGGGAGCGCTGGGTCTCTGGATCGAAATGACGAATGGATTCTATTTCGTCGTCAAAGAGGTCAATACGAAATGGACTGGTTGTCCCCATCGGGTATAAATCAATCAATCCGCCCCTCACCGCGAATTCACCGGGGGACACAACCTGTTCCACTGCGGCATAATTGGCATCAGCAAGTTGTTTCCGCAAACCGTCGATTCGAATCACTTGGCCTGCTTTTAGAGAAAAGCTATGCCCAGATACGTATTCTACTGGGGGCAATCGTTGCATTAAGTTGGTGCAGGTAGTCAGTAGGATGCCTGTCTTAAGGTAAGGTAATTGCGCTAAAATCCGTAACCGGTCAGATGTGATGTCTTGGTGGGGAGAGAAGACGTCGTAGGGCAGGCATTCCCAGCTCGGAAAATTGATAATGGAGATGGCGCTGTTTTCACCAAGAAAGAAATGTAGCTCGGTCTCAAGAATCTGAAGTTGCCGCTGATCTTCAAGTACAATGACCAGAAAATCATTAAGCGATGTCACCGTTTCGGCCAACGCCAAGGCGAATGCAGCGCCGGAGAGGTTGCTCCATTTAATGGGACTGCCTTCGCTGGGAAGCTCAGGTTTTAACAAGAGTCCGACTGTTTGTCCTGACACGAGGATGTGAAATAGTTTCAATTTTGGGGGCCGCATTGTAACCGGCAAACCTTCGAAAATATAGCGCTCCCAGATGCCTCGGGGGGCGGCCATTTTTCGCTTTTAATGCCATGCTTAGCGGGTTGTTTTGGGTACGTTTTTCCTAGATTAAGGACTATGGTTTTTGATTGGTACTTTGAGACATGTTTTGAAGCTGCGGTACATTAAACAAAACGACATTGACATGCCATCGAATAAAAAAGTTTGGGCCATTGTTCCCGCAGCGGGTATTGGGAAACGGATGTCATCCGTTGTACCCAAACAATACCTGATGCTTCGGGGTAAGCCCATTTTGGAACACACCCTAAATCGACTGTGGGAGTCGCCGTGTATTGATGGTGTCGTGGTGGGTGTTCGAAATGATGATGCGCACTGGGAGACGATAAATACCGATCATGAAAAGTTTCTCGGAATCAGTCATGGTGGTAAAGAGCGGATTCACACCGTGTTAAAGGCCATGGACTTACTCTTGGCTCGTTATGATACCGCCCGTGACGACTGGGTTTTGGTCCATGATGCGGTGAGGCCTTGTGTTAGTAAAGCAGACATCGAAAAGCTTGTGGGCCGTGCGAATGCCAATGGAGAGGGAGCCTTATTGGCGGCGAGGGTGATGGACACGCTAAAACGATCAGACGGTGATCACCGCGTGGAAAAAACCGTGGAAAGGGAATGTCATTGGCGGGCATTGACCCCACAGGTTTTCCCCCTGGGTACGCTCAAGGAGGCATTGGAGTCGGCAGTGGAAAAAGGCGTTACGGCAACTGATGAATCAGCGGCCATGGAACTGTTTGGTGCTTACCCTGAACTAGTGGAAAGTGGGGGAAACAACATTAAAATTACGCTGAAATCAGATTTATTATTAGCCGAGTTTTTGCTGGAAAATGGTGAGGAAATCTCTTGATGAGAATAGGTAACGGTTATGACGTTCATCGATTAGTGCCGAATCGGCCCTTGATCATAGGTGGAGTGGAGATCGATTGGCATTTAGGGCTGGATGGTCACTCTGACGCGGATGTGTTGCTTCATGCAATCTGCGATGCTTGTTTGGGTGCCATGGCCAAAGGTGATATCGGGCAGCATTTCCCCCCCAGCGACATGCAATACCGAAACATGGATAGTCGGGAATTTATTCGGGGGATTAGCGCCATGATGCAAACCGAAGGGTGGAGTATGGTAAACATGGATTGCACGATTGTGGCGGAAAAGCCGAAAATGGCGGGGCACATTCCTCAGATGCGAAATAACCTTGCGCAAGACATGAACGTTGATGTAGGGCAGATAAATATCAAAGCTACCACCACGGAAGGATTAGGTTTCGCCGGACAACAACAAGGCATTGCCGCTTACGCCGTCGTGCTTATTGAACGAAAAGATTGATCCTGAGGGAGCCTTGGATAAGACATAGGTGAAGAACCACATTGATTGTCCATGGTTTATTCAAAAGCTCTTAAAACAAAATGATAATGAGGTAAAGGGATGTCGGTATTTGCTATTGTCGGTTTGGTTGTGACGGTGATCAGTGCAGTGGCTTGCCACAAAATCGCTGATAGAAAAGGACTGAGTCCGGTTTTCTGGGGAGTGATGGGGATTCTCTTCGGGCCGTTTGCGGTCCTAGTGGTATTAGCGATTAGGTCGAAAAAAGCCCCGTAGTGCACTACTTTTTCAACATCCGACCCAGGGAGTGACCGCCTACAAGGTGCATGTGAAGATGATAAACCTCTTGAAACGCATGGGGACCGCAATTAACAATCAACCGATATCCGTCTTGTGCAATGCCTTCCTGTTCCGCCAATTTTTTCGCTACCACGAAAAGATGGCCAATGGTAGCTTCGTCCTGTTCCGTGACGTCATTGACGGTCGGGATGATTTTATTGGGGATGATTAAAATGTGCGTTGGAGCCTGGGGATTAATGTCCCGGAACGCCGTGACTCTGTCATCTTGGAAGAGAATTTCTGCTGGAATTTCCTTTTTAACAATCTTGCTGAATAACGTGTCTTCGCTCATGGGTATTTCGATGGATGTTGAAAGGTGGTGTGGATAATTGATGATTCGAAAAGAATCAGTGAGAGTGAAATATACTATAGTCGTCGATACAAGAAGCGCTGTTCTAATGCTATCACTATGTTTTATCACTCCGCTCAGTGTTGATTCGATGCTTTGTGGTGCGCATTGGTGAGTCTAAATATGGAATTAAGCACAATGGAGTGATTTGTCACTAGGCAGATAAAACGTCGTCAGCTTTACAACGCTTTTGATAGCTCCTGGAGTTGTTCGTCGTGAATCCCGAGTTTAGCCAAATGACTTGCGGTGTTCGTTACATACTCCCTATTCGTTCCCCGAGGCCCTTCAGCGGTGCGCACGATGCTCAGCATGTCATCAAGTTCGAGTGGAGGGGCGTATTGTGGGTGATCCGTTTTTGAAACAAAAGTCAGTGAGGAAACAACGGAATCATCTTCTAAATGTAGAGGTACGATTTTTGGCGCATAGGCATTGTTGGCCATTTCCCGGTCGAAAAGATACTGCGCCGCGGTGGCTCGATTGGCATCGTTGATCAAATAAGCCACGCCACGGCAGGAACCGCTCTGGTCCAGACCCAACACTAGGCCGGGGTTGGTTTTGTTCCCGCGATACCGAGTAGACCACAGACACAATCGCCGATGATAGCCGTGGAGGGTGGCGGGTTGGCAATGAACAAAATCGAACCCGGGGTCCCATATCAACGAACCATAACCAAATACCCAGAAATCGGGTTCGGGTATGGGCATGTCGTCGAAGTTCGGTAGTGAGCTTGGGATGGAGGTGAAGTCCGGGGTCTGCATTAACTGGGTTTGTGGGTTTCGTGGATTGATATTAAGGGAGGAGGGTGTGGTGTGACAAGTAGGGTGGTTATTGGGTTGCATAAAATGGGGCCGGAGTGCATAAAATGCGGCCGGAGTGATTATTAAATAGTGATTATTAAATGTGCACTGTGGCCTGAATAGTTGTTAGGATTTATGATTCCACATTGCGAAAGAAAACAGAGAATCGAAAACATGGTTTGGCCGGAATGGATTAAAAGTGAGAACGTGCAATGGGGTATCGGAATCGCTGTCGCTGTGTTGGTTTCTTTTGTTATTTACTGGATCAGTTGTTTGGCTAATCGTCGGTCACGGGCCCCCCAGGAAATAATGCCCCAAGACACATCAACGGTCACGACCACCACCGGTGACACGATCTCTACCCATAGTGGTACGGTGATTACTGGTGTGGGTCATGAGGTGACCATCAACCAAACCCTAGACTCAAATCCTGGTTCGCAGAAGGAAATTAGCCAGGCCATCGCTGCGTTAAAAGCGCAGCTAGAGACGAAAGACAATCAGCTTGCTCGAAAAGATGATCATATTGAACAGCTAACAAACTCGGTTGTTGCATTGGCAGAGCAAAAGAACGCACCGGACGCTCCGCCCGGAATTGAAGAGGCGTTAGCGAGCTTAGCGGAAGGGAAAACAGCGGCAGCGGAAGCCGTATTTCAGGATGTTATTGATCGCAAATCCGGTGATATCAAGGAAGCGGCCGCTGCCTATCAACACATTGGTGCTCTTGCCTTTTTACACGATACCCAAAAGGCATTGTCTTATTATCGTCGGTCAGTGGAACTTGACCCAGACAACGCGAACGGATGGAATCAGGTTGGTCACTTGGAACGAAGGATTGGGAGCCTGAATGAGTCGGTAACCGCTTATGAAAAAGTCCTTCAGATTGGAGAAAAAGAAAGCGACAGAATGTTGGTGGCAGTCGCCTACGGGAACCTAGGGAATCTCTATCGAACGCGAGGAGAATTGGAAAAGGCGGAAAAAGCATGGAGTCAGTCGAAGCGGCTTTTTACGGAAATCGGTGCGGTGTCAATGGTGGAGAAAGTGCAGAGCTGGATAGACGGTTTAAAAAATAGTAGTGAGTCTTAGTGTGGAGTTTGGTTTTAGGGTGGTTAAAGGTGGCTCGCTTTGGTAGGGGTGGGGGGGCGGGCGGCAGTCAATGCGTCTGCTAGGTTATGGTGATGTTGAGTCTGGGCTGGCGGTTTTGAGATCGCGCCCGGGGATAAGGTTTTATTAGGTAGGTGAAATGATGAATCGATCGCTTTGTGAATTAACGAATATTGGTGAAACCGTGGCGGCGAGGCTCGGTTCGATTGGCGTGACTTCTGAATCGACGCTGAGGGAGGTGGGTTCTGCGGAGGTGTATCGGCGATTGTCTGAATCCTGCCCTGAGAAACACTTTCCAGTTTGTTATTATCTTTATTCGTTAGAGGGGGCGATACAGGGGCGACATTGGTCTGATTTTTCGGAGGGAGAAAAGAAGGACATGCGATTGGCGGCGGGTTGTTAGGGTTGAATCTGATCTTCTCCTCGTTAAGCGTTGGTTGATTCATAACATTAAAAAATACTGGGTGGTTAAGTGATGGAGCCAATGGTTCTCGGGGAAAAGTACGACAAAATCGCGGGGTGGTGGCATGAGAGGCACGTTGAATCTGAGTATGGGGTGAGGCAATTCAGTAGAGCGTTGGATTTTTCCGTGGGGGTTGGCCGCGCATTGGATGTGGGGTGCGGAGCGGGGGGGCGATTTGTTCGTTTGTTGAAAAGTCGCGGGATTGGTGTTACCGGGATCGACGTGTCGAAAAATATGGTTAGTTTGGCGAGGGAAAATCACCCGGACGACATTTTTATGGTTCAGGATATCTGTACTTTTAGGACGGCGCAGAAGTTTGAGTTTATTGTGGCTTGGGATAGTATTTTCCATCTTCCCCTTGCTATGCAGGAACCGGTGGTGGGTAAATTGTGCGATTTATTGGCGGATAAGGGGGTGTTGATCTATACGTTTGGTGATGCGGTGGGTGAGCATGATGATGTTTGGCATGATGAGGAATTTCATTATAGCTCCGTGGGGATCAATGAAAACCTCCGGATTCTGCGAGACCACGGCGTGACCTGTAAGCATCTGGAATTGGATCAGTGGCCACAAAACCATGTCTACGTCATTGGTCAAAAATGCTAGGTGGCTTTTTGTTTGCGCGCATTGTCGGGTTTATTTTTATCAACAGAGGTTCATCGACGCAGGTCTATCGACAGGTTCATGAATGGGTTCATGGACACAAGAAGACATAGAAAGGTATTTCCTCGCAGGAAAAAAAAGTTCCCTTTAGTGGATTTGGTAAATTTAACCTGATACTCTTACGCCTCGATTTTTTTGCGGAGTTTGCTATGTGTGGAATAGTGGGTTTGTATACCAAATCACCGGATTTAGAACAAAATCTGGGGTCGATGCTGTCTGATATGTTGATCCAGATGACAGATCGGGGGCCGGACAGTGCGGGCTTCGCTTTGTATCATGATCCCGTGAGCGAAGGGGGCGCCAAGATTACCCTGCAAGCGGATGACGGTGTGGATTGGCAGGTGATTCAAGATGCCGTTAAACGGGATTTGAGTTCCGATGCGGTTTTAAAGCCCATTGCCAATCATGGGGTGTTGACCTTGGACATGGACGGCGAACAGGCGGCGCAATGGATTGAAGGGAATCTGGCGAATGTCAATATTACTAGCGTTGGCAGTTCTATTGAGATTTTTAAGGAAAAAGGGCTTCCTGATCAAGTGATCAATAAATTTGATCTCGCTTCAATGTCAGGCACCCATGCATTGGGCCACACTCGTATGGCCACCGAAAGTGCGGTCACTACCGAACATTCCCACCCCTTCTCTACTGGTCGTGATTTGTGTTTGGTACATAACGGCTCTCTGTCGAATCACAATCAGTTGCGGGAAAAGCTTAGATGGGAGGGGATTCGTTTTCAGACGGATAACGACAGCGAAGTGGCGGCAGGCTATTTGACCTGGCGTTTAGGTCAGGGAGCGAATTTGAATGAAGCGTTGGAGGCTGCCTTAGTGGACCTAGACGGATTTTATACCTTTGCTATCGGCACCAAAGATGGATTTGCGGTATTACGAGACCCTATTGCCTGTAAGCCGGCGATATTGGCGGAAACCGATGAGTGGGTGGCGATGGCGTCGGAATATCGTGCCATTGCGCAATTACCGAATAGCGAAAATGCTCGTATTTGGGAGCCGGAGCCGGCGAGAATTTACAGTTGGGAGAGGAGTTGATCATGAGTACGTTTGATTTAAGCGATTCCACGGTGAGGGAGTTGAACCAAACCTTGCACCAAAGTGACACTCAGGGTGTTGATGTTTTGGTAACGAATCCCGGCGGGAAACATAATGTGGCGGCGGGGGCGAACGTTGATTGCGCTGTCACCGTGGAAGGGCATGTGGGCTATTACTGCGGGGGGATGAACAAAAGCGCCAGTATTGTGGTGAATGGAAATGCTGGTCCGGGGCTTGCTGAGAACATGATGTCGGGAACGGTACGGGTTAAGGGCAATGCTTCCCAATATTGCGGCGCCACAGCCCACGGTGGCTTGTTGGTGATTGAAGGGGATGCTGCGGCGCGTTGCGGAATTTCAATGAAAGGCGTTGATATTGTGGTGGGTGGTTCTATTGGCCACATGAGTGCCTTTATGGCGCAGTCGGGGCGGTTAGTGGTTTGCGGGGATGCGGGGGAAGCATTGGGTGATTCGATTTACGAGGCCCGGATTTATCTGCGGGGTGAAGCGAAAAGCCTTGGCACCGATTGCATCGAAAAGCCGATGGAAGATGAACATAAAACTGAGTTGGCTGAATTGTTAGCGCAAGCTGGAATCGATCATCCTGTGGATGAATTTCGCCGATATGGATCAGCGCGGCAACTTTATAACTTTCAAATAGACAACGTCAGCGCTTACTGATTTTTGTTAACGGGCTCAGGTGAATACGACGCCCGTTCAGTATGAACGCTACACACAGGAAAATCACATGACAAAAAAGATTGACCAAAGCTGGTTGCTCGAATCATCAACGTTTTCAAGGCCGGTGATTCGTGAAATCCAACGGGCCGCTAAAGAAGGAATTTACGACATTCGTGGCTTCGGTGCGAAACGTACGGTTCCGACTTTCGACGATTTACTATTTTTGGGTGCAAGCATGTCCCGCTACCCGCTGGAAGGGTATCGGGAAAAATGTGAAACCAGTGTGACCTTAGGCACACGATTCGCTAAGAAGCCCATTACAATTTCTACGCCGATTACCATCGCTGGAATGAGTTTTGGTGCGCTATCCGCCCAAGCCAAAGAAGCGCTGGGCAGAGGCGCAAGCGAAGTGGGTACCAGTACCACCACAGGCGACGGTGGCATGACGCCGGAAGAGCGGGGCCATTCGGATTTGTTAGTTTATCAATACCTTCCGTCTCGTTATGGCATGAATCCGGACGATTTACGTAAAGCAGATGCCATCGAAGTGGTGGTTGGACAAGGGGCAAAACCTGGTGGTGGTGGCATGTTGTTGGGCCAAAAGATCAGCGACCGTGTGGCTGGAATGCGAAATTTGCCCAAGGGAATTGATCAACGAAGTGCTTGTCGACACCCGGACTGGACCGGACCAGATGATCTTGAAATCAAGATTCAGGAATTACGGGAAATCACCGATTGGCAAGTGCCAATTTACATTAAAGTGGGCGCAACCCGAACTTTTTTTGACGTGCAATTAGCGGTTAAAGCCGGCGCCGATGTGGTGGTGGTGGATGGGATGCAAGGGGGTACTGCGGCGACCCAGGATGTGTTTATCGAGCACGTGGGTATCCCCACGTTGCCTGCTACCCGAATGGCGGTGGAAGCGTTGAAAGACATGGGGATGCATCGTGAGGTTCAGCTCATCGTTTCCGGCGGTATTCGCTCTGGTGCGGATGTGGCTAAGGCGCTGGCGATGGGGGCAGATGCGGTGTCGATCGGTACCGCGGCGTTGATTGCCATGGGCGATAATGCGCCGGAACATGAAGCGGCTTACAATGAGCTGGGTACCAGCGCGGGATACTACGATGATTATCAGGATGGTAAAGACCCGTCGGGTATTTCTACCCAGGACCCGGATCTTGGTAGTCGGCTTGATCCAGAATTAGCGGGTAGGCGGGTGGCTAACTATCTGAGGTGTTTGACTTTGGAAACCCAGACCTTGGCCCGAGCAGCGGGGAAGAGCAATGTGCGTAATCTTGAACCGGAGGACATGGTGGCATTGACGGTAGAAGCTTCTGCAATGGCTAAAATACCACTGGCGGGTACGGACTGGATCCCCGGCGCTGGCGGTAAGTATTAGATATAATCGATTCAATTCATCACAAAGGATGAAGTGGCTTCGGCTGTTATGTGGACATGACATAAGGTCGCGGGATGATGTAGCATCAGTCTGAACGATGATATGGCAGTAAAGTACGGAGTGTTTTTAATTCATTTGCTGTCTTTGGTTTAAACTCAAAAATACACTTGATAGGTAATGACATGGCAATAAATTTGGCCACAGTTGCAAAGCAAAAGAAAATTAAATATTTCCTTATTAGTTTTGTCGATCTTTTTGGGGTTCTTCGTTCAAAACTGGTGCCGGCGAGAGCGATTGGCGACATGCAAAAAAATGGTGCTGGCTTTGCGGGTTTTGCGGCCTAGTTAGACATGAGCCCGGCAGACGGCGATATGTTTGCTGTGCCAGACCCGGAGAGCTTGATTCAATTGCCTTGGAAGCCTGAAGTGGGTTGGTTAGCCAGCGATCTCTATCTGAATGGAAAGCCCATAGAGGCATCACCGAGAGTGGCATTGAAAGCGCAAATAGCGAAAGCCGCAAAAAAAGGATACACCATGAAAACCGGTGTGGAGTGCGAATATTTTTTGGTGGATCAGGATGGAACGTCCATTGCTGATGACAAAGACACTCAGTCGAAGCCCTGTTATGACCAGTCTGCATTGATGCGACGTTATGATGTGATCACAGGTATCTGCGATGCCATGATTGACCTTGGATGGGGACCGTATCAGAACGACCACGAAGATGCGAACGGCCAGTTCGAGATGAATTGGGATTATGATGATTGTTTGAAAACCGCTGATCGTCATGTGTTCTTTAAATATATGACCAAGCAGATCGCCGAAAACCACGGCCTCAGAGCGACCTTCATGCCAAAACCGTTTTCTCACTTAACTGGAAATGGGTGCCATGCTCACGTTTCTTTATGGGATAAAACTGGCAAGAAAAACCTGTTCTCGAACTCCAAGGATGAAATGGGCTTGTCAAAAGTGGCGTATCAATTTCTCGGTGGTATTATGCACAGCGTTGAAGAGCTAACTTCAATCTTTAACCCCACGGTGAACAGTTTTAAACGAATAAATGCGCCTCGAACTTTGTCTGGAGCGACTTGGGCGCCGAACGCCGTGAGCTATGGTGGAAATAACCGGACACACATGGTTCGTATCCCTGATGCTGGGCGTTTTGAAATGCGATTAATGGATGGTGCCGCTAATCCCTACTTAATGCAGGCCGGTATCCTTGGGGCTGGGTTGGATGGTATTGAAAATAAGCGAGACCCAGGAAAGCGCCTCGATATCAATATGTACACTGAAGGGCATAAAGCAAAGGGCCTGAAAAAACTACCTCTTAATTTGTTGGATGCCATTAGGCTGACTGATAAGAGTAAATCGCTGCGAGCGTCATTAGGTGATGAATTGATTGATGCCTACTGTAAATTAAAGATGAATGAATGGGATGATTTCTCCCGTTCCATAGGACAATGGGAGAGAGATCACACATTAAACTTCTACAGTTAAAGGATTTTGAAAATTATTCCGGATAAAGTTGCCTTTATCTGACTTTTGTCTGTTTTTGTATCGCAATGAGGTTTCGAAATGGGGCTAAATTTCATACAATACCCGAAGAGGTTTGATCATCATCTATGGCGGTGAAGGTTGGTCTCCCTAGTGGCGATAGGTTGTGAACCCGGTCAGGTCCGGAAGGAAGCAGCCGTAGCATCCGATTCGGGTGCCAGGGTAAGGCTTTCGTGATCCGCCACCTCTGTTCTTCCTTTGTTTCTATTTCCTCATTTGTTTGTTGTTCTATCCTCCTTTTTGACTTAATCTTTTCTAAGATTAAGCGTTCAAACTAGCATCCATTCTTGTAAGCCTTGGCGAGCGGGCATTGCATCTTGAAATAGCGAGTTTTAGCCTGGCTGGATTACACTAAGCGCTACTTGTATTGGATCGAACCGAGTTATTTATCTGCCGAAGGCGGTGTGATCGTGTCTCACATCAAGATATAATCTCCAACATTGCCGCACCTCTATCAATGTTCACTATTAATTTGCTAGAGAAGTTTGGGCACGCGATCAGCACTATTTTAATTTGTTTTCGACCGTTGTTTGGACCCTTAAGGTTGTATGCCATTCTTCATATTGCGGATTGAATATGGAAATGACCCTGATTTTCCTAATACTATTTTTAAAATAATTAGACTAAAAGACTTGTGAGTTTTCTATGAGTTATCAGGCACTTGCGCGAAAATGGCGCCCTAAAACATTTGATCAAGTAATTGGGCAGAATCATGTTGTGTCCGCTCTTTCAAATGCGCTGAATAACCAACGAGTCCATCATGCTTTCCTTTTCACTGGTACTCGGGGAGTAGGTAAGACCACGCTTGCGCGTATATTTGCCAAAGCACTGAATTGCGAACAGGGAGTCAATGCCACACCGTGTGAAGCGTGTGTTGCTTGTCGTGGCGTGGATCACGGGAACTTCATTGACCTGATTGAAGTTGATGCCGCCTCTCGCACCAAAGTGGATGACACCCGGGAGTTATTGGACAATGTCCAATATGCCCCCACTCAAGGCAGATACAAAATTTACCTCATTGATGAGGTGCACATGCTGTCCACTCACAGTTTTAATGCGTTGTTGAAAACCCTTGAAGAGCCGCCGGCTCACGTCAAGTTTCTATTAGCAACGACGGATCCTCAAAAGTTACCCACTACAATTCTGTCCCGGTGTATTCAATTTAATTTGAAGTCCATGGATATGGGAAGGCTAACCGGCCAATTGGAAAAAATTTTGGATGCCGAAGACATTGCTTTTGATGCCTCGGGAGTGTTGATTTTGGCCCGATCTGCGAATGGGAGTGTTCGCGATGCATTGAGCCTGCTGGATCAGGCAATCGCTTTTGGTAATGGGGAGGTGAGGGTCGAACAGGTACGGCAAATGCTCGGTATGATTGACGAACGATATACCCGGGACTTACTTCAGTTTCTATCTCAGGGCGACGCTAAAAAACTGTTGCATGTGGTCACTGAAATGGCAGAACGTTCGGTGGATTTCAGCACTGGAATCGATGAGCTGCTAACCATGATCCACAATGTGTCATTGTTTCAGGTTAGCCCTGAAGCATTAGAGTGGAAGGGCTTGGATTCGGCGGTGCTGGCTGAATTAGCTGATAGGGTGGATGCTGAGATCTTGCAGCTTTTTTATCAAATCGGTTTGATGGGTAAGCGGGATTTGCCGCTGGCGCCAGACCCGCGCACCGGTTTTGAAATGGCTTTGTTGAGAATGTTGGCGTTTAAGCCTGCGAGACCCGGTATGGATGGGAGTCAGGGATCTAACCAAAGAACCTCTACTTCCTCGGTTTCTCCTCCCCAGACTTCTCAATCCCAGACTTCCCACTCTCAGGCCGCTAGGCCACCAGCGCAAAGTGTGGATGTCACCCGAACAGTGCGTGATTCTGACTCGTCATCACATTATCACACAGATACTGAATCAGGCAGTGGGGTTAGCGCATTAGATGAAAGTATGGCTAATTCGGGCTCAGATAATGGACCCAGTCAATCTCTTTTAGATGCTCGTTCAGAGCGGGAGAGAAGAATTGACAGGTATTTGAGTGATACTGAAAACCCCGTGGAAGAACCTAACGAGAACCACTCCGGCTCAACGTCGTTTGGTGTTCCCGGGGCACCGCCGAATGCTCGTGATTCCTTGGAACCTCAACGACCTTCAAATGATAATTACCCAGAATCTAATGGGCTCCATGAAGCGACATCAACTTTTGACTCAGGTTCTGTAAACGCAAACTATTTTAGCGAACCGGATAGTCTAAATGTGGATGGATATGACGAGCTGGTTCGAGGGAAATCGCTGTCCTTTGAAAACCTGTCCGATATCACCGGGTGGAACGATTTTGTTGAACATTCAGGCCTGACGGGTATGGCTCGTGAAACGGTGATGAATATGGTTCCCAAAGGAGTGGAAGGTAAGATCATTACATTGAGCTTGGATACCAGTCAGAAACATCTGTTTAATGCCAGTCGAATGAAGAAAATTGAATCTCATTGTAGGGAAGTGTTGAACATTGACGTTACGTTTCAGATTGATGTTGAAGACTGTGAAGCGCTTGGGCAAGAAACTCCGTCAAAGAAAAGAGAGCGCGAAAAGCGACAAAGGGAAGCCGATGCCAGACAAGCGTTCGTCCACGATCCCAATGTCCAGGAAATGGTGGATATGTTTGATGCGAGAGTGATGACAGAATCAATCAAATCTCCCAATATTTAACCCTAATGTTTCAATGCATTAAGAATAGTTCACCGATGCGTCAATCAGATGATAATTCAGCATTGTATTCAATCATAATAATCGAAATTTAATTCAAAGGTAAAACAATGAAAGGCGGATTAGGTAACATCATGAAGCAGGCTCAGGCCATGCAGGAAAACATGCAACAAGCTCAGGAAGAATTGGCAAAGATGGAAGTGATTGGGCAATCCGGTGCGGGTATGGTGGAAGTGATTATGACATGTCGGCATGATGTGAGGTCCATCACCATCGATCCTGCTTTAATGAGCGATGAAAAGGAGATCCTAGAAGATCTCGTTGCTGCTGCGTTTAACGATGCGGTACGGAAAGTAGAATCAGTGTCTCAGGAAAAGATGGGTGGGTTGACATCGGGCTTGAATATCCCGGGTTTGAAACTACCGTTCTAATCACTCATCAATTCTGATTAACTCCATGGCTGATCCTCGTTCTGTCGAAGTTCTGAAAACTGCGTTACAGCGTTTGCCAGGTGTTGGCCCAAAGTCGGCGCAGCGGATGGCGTTTCATTTATTAGAGAGAGATCGGGAAGGCGGTCGTCAGATCGGTGAAGCCATTCGTCTTGCGTTATCCAAAGTTAATCATTGCGGGCGATGCAATAATTTCAGTGAATCGCCGCTGTGCCCTATTTGCTCGTCGACTAAGCGTGACGCGGATCGATTGTGCGTTATCGAGACTCCCGCTGATCTTGAAGCGATTGAGCAAGCGGGTGTCTATCAGGGAATGTACTTCGTACTAATGGGACATCTCTCTCCGCTAGATGACATTGGTCCGGAGCAATTGGGCATTGATCAATTGGTTGAATTGTTGGGAAAAGAAGAGATCTCTGAAATTATTTTGGCGACGAACTTAACCGTTGAAGGACAAGCCACAGCGGACTTTTTACTCGATTTGTTGGAACCAAAATCAGTCAACATTACCCGCCTTGCGCGAGGATTGCCGATGGGAGGCGAATTGGAATACATGGATCCTGGTACTTTGAATCAAGCCTTCTCTGGCAGGCGTTCCTTGTCATAGCGGTGCCGATTGCGGATGATTCTGGGTTTAATGGTTGCGTTCAAGGTCCTTAGATAAAACCTATCTGCCTAAATGTCTTTTTAGCGTGTTTCTACTGCGTCAATTGACCATCTAGGATCGGCGGTTAGCCATAGCTCGCGGCCGGCGCCCCGAATCTACCGGGTTCCAGTTGTATGCCAAGTCCAGTGCCCGTGGGGAGGGTTATTTTTCCATTACTTAATCGGGGTCCATTTTTTTCATCATAATGCCCATCAATATACGGTGCGGCAATCCACACTCCTTCATTAAGTTTAGGGTCAACCGTTGAACCGACATGAAGACAGGCAGCGGCGAGAATATCGCCTCCCCAGGCATCGTCACAGGTATGAGGGAGTTTTCTCGCTTTACAGATGTCTCTGGCAGTCTTAATTCCGCTGATGCCACCGAGTCGAGTGAGTTTAAGCCCAAAACCATCGCAGATACCGGAACCGGCGGCGGCTGTGACGATGCTAAGATCTGTCGTGCATTCATCGAGATAAATAGGGTGTTGGACTTGGTTTCGAATCGCCACAATTTCTGACAAGGTGTCACAAGGCTGTTCGAACGCAACGGCGACTCCCTGGAGCGCGCTGGATGCGAACAAAGTATCCCTAGTGGTCCAACTTCGATTCGCGTCCGCGGCCAATCGCATATCTGATCCCACCGCTTCCCATACCTTGCGTATGGTTTCAATATCTATCTGGATAGGTCGATTTCCCACCTTTATTTGCAATCGCTCGAAGCCTTGATCCCGCTTCTCAACGGCGATACGCACGGCTTCGTCTGGACTAACTAGGCCAGTGGTGTAATAAGAAATGACCTCCTCTGTTTGAGCGCCCCCTAGAAGATCACACACCCTAGCGCCATACTTCTTCCCGGCGAGGTCCCAAAGTGCGATATCTATGGCTGCTTTTGCATAATGATGTCCATGTAAGTGCTGATCCAGATTGGCATGTACGCAATGACGATTCAGCGGATTTTCCCCAATCAGGCTCGGGGCCATTTCTGCCAATGCTGCTCTGGCTCCCATGGCGTGTTCTGCGGCATAGGTGGGGCCTACTGGGCAGCATTCGCCATAACCAATTAGACCGTTATCACAGACAACCTCCACAATGGTGGAACTTACTCCGTGGATGTCTCCATCTGATGAGGTGTAAGGACCGTTTAGGACAGGAAGGTCAACGATATAAACATGGATTTCGCTAATTTTCATTCTCTAAGCTCTCCTGTTCTAGCTTCTGGAAAAGCACTTATGTATCAATTTTAGGGAACATTTTCAGGTGGTATGTGGGATGTGGGATAGACATATCTCCAAGTATTCTGCCCAAGTTGCTTGAGCCTTTAGATCCTAATCTTATCTAGTGTGGTTTTATTCTTTTATTTTGGCGTATTATGACCTAACCGGCTGCGCTCTTGGTAGTCGTTTTAGGCCCAAATTTGATTCAGAGCTAAGGCATGGTGTCAGTGGACTTCCCTGTTTGCTTGGGTGATGGTACTTTAAGTTTCTGGGAGTCTGGGTGTCAGTTGAAATCATCGTTGGTGATAACGGTTGCTTTTCCGGTCAATACCTTTGATGTTTTGATTAACTTACGATTAAGAATGTAACATGTATCACTTAACCCGAGACCAACTCAATTTACAGGCAAGTGCTGCGGAACTGGCAAACGCAGAGTTTGCAAGTCAGGCGGCAATCATTGATCGTACCGAGGAATATCCTTGGCATGGTGTTGATCAACTGGCATCCGGTGGATTCATGGGAATGACTATTCCCAAAGCTTATGGTGGTCGGGGTTTGACGTATCTCGATGTTGTCTTGGTTGTTGAGCAGATGGCTAAGGCGTGTGCGACTATGGGGCGGATTTCTGTGGAAGCAAACATGGGAGCCATAGGCGCGGTAATGGCTTATGGCTCCGAAGAACAGAAAAAAAGAGTCGCTCCCTATGTTCAGTCCGGCGATAAACCGACTTTATGCTTGATGACTTTTTCGTTAGTATGGATCATTGAGAGTTACCTCGTTGTGTTTTGATATTGTTTGGTAACTACATCAAAACGGGTAACTCTCATTAAATCAACCCTCGCTTCG
>WLWV01000132.1 GCA_012103395.1 Gammaproteobacteria bacterium
TTGATGGCTCAACATTCAACACCTAATCCAGAAAAACCGGCTTTGGCTTCGTTCGCTACGCTCACTTCGCCTAAGCCAAACGAACATCGCTAAAGAAATAAATTACAGACCTCAGGGTACACTACCCGCACTCAAAGATCATGGAGTACCCCAACCCGATGTGCGCATTGCGTTCACAGAAGAATCCGCACTTAATGCGATCGAAGATCTTGGCTACCCCGTGGTGCTTAAGCCAGCAGTCGGCTCCTGGGGTCGGTTGCTCTCAAAAGTCAATGATCGCGATGCCGCAGAAACAGTACTCGGTAGCTACCATCACTCAATTTTCTTCATTCAAAAATACATTGCCAAAAAAGGCCGAGATATCCGTGCTTTCGTGGTGGGCGATGAATGCATTGCAGCGATTTACAGAAGCTCGGACCATTGGATTACCAATACTGCTCGCCAGCGCCAGCAACTGCCCCATCACTCCAGAATTGGCTGATATTTGCGTCAATGCGGCGAAAGCAATGGGGGGGTGGCGTATTGGCAGTGGATCTTTTCGAAACAGATGAAGGTCTATTGGTGAATGAAGTGAATTACACCATGGAATTTCGTAATAGCATTGATACCACTGGCGTTAATATTCCTGACAAAGTCATCGACTTCGTGTTGGCAAACGCCCAAACATAATCGTCCATCGCTATTCCATTGGTTAATTTTATGGCTCCAGTTTTATGATAAGTAACAATCCAGTCTCGGTTTCGATTGTCGGCGCAAGTGGTTACGGTGGCGGTGAGTTAGTAAGGCTATTGCTTGATCACCCCAATGTTCGTATCCATCAGATCACATCTGAACGGTTTGCGGGTAAGCAGGTTAGCAAGGTCCACCCAAATCTGCGAAAGTTCACGTCGATCAAATTTTGTGCGATCGCCGAACTCACGGCCTGTGATCTCCTGTTTCTTTGCTTACCCCATGGTCATGCGATGAATAATATCGAACATTACCGAGCCCTCGCACCAAAGATCATTGATCTTAGCGGTGATTTTCGACTGGACAACGTTGCTTCTTTTGAGCGTTTTTATAAACAACCTCATGCCTGCCCTGACTATCTCGAACAGTTTGTTTACGGCATACCCGAGATCAATCGAGACCAGATCCGAAGCGCTAGTCTGGTTACTGGCGCAGGCTGTAACGCCACCGCGACTATCTTGGCACTTCGACCTTTATTCAAACGAGGCCTAGCCCAACAAGCAGTTATTGAAGTCAAAGCCGGGTCTAGCCAGGGTGGAAACAGTGCTAGCGATGCCAGCCATCACCCCGAACGCAGCGGCGCGGTACGTTCTTACAAACCCACAGGCCATCGCCATGTTGCGGAAATGATGCAGGAGCTGGGAGATCGTTTCAACACCACACCCCAAATCTCGTTTTCGGCCACCTCCATAGAAATGGTGCGAGGCATTCTGGCCACCTGTCATGTGTTTCTGAATGAGCCATTGACAGATAAGGACATCTGGAAAATCTATCGGGAAGACTATGGCAACGAGCGTTTTGTTCGTATCGTAAAAGAACGAACGGGTATTTACCGCTACCCCGAGCCGAAATTATTGAGCGGCACTAACTATTGTGACATTGGCTTCGAAATTGACCCTGACAGTAATCGACTCGTCGTCATGAGCGCCATCGACAATTTAGTAAAAGGTGCGGCTGGCCAAGCCGTCCAAGCCTTCAATCTCATGTATGGATTCGAAGAAGACACCGCATTAGGCTTCGCTGGGCTGCATCCTATTTAGTGATCAGAATTAGACCTCTGCTACTTCGGATCGGTTACGAATAACAAGTTTACGAATTAGATTACGCCACCTTCATGTGCCGACTGTTGCTACTCAATCATCCTGATGGCATTGACCCCCAGCGGCATCTGGATGCTTTCAAAAAAATATGCAAAGACAGTCCCGAATACCAAGGGCACGGCTGGGGGTGCGCATGGCTCGACTCAAAGGACAACTGGCAGTTCTATCACAACATTCTTCCCATTTGGGATGATCTTGTCGATGAATTTCCCAAAACCCGGGTTTTTCTGGTACATGCTCGTAGCGCATTTCGTGATGAAGGCATCATGGTAGAAAATAACATGCCGTTTGAAGATGGAAGCAATGTATTTGCCTTCAATGGCGAACTACGGGGAGTGAAAATTAAAGCCGAAGGCCGTATCGGTGCGGAGAAAATATTCAATTACATTAAGCGTTTCGATAAAGGAGACCTCGCTACTGCAACACGAAAAGGCGTAGACATCATCAACAAACGCACTCGGTACATTCGAGCAATGAACTTCTTTCTTGCCGACAAACAAGCCGTCCATATTTGTAGCCTATTCAGTGAAAACCCTGATTATTTTGCACTTCACACGGCTAACCAAAATGGGCTTCGGGTAGTTTGCTCCCAACCTTATCCTCTTCTGGATCAGTGGAACACAATAGACAACCATCAAGTCCTTACTCTTGATACCCTAACCACAGAGTTTCAACCCTCTATCTAACTATCAAGATGACTCCTACTACTACATTCATCCGGTATATCTATGCTTATCGTTAAAATTGGCGGCGGCGAAAAACTGAACCTTCCCGGGATTATTAGAGACCTTGCAACGCTGAACGAGCCTTTCATGATCGTTCACGGTGCCAATGCACTGCGAGATGAGGTGGCAAAAAAAATGGGGTTCGAAAAAAGCGTACTAACCTCCATTTCCGGGTATACCAGTGTGTTCTCTGATGAAAATGCACTGGATGCGATTTTGATGGCTTATAGTGGTTTGCGCAACAAACGTCTGGTGGAACTGTGCCAACAAAATGACATCAATGCCGTGGGACTCACTGGCCTCGATGGGCGCATTGTCCAAGGAAAACGCAACAAAGGTATTCGTGTGATGGAGAACGGCAAGAAAATGCTCAAGCGGGATTTCTCTGGAAAACCCGCTACGGTAAACTCAGCCTTACTGACAACATTGATCGATAGTGGCTATGTTCCCGTTCTGACCATTCCCATTTGCGATGAAAATGGGAATGCCATCAATTCAGAGAACGACGACATTGTTTGTAAGCTACAACAGGGCTTGGACGCCGACACGGTGATTCAGCTAATCGAAGCACCGGGGTTTATGGAAGACATTAATGACCCAGATTCACTGCGCCCCCGACTAGACTACGCCGAGCTTGAGGTCCGAGAACAGCAAGTCGAAGGCAGAATGAAACGAAAAATGCATGCGCTCTATAAGTTGGCAAAAGGCAACGTTAAGAAAATCATCATTTGTGATGGTCGAGGTGAAAACCCCATTCTCGACGCTCTCAACGGCGGCGGAACTTGGATTCAGCCTTAGCTATCCTGTGACGCACCTGCTTCGAATACTCACAAATACTCCGAGTTAAAAAATGATGAATTGATCGAAAAAGAACAAAAATACGGATTTGAAGTTTATCCGAAGCGCGATATCGTCATTACTCGAGGTGAAGGCGCCACACTGTGGGATGACAAAGGGAATGAATATATTGATTGTGCCGCCGGAATTGGCGTCGCTTCTGTGGGACACGCCAACCCTGCCGTCGCCAAAGCCGTCGCCGATCAGGCCCAACGTTTAATTACCTGTCCCGGGATTTTCTATAATGACACTCGAGCATTGCTCATGGAAAAGCTGGTCAGTATCGCACCACCGAGCCTAACCCGGGTGTTTCTGTGTAATTCCGGCACCGAGGCGGTGGAAGGGGCACTGAAATTCGCCCGAATTTCCACTGGGAAAAATGGATTTGTCAGTGCAATGAGGGGTTTCCACGGCCGATCTATGGGAGCGTTGAGCGCCACCTTCAAATACCGTCAGGAATTTGAGCCCCTGATACCAGGACACACTTTTGTACCCTTTAATAATATCGACAAACTCACCACTGCAGTGGACGAAAACACAGCGGCGATTCTACTCGAAGTGGTTCAGGGTGAAGGGGGTGTGCGCCCTGCAGATCGTGAGTATCTGCAACAAGTCAGAGCACTTTGTGACGAAAAGGGGGTACTGTTAATTCTGGATGAAATCCAAACCGGTTTCGCACGAACCGGCAATATGTTTGGCTGCCAAACCATGGGCATCGAACCAGACATTATGACTGCCGCAAAAGCCATGGCGGGAGGTTTCCCTATGGGTGCAGTCTTATGTCGCGAAAGCATTAGTTCTGCTGCGGGAAAACACGGCTCCACTTTTGGCGGTAATCCTCTGGCTTGTGCAGCAGCGATTGCCACCATTGATTTTATGCTCGAAAACGACTTATCCACTCAAGCAAAAACAAAAGGTGACTACTTGATGAATAAACTGGATCAGACAAGCCCTGCCATTCGTGAGATACGTCAATTGGGTCTAATGATCGGTATCGAACTTAAGTCTAAGTCCAGACCGGTTATCGAAAAACTCATGGAGAATCATATTCTTGCCTTGCCAGCAGGGCCTACCGTCGTCCGGCTCCTACCGCCGTTGGTTATCAGTGAGGCGGAGCTTGATCAGGTTGCTACCACCATTAATCGACTGCTGACCGAAGAGCAATAGCCAGTTTCATTCTTACATCACGTTATACAATGTGACACTGCTATTTCCGAATAATCATGCATGTACACGTTGCAAGAGCGAGCAACTTGCCGTTTTTATCGCTTAACGTCCCTTCGGAAACCCCTAAAGACCGGGAAAGGTTAATCACCTTCCCCTCGGCAATAAGCGGCTGATCCCGCGGTACCGGCCTTACCATTTTTACTGCTAGATCAATCGTTCCATAGGCCACACCAGCTTCTAGTCTCGTGTGCACGGCGCATCCCGTAACCGAATCAAGCACCGTGGCGGCAAAACCACCATGCGTTCCGCCCATCGGATTCAAATGAGCATCCGTGGCCGTCGCTTCAAAAATGACATAACCTTCCCCCACTTCCTTAAATTTCATAGGGACCGTGGTAGCGATGGGTGGATGGGGAAGTGTTCCCTGAATAATTCCCTGCAGTATTTCCAAACCGGACAATGTCTCGATATTCATTTAGACCTACTATGGTGATGCATTTGTTTAATAACGGATATATAGCGACTTAAAACCATTTTAATCGCTGTTACTCTAAACTACCTGATTCAATATTCATTTTTCAGACTTACACTGATGCCCGAATTGGTAGAGAATACGCTGGTCGATTGACTTCATCAAGACAACACCAAATAGATCTGAATTAGAAATGTCTCGTGATATCACCATCATAATTTAAACCAGCATTTTGAGGATGTATCCATGCAGTATCGTAAATTAGACGTCGCTTTTCTCAATATTGGCCATTTTCTCGACCATTTCTTTTTGCTCATTTTTGCCTCCGCAGCGGCACTAGTGCTGACCCAAGAATGGTCGATCAGCTATTCACAGCTAATCCCTTATGCCACAGCCAGTTTTATCGCGTTCGGTGCCTGCACGATTCCTGCGGGTTGGCTCGCAGATAAATGGAGTCGAGAAAATATGATGGTAATTTTCTTCATCGGTATCGGCGCTAGCGCACTACTGGCGAGTCTGAGTAATACACCACTACAAATGGGAATTTGCCTGACGCTCGTCGGTGTATTCGCTTCTATCTATCATCCAGTCGGATTAGCCATGCTCGTGCAGGGCCGGGCGAAGACCGGTATGCCTATTGCTATCAATGGAGTTTTTGGCAATATGGGGGTGGCTTCAGCCGCACTGATCACGGCATTTTTTATCGACTCCATCGGTTGGCGAAGCGCTTTTATCATACCAGGCATAATCTCCCTACTTATTGGTGTCACCTATTTGTGGATTACTCGCAAAGCCCAACGCGAGGCACAAAATGGTGAATCTATCCAGAAAAAATCGACGACCTCCTCTTCTGATACAGCCACTGTCTTGGACAAAAAAACTTGGATCTGGGTGTTCTCCATCGTCTGTTTCACGACTGCGATGGGGGGGTTAATATTCCAAAGCACCACTTTCGCGCTGCCCAAAATTCTCGATGACAAACTGGCGGGTATTGCTGGTTCTGCCACTGACATCGGTTGGTATTCCTTCATCGTGTTCTCCGTGGCCGCATTTGCCCAACTGGTGGTTGGCTACCTGTTGGACAAACATTCTATCCGTACCATTTTCATGGTAATCGCACTACTGCAGGCGATCTTTCTTGGCGTCATGACTCAGTTATCGGGATTGTGGACTGTCCTTGGCGCCGTCGTATTTATGCTAGCGGTATTCGGTCAAATACCTATCAACGACGTATTAGTGGGGCGGATCTCCCGTAACGAATGGCGCAGCCGAGCCTACGCAGCCCGATATATTATTACCTTTTCCGTGATGGCATTCACTATTCCGCTTATCGCCTGGATTTACGGCACTTGGGGGTCAGATACGCTATTCATACTACTCTCCATGGTTGCGCTAATTATCTTCAGCGCCATTTTGCTACTTCCGAAAAAGCCACTGTCCGCCCAGACCTCAACGTCGAATTAGATTTTTTTGCTGGCTTTTTATGGGCGTGTTGCTGTATCTAGAACCACAAGAAATGGAGCTGCTAGTCGATTGTTAACCAACGTGAAGCGAATGTTCCGCTATCCAATAGCGCCGAGCGGTGATACGAGTAATCGCCATATAAGCCACGATGGAAAAAGGCATGACAAAGGCATTAAAGGCGATCCAGCTGTCCGTGTCTAACCATCGCCAACACACTTCGTTGGATAACGCAAAACCAAGCGCAATGATGATCCAACGTATCGTTAACACTTGCCACCCCCGTCGAGATAAATAGAGCTGCCCCTCCAGTGCCCGCTCCAGAAGGCCTCGCTTCATCACTAACCCAACCAATAGAATCAAGGCAAAGAGTGCCTTACCAATGGTCGGTTTCATTTTGACAAATATTTCATTTTCAAAGAGCAATACCGAACCACCTAGCGTCACCACTAAAAACAGGCTAATCAGCGGAAAAACTGGCATTCTTTTTTCGAGAAGCAAACCCAGCCCAACTGCCAAAACAGTGGAAATCATGAGCGCAATCACGCCGGGCATCAGCCCCCAACCTTTGTTCACCAAAAAGAAAATGATTCCCGGCATGATCTCGAAAAGAAAGGGTCTGTTCAAATAGCGCTCTCTAAAACTCATGGCTCATTGTTCAGAATAACCACCTTGGTAATCCATCCCCGAGAGCCGTTTTGATTGGTCAGATAGATGATCAAGATCCAGCCTCTCACGCCCCCCCTTTTAACGGAATGCACAAATCCGTTAACCATTCGCTCTGCGGCAACGATCGACAATCATTGTTGTAGACTTCAACGAAGGGCTTGTCTGCAATCTGCTCATTAGACTCCGCCGCCCAGCTTCCGATCATTTGCTCATAAGCATCCGCGATATCGTCATATTTTCCTTTATGGGTATACACCGCATATCGTTGCTCATCCAAAGTTGCAATTTTGATGTCATCCGATTCTGCAATGCGGCTTTGGAGTTTTTCCGGGATCGCCACACAGGCATCCGACCTCAGTTGCTCCGAGGGAGTGTTTTTGGGACTATCGTAGGACAGACTGAACACTTCGCAGTTAGCAGGGTCAATCCCCTTGGTCAGTCCCCACTGAATCAAAGTGTCGAACATACCAGCGATTCCGTTATAGGGTCCATAATGTGTCATGTATGCATAGTTAACTGCGGGTTTAGTAGTAATATCAATTTGCATATTGTGTTCCTCAATGATTGGTAGAAGCTTGGTTTTCATGGTTTCTGGATCAAAAACAACCCGACCCAAAGGGCCTTGAAACGAAGGATGAGATTTGCGTTTTCGATACACCCCCGGCGGAATTCCAAAACCTCGACGAAACGCCCGGGAAAACGCCTGAGTCGATTCGTATCCACAGGACTGCGCCACAATCGCCATGTCCTGAACCCCATGGCGAATCTGTCTGGCTCCAAACTCCAGTCGTATCCGCTGAATCACCTCCCCCACGGTCTCTCCAGCGATAGCACGAAAAATGCGATGGAAATGAAAAGGCGAGAAATACGCTTTCTTCGCCAGCACGTCAACGGAAAGGGGCTCATCGACATGATGACAAATGTAGGTCAATACCCGCGCGACCCGTTGATGATAAGTGAATGAGGTGCAAATCTTCATGGGACAATTATTCCACAGGAATTTATCCAGAAATTGACCGATCTTGCGGAATTTCGACTGACTGTGGTGTACTTCAAATGGCTAGTCAGGTTGAGCATTGACCACTATTGAAGCTCTATTCAGGTTGGGTGAGAATTAGGTTGAAGACCTTCGGAGTCTGGCTTTTCACTTAGCCGAACCCAGGCTTTTTTGTCTCACCAGAATCTCTTCAAGCAATATCTTCCACCGTATCCAGTGACCTCAATTTCAATTCTCTGCCAGCTCCCTAATTCTCTTCTCACCAGAAGGCGTTAAATTTCAGAAGTAGCTTTGACCTAATTTCTCTGTGCGCCCCAACAACCCCACCACTCATCCATCCGTCAGGGGCAGCCCCGGTCACAAACCACGTTGTGGTTGGAACCACCTCGAAAAACTAAACTGCCGTCACTCGATAGCCAATACGGGGGAAATGAACCACAACGTCACCCACTCGTTCATCTGTTCGAGCAATAGCGATTCGACTCCTATTCAGCACAACCACTGCGCCACGCACAATGGGATCACCACCATCACCCTCAGGCTGAACATCAACAAGATCTGCTGGAGACAGTGACTCCGTCGGACCCACGCCTTCCTGGGTCTGAGGCACGGCATTCGCTGCAATGGTCAATGCTTCCGCTGAATCTATTTCCGTTGATCGACCATGCCCAATTTCCCGCACCCGCTTTTCCCACTCACAGAGCGCTGGGAATCGAGCGAAAAATAGTGGTCCGTCGGACCAACGCCCCCGGAGAAACCAGACAAGGTGATAGGCCAATGCATCAATCAACCCCGGGTTGTTGCCCATAATGAAACTCTGACCCCGGGATAGCGTCTCCTCAAACCAGGCAAACTGCCCATTCAACTGAGCCACACTATGAGCCACTTCAGTTTGCACCTGAGTCAAATCAAAACTTGGCCCAAAATAGAGCCTCCCTCGATCCTCAGCAAAACCCGCCGGCAAGCTCTCCGCGGCACCCAGTACAACGGTAATCCCATGGGTAAACATCGGCCCCGCCATCCAGCGACTGATCCCCCACTCCAAACCCGCTTGGCCTCCAGCCTGACTTCCCTCGTACTCTCTTCCATGAACCGAAGGCACAGGGAATCGGTTTTCTAGCTCCTGAATAATGCACTGACTATCACAATATATATCCGCCCCAATCTGCATCACTGGCGTACGCCGATACCCCCCGGTCAACGGCATCAGATCAGGTTTCGGTGGTAACCGAGGAATCTCCACGGAATACCAATCTAACGACTTTATGCCAAGCACAACTCGCACTTTTTCAGCAACAGGGGATTGAGGGTAGTGATGGAAAAGTATTTGTTTCATTTGTTTCACTTAAGTTTTTTGGCTATTTGAATCACTCTAGCAGTTTCTAGATAAGCAGCACCGGCGATAAGCATGATTGTGCAACCCTACGTCTGTAACTTCGGTTTAGTTTGAGTCATTATTGTCGTTCCACACGATATATCGCTTGTCGGCATTGCTCCATTCATCGTCAATCTCAACGAGAATGGCACTGACAA
>WLWV01000012.1 GCA_012103395.1 Gammaproteobacteria bacterium
CTTTGCCACACACAGCATCAAAGCACGTTCACTACGCCGTCCCTGTTCCAGACACTGTGGATAAAACCCGGACTCACCGTGGTTACGGGTCTTGGGTATCGACAAATTCAGTGTCCCAAGAGTCGTGGGTAGTGTACCCTGAGGTCTGTTTTAGTTAGAGTGTGGGGTGTTCGCTGAAATATTCGCTATCCTCTCTAACCATCAGGCGCTCTACAGCTTTTCGTATAGCTGGGCCTGATAGAAAACATTGCTGGATTTCTTAACAACTCCTTATGTCCACTAAGGACCAACACGAATTAGAAAACATGAAAATTGTCCTTTGCATGAGAAACGATTTACCGAGTAATAAGTGTCTCAATGAAATGCTACCTCAGCTTTGTGAGCATGATGTCTATGTCGTTCTCTCTGATATTTTTCTGGAAAGCGAAAAAGGCACGCCGTCTGCAAGAGACGCCAGGTTTTATGAGCGTGACTTAGTGGTAGATCACTTCTTTCCCTTACTGGACAAGCTGGATGTCGATGCGCCTCTGCGAACATTTAAGAAACTTGAAAAAGACTTCGAAAACGTCGAAATTAGAATACTGGGCCATATTAATGGGAACCAAGCCTATGAATACCTTAACTCTATCAATCCCGACGTCATCGTCTCGTGTCGATATGATCACATTTTTACGCAACGAATTATCGACATTCCTCAATACGGCGTTATAAATGCGCATTCTGGAGAGCTTCCAGCCTACCAAGGCATGCACGCTCCTTTTCGCATGATTATGAATGGTGAAGAGAACGTAGCTTGCACTTTGCATTACGTAGACACGGGAATCGACACTGGAGATATCATAGACATTGCTTATGTCAAGGTCGATAAAAGCAAATCATTGTTCTGGCACAAGGACAGAATATATTCCGTTGGAATACCATTGATCGTTGATTTTTTGAATAAAACAGCACGTCAAGAAGCCATTGTTTCAACCCCGCAAGACAGTAATAAAGCGACGTACTATACCCTTCCTCCTGAAGAACTATTTCAAGAATTCGTTTCAAGGGGGTACAAGATAATCGATGTTACGGAGTATGCCGACACGTTATCTCAATATGGAATTCCAGAATAATCGCTAGCAATTGCAGAACCCTTGCCCTATACATCAGGTTAGATGCGGCAAATGATCCGCTCCTCTGGATATCGATTATTGGTCGGGTATTGCTAACTGACTGTGGACTAGGCCTAAAAGATCCAGCCCATAAAATCCGTCGGATCTTATGGGCTCAATTTCGATCATATTCAAACAGTATCGAATCTTGTTTCCTGTTCGTATTCGATACTGTCTCCATACTATCAGTGAGCACTAATTCAGTGCCAATTCTATTGAAGAATATTTTGGTTAATCAAACTGCCGTCACGATGGCTTATAACCAATCCAATTCCATAGGATAGCTACTCATCAATTTAGCACCTTGCTTTGTTATCAATACCTGCTCCTCCAGCTTAACCCCTTCCCCGCTTTTTTCCGAACCGACATAGGATTCAACGCATAACGTCATATTTTCCTCGATTACACCATCGTAGCCATTCATAGCGTATTTATCCGCATGCTTAAGACTTGGATATTCGTCAGCAAGCCCGACACCATGAATCAGTGAACTGTATTTATTAGCAGCAAACTCAGCCGGAATTTTCCACGCGGATTCCGAAACGTCTCTAAACGTCATACCCGGTTTAAGCATAGCCACATTGTGCTGGATCTGTTCATAGGCATGGGCATAGATTCTGCGTTGTTCACTACTTGGCTTATCGCCACAGACCCAACTGCGAGACATGTCAGCACAATATCCGTAGGGGCCAATCAAATCGGTATCAAAACTAACGATATCATCACGCTCGATTACCCGCATCGAGCACTCCCTAAACCAAGGAAAAGTACGTGGCCCAGAAGACAACAAGCGAGTTTCTATCCACTCCCCGCCCAATGAAATATTAGCCTCATGTAATTTAGCCCACAACGCATTTTCCGTAATACCCGGTTCCATGGCGTCCCTCATCTTTCCCATTCCAATTTCACATACATCAATGGCATGTTGCATTAGCACCAACTCTTCCTTTGATTTTATTACCCTCGCCATCTCCAACACTTCTAAACCATCATGAATCGTCACCCCTCGGTCCACTAAAGGCTTACATCCTGTGTAGGATAATCGATCGATTGCGAGTCGTTTATTTCCCGCACCATAGGTATTCACCAAATCCGAAATTTGATCAGCGAAATTTTCAGCCTTTTCACTGGTTCGACTCCCGGCGGTGAAGTAGTAAAACGACGAATGCAAACGGTATTCATCAATAGTGGGGATACCCTCGGATAAATGCGGATAATTCCCATAATCGAAGAGAATCAATGGCCCATCGGTTGCGACAAATACGCACCTTGTTTCGTAATGTGAACACCAAATCTGCATATTAGTAGCATCGCAAGCGTACCGGCAATTTACCTGATCGAATAATAAGATGCCTGCATAGTCGTGTTTACGCAGCTGTTCCCTGATTCTTTCCAACCTATAGCGTCTGACCTGATCAATATCAACAGGGGCTTCGGAAAACTCCATGGCACCATGCTGGCGTGCTGCGACATTACCTGAAGACAAACTCATAAAAAACCTCGCAAATTAGAATAATGGATATGTGATAGGAATGTACAATCTATTCAAAACAAGCACCAGCCTTATTCGATCTAGACTGTGTTCTTACAGCAAAATATTGGATATTCCGCGGGCAGTATACCGATTAAGCTGAAACCGCTTTTCTACTTTCGCGTTCGGGAAACACCCCCTCATCCAATCGTCACTTCAATTGATTTTTAAGTATCAGCCTATCATCCCACAGTGAATAAAAATGCGCTTTTCACAATATATACACTCAAAGGTTATCTTAGACTTCATAGGTGTACTACTCCCAGATTCCTGAGATTAATTTAATGCCCTAACGACGACTTACCCTGCTATGGCCAACAGACAGTTCCGTTACCAGTCCTCTACTGCCGTCCGGACATCCACTTCAAAGGTCCAAGCTTGCTGAGATTGTTGATGGAGATACCAATAAGCATCAGTCAAGCCATCCAATGAGATCAATCTCTCTTGATTTTCAAGCAACGCTTTAGAACGGCTAAACTGCCTCTCTCCAGCAATACCGCCATCAATAATCACATGACCAACATGCAAACCGTCAGAGCCATGTTCTTTGGACAAAGCCTGCGCAAAGGATCGCAGACCCGATTTCGCGGCGTTGAACGCCGAGAAATTGGCTTTACCACGAAGAGACGCACTGGCCCCGGTAAAGATCACAGTTCCGCCTAAAGGCAGCATGGTTTTCACCGCCTCTCGGCCAAATAAAAAACCACTGTAACAACCCACACGCCATGCCTCCTCGAAATACGCCGAGGTCATCTCCCGAACCTTGCCCGGCATACTGTTACCAACATTAAAAACTGCCAACTCCAACGGACCGTCTCCGTACGCATCTGCTTCAGCAAACATTCGAGCCACATCACTTTCAACCGTGGCGTCACACAACACTGGCGTTGCTGATCCTCCTTTTGCCTCGATATCCCGCACCACTTCCTCAATTTTACTCCTCGTTCTTCCGCCCACAAAGACATGATGTCCTTCATTTGCAAACCGCTGACAAAGCGCAGCACCCAAACCAAGCAGCGGGCCCACTCCAAGGACAAGTGATTTTCGTTGATATTGTTTTTTCATAAATGCCCCCTTTAAGTTTGATCTGACCCAAGCTGGAGATAATTTTACTTCTAAAATTCCGGGGCAGTATACCCATTAGAGACTGAAGCTATTTTTCTATTTTCGCGTTCGGGGGACGGGGTAAATAGAGACACCCAGAGAATAAAACTGTAAAGGAAATTCTGGTCCACCGTAGAATGTCTGTTAATAGAACAGCAAGCGTGACCAAAACGATTTCATGAGGCCCGTTGAGCGGAGAATCCTACCTTCTATTTTTCCTCAAGACATAATTGAACCTCCGACTAACCAGATGCAAGTGATTTACGTGGGATCGGGAGGGGCGATAGGCTATCTTCAGGGCGTATTGTTTCGTTGACACACCCAACGCTGGCCGATGGCTTTACAAAACACCTGCATGGCCTCTGGAGATCCTAATGCCTTGGGTCGCCAAGAAGACGTCGGGCGAAGTAGCGATGTCCATTGTTTTTTGGTATACCCTAGCCGATCCAGAATATCTGGTGTCGATGAAGTAACCGAACCACGTTTGTCCTCTCTTAACAGGCGACTACTCCAATCTAGCAGCTCAAGATACTCGCTAAACGACAAGGGCAGGGTCTCTGTGGAATCGGATATGTGAACAGATACCTCGCCTTTGGTTTTCTGGTTCTGATTCTTCGAAACCATGAAGTCCATAAGAACAGAAGGTGTACCTCTATGTGATTGATCGATTCGGTGTTTTATCGAGGTATGTTCAGATTCCTCGGGAGTAGCGGAGATTCCGGCCCGAACGGGATTCAAATCCACATAAGTCATACAACGCAACAGAGCGGCGGCGTCCAGTAGTGCCTGACTATGAAACCGGCCTTCCCAAAACCGACCCGTACACTTATCCTCAATGTTCGCCTCCCGGGCAATCCGCTCATTGAGATACCCCATGAAACGGCTGATATTTGATAGCGTGGTACGCCATTGGGTCAAAGTTTCACGGATCAGTTCACACTCTTCCTCAGTAACGGACATTCCCTTTTGATAGTCACACATCAAACGATTCGGTTTATAAATCATTGCCCATCGATCAATGATTTCGATATCCGTCAACGAATCCGCAAGCTCGAGGTTGACTCTAAGAATGACATGATAGTGATTGGACATGACTGCGTAGGCGACAATATCGATACAAAAGGCCTCCCCTAGCTTTAAAAGTAGCGACTCAACCCATTCACGGCGATGCTCATAACTGCGCCCACTGTAGTCGTCCTGACCACACAAGAACGCCCGTCTGACACACCGGGAAGTGCAATGATAATAAGGGGTTGATTCAACATTAATAAGCTGCCGTCGTGCAATGGCCATCCCTGACTCCTGTCTGGTGAGGTTATTCCGTTGAATCAAGTGTAAAGGAAAACCATGGTACGTCAACCTATTTGTGGGTGTCTAAGAACTGTGATGAACTGTGCCGATTTCCTTGATGTTTTTCCCTGGGTGTCTGCAATTTGACCCGTCCGGCTCATTACTTCTCCACAAATTCGGGCGGTGTAGAAAACTGGACATATTATGTGCTACTAACACCCTTTCGTGGGTGTCTACGAGTTTTTACGAATTTTTTTGACAAAGTTTGCCAAAAAGTGTCACCATTGCTCAAATTCAATAGAAAGATACATTATGGCAACGATGAACATCTCTTTGCCCAGTCCAATGAGGGATTGGGTTAAAACTCAAACGCAAAACGGCCAATATGCCAATAGCAGTGACTATGTTCGAGACTTGATCCGTAAAGATCAGCAGAGGGCTGAAAAGCTAGAGTCACTCCAACAGGCGATTACCCAAGGCTTACAAAGCGGCGACCCAAAGGAATTTGATATAGATCAATTTAAGAAACGGATGCTAAAAAAACTGGATCATGACAACTTATGAACTCTACCCTGCGGCGGAGGAAGATTTAGAGGGTATCTGGCAATATTCAGTTGATCGCTGGGGTATACAACAAGCTCTGAGTTACCTAGATGACCTCCATCATGCATTTTTATTACTCGCGGATCTCCACTGCTTACCCGGGAACGTACTGAATTTGATCCTCCTGTTCATATTTACCCTCATGCCCGCCACCTAATTGTTTACATCGTCGAGGATGAGCAGGTGAAAATCGTGCGAGTGCTACATGAAAATATGAACGTGCCATTGCAGTTAGATCAGTAACATTTCAAACCACTCTACAAAGGAATCATAACGTCCTTTATGGGTAGTGATGATGCAAATCAAATAGCCACTTCGAGCCAAATACAACATACTTTCATAGGGGGTAAATTTAGTACGATGCCAATTCTGGACATCTGCAATAGTTACGGAATAGCATAAATTGCCGTCGTGCAATGGCCATCTCTGACTCCTGCCTGGTGAGGTTATTCCGTTAAATCAAGTGTAAAGGAAAACGATGGTACGTCAACCCTTTCGTGGGTGTCTACGAATTTCTACGCTATTGAGGTTCGAAATCTAGTCAAGAGATTTGGTGGTCTGACTGCCATCAACGATTTAAGTTTTTGTTTAGCTGACGGTGAAAGCCTCGGATTAATCGGCCCCAATGGTGCCGGAAAAACGACGGTATTTTCGCAGATCATGGGAGAACTCATTCAAACCAGCGGCGAGATCCATGCCTATGGAAACGATATTAGTAAACTAAGTACACCTCAACGAATTGCCAAGGGCATTAGTCGAACCTACCAAGTTCCGCGTCCCTTTGTCGGCTTGAGTGTTCGTGAAAATATCCGTGTTGGGCTGATGCCAAACAGTATTTGGCAGCTCATTTTTAATACTTCGGATATGGCCCGTGAAGAAGAAGTCGCAATGTCTGTTGGGCTCAAAGCTTCCGATCTCGAGAAAACCGTCTCAGAGCTATCAATGGGGGATTTACGTAAACTGGAATTCGCACGAACCCTAGCCACCGGCGCTAGGGTCCTGTTGCTCGATGAAGTGTTTGCCGGATTGACCTCAGGTGAAGTAACGATGATTGCGAATCTGATTCAGGACCTTCGAAGTCAAGGATATAGCTTTTTAATCGTTAGCCACGATTTACCCGCGATGACCCCTCTGGTTGACCGGGTCATTGCCATTGAGCTTGGAGCGAAACTGGCGGAGGGCTCAATGTCCGAAGTTCTGTCGAATGAGGCCGTAAGAACATCCTACCTTGGAGAAAGCTGATGGCGATGATGGAAATCAAAAACCTGTCGGTATTTTACGGAAAAGCTCGGGCCTTAAGTGATATTAATCTCAGCGTTGATAAAGGCGAAACCATTGCAATAGTCGGTGCAAATGGTGCCGGTAAATCGACGCTACTAGACAGCATCATGGGGCTTGTAAAAAACACAGGCGAAATCTTATTCGAGGATCAAGATCTAACACACAAAAAAACCCGCTTTCGCGTACAACAAGGTTTGGGTTATGCGCCTGAACGGTTCAACTTATTTCCCTATTTATCGGTGCGCGATAACTTGCTGGTCGGAGCTTATACCGCTCGGGGAGAAATCGCTAAAAACCTAGCGGCGGTTTACAATTTGTTTCCGCGGTTAGCGGAACGCGAAGATCAGGAAACCGCGACTCAGTCTGGGGGCGAGCGCCAAATGGTCTCGTTAGGTCGGGCGATGATGTCCTCTCCTCGAATTTTATTGGTTGATGAACCGACGATCGGTCTGGCGCCAAAAGTCTGCCTCGAAATTGCCAACGTATTACGACGTTTAAGTACCGATTTAGGGCTAACTGTCATCCTTGCTGAGCAGAACGCTAACTTTGCCCTATCTCTGGCAGAACGGCTGTACGTTCTTGAAGGCGGTAAAATTACCGCTACCGGAACGGCAAAAGAACTTTCCAAAGACGACACTCTCGCCAAGAGCTATTTCGGAGCCTAGCTATTCGGAGCCTGGCGAGTTTGATGCTTGGGTATTAGACTGAGAACATTTCCTAAAATCCCGGGAACAGTATACCGATTGGGCTGAAACCGTTTTTCTATATTCGTGTTCAAGAAGCACACTCTCGCCCCATCGCGACTTCAAGCGCCTTTAAGTATCAACCTCATGCTCCTTGAAGAATAAAAAAGCGCTTCTCACACTCTATACCCCCAAAAGCGGTCGAGGCTCAATAGGTATACTGTCCCCAGATTCGTAGGATCACAGTTAGCTTTACTAACTCGATCTAGTCAGGGGTTCTTTCATCAGTTTCAGGGTCTGGGTCGGCTATCCTTACACGGTCAGGTGTTGGAGTTGGAGCGAAATATGCCACCCCTTGCTTATTTTGAAGTGGCATCAAGGTACTAACTACTGAATGGCGAATAAGTTCAGACTTTCCAGCTCCCCCTCGATTTTGCCAAACGATGTTATTGTTAGCGATATCAACAAGAGAAAAATCCATCACTGTATTCGAAGCAGCCCCGGAGGTATGTATGTACAAACCTCCAGTCAAGATAGCCGTTAGCACGCCTGTGGCTATCATCAACCCCGCAGTTTTACCGCCACCAACTTCGCCAATATTCACACGAACATAAGCAAAGTGATCTCCTTCTAATTGCCTAACGACTTGAGGAATTTGGTCTGGTGTTATTTCTGTTTCTGGCCCAGATAGGTTTTCCGTGAGCAATTTGTAAAACTGCTTCATTTCATCGCTAGCCCATGTCTTGCGTTCATTGCTATCTTCAAATCCTTCAAAGGGCTGGTCGATACTTTTACCATCTTCAGCTAGCGTGTAAGTGATATCTGGATCTTGCTCGAAACTCAATCCATAGCCTCGAAAAATGAAATTAGCGTTGTATCCACGCCCTTCTAATCCAGTACGAATTTCGGACTCCATTTCATCCATGGTCAGTTGGTGATCTTTTAAATCGATTCCCAGATCCTTACCTCGGAGGTCGTACAAGATCGTGAGGTCAACCACGACGTCGATTTCATTGATGTTTTTTGCGTGTCCTGCAAACTCTGGAAATTGCGTTAATCCATTAGTGGTTACGCAACCCGTCAGTAAGGCTGCGATGATTAGTGTCATGGAGCATTGAAAGAACCGATTTACATTAGTTTTTGTTTCCATTTTTCTTACTTCCATTTTATTAAATAAATAGTGTTGATGAATCCGAAATACATGCTTCCATTGTTCAATCGACGCACATTAGATGTGAAACGAATAAGCTCAATAATTACATTTATTTTCTATTTTGATGTGCGCCCCTTCGCTTCTCATGCTTATTTCCTACCCCGTTGCTGACCACCGAAAGCACGATTTGGTTAGAAGTGAATTGACTGATACTAAACCAGTTGGTAAATTTACTTAGTTTTAACGAGAGAACAGACCACTCAATGCTACAAGAAATCCCTGAAGGCAAATGGATCGCGTCTTTTCGACGGGCGCTTAAGCTCAATGGCATCAACTCAGGCACACCAGTGGCAATTGTTGCCGAAACTCAATCCAGACCCGTATTGATGCAATTAGCGTCATTGGCTCTATACGACATCGGCGCCGAGTTCTCCACTGTTTTCCTGCAAACTCCTGAGCAATCGGCGCCGGTTCCGGTGAAATCTACCGGTGCATGCAATGCGATTAAAGGGATGCGCCATGTCGTGGAGTCGCTAAAACGAGTAGAGGTTATCGTCGATGTAACGGTGGAGGGGCTGCTCCACGCACCCGAATGGCCTGAAATAGAAGACGCCGGTGTCAGATTGTTTACTATCTCCAATGAGCATCCTGAAATTCTTGAGCGGACAGAGCCACAAATCGAGCTGGCAGAAAAGGTAGCGTTGGGTATTGAGATGCTGCGCGAGGCATCACAAATGCGCGTTACCAGTAGAGCCGGAACCGATTTGGTGATTGATATCCGGGATGCGCCTTGTGGTGGCACCCCGGGATTTACCACTGATCTAGGTGGTGTGGCGCACTGGCCCGGAGGCTTGTGTTTGTGTTTTCCAGGCAAAGATACCGCCAACGGCACTATCGTTATGGCCCCTGGAGATATGAACCTTACGTTTAAAAGCTACTTGCGTGATTCCATTGAAATGACCATAGAGAACGATTTTGTCACCGAAATCAGGGGCGATAACCTAGATGCAGAGCTATTCCGTGAATATCAACGCGCTTGGGATGATCCTATTGCTTACGGAATCAGTCATATCGGTTGGGGTATGAATCCCAAGGCACGATGGGAGTCTATGGCGCTGTATGACAAGCGTGATGTGCAATCGACAGAGTTTCGTGCATGGGCGGGTAATTTTCTTTGGTCTACGGGCTCTAATCAATATGCAGGTCGTTTTACTCTTGGGCATTTTGATTTGCCAATGCGTAACTGCACTATCGCACTGGATGGAGAGGCAGTCGTCATTGACGGCAAGCTTCAAGGAAAACTCGCTTAGATCACTATTAGACTATTCTACTTATGAGTCATTACACTGACTATTACAACATCTCGAACTTTCGTCCACAACATCTTGAGATGTTAGACAAGATTACCGAGCTAGGGCCCCGATTCTGTGAACGTGCGGTCAACACCGATTTGAATGCAGAGTTTCCAACGGAAAATTACCAAGATCTTGCCGAGCAGGGGTTTCTCAAATTGGTGATCCCCGAAGAATATGGCGGATACGGCTTTAGTCTCGGCGAATATGCCACCATTGGCGCGGAAATAGGGAAATACTGCGGTGCGACCGCATTGACTTTTAACATGCATACTTCTTCCATGAACTGGCTACGGCATATGTATGAGATGCCAAACTTAAGCGCCGAAGAGCGTGCTGATTTTGCGCGCATGAGAGATATTCAATTTCCCAAGGTCGTTGACGATAACGCGATATTCTCCCAACCGATCTCTGAAGGCGGGGTAAATTGGACCTCAGATCCAATTAGAACCAATTGTAAGAGAGTTGACGGCGGCTGGGTCATCAACGGCATGAAAAAATTCGCTTCCCTAGCAGGACATTGTGACTATTATTCTATTGTTTGCACTGAACACTTTGATGGTCAAGCGCCACGCCATGAAGACACGATGGATTTCGCCGTACACAAAGATACGCCAGGATTGTCCATTAAAGGCGAGTGGGATCCATTGGGAATGCGAGGAACAGTATCACGAGACCTGATACTCAAAGACGTGTTCGTAGCCAAAGACGATCTGATGATGCCTGCGGGCGTATTCACGAAAACGCTGGCTCAATGGCCTGCGATGATGGCTACTCTCACACCGGCCTACATGGGAATTGCGCAATCCGCCTACGACTTTACGGTGCAATACTTAAGAGGAGAAACGCCTAATCAACCACCGATCGATAGAAGAGTATATCCAACCAAGCGCGCCACGGTAGGACGAATGTATCAGCGACTTACTGAGATGCGCTCATTGTGGCACAGTGTCTTTTCGGAGGCATGTCATTTTCCGTCAAAAGCACAAGTCATGCGTATCTATGCAGCGCAATATGCCGTCATGGAAGGCGTTCAGGAAATTGCTGCATTGGCAATCCGTACCTGTGGTGGGCAGTCAATGCTTAAATCTCTTCCTCTGGAGCGCATCTATAGAGACAGTCGATGCGGCGCATTAATGCTGCCCTATACAACGGAAATTATGGAAGATTATCTCAGCGTAATGACAGTTTATGACATGGAGGATATTGATGAGATTGACTCCAACACCGCTTCCGCTCGAATCTCTTTATGGCGCCCCGAAGCGTAACCTGATCCGTCTTAAATCGCGATGGCAAAACAAAACGTATGGTGTTCTAAGGTAATTCCGAATGCTTCTCCTGGGAAGGTTTGGAATTTCCTGAGGCATTTTGACAATCAGTGGCACCCCGACATCTTGCGTTGCGATTTAACCATTGATAGCAACGGTTCGACGATTCGAGAGTTTGCGGATCGTGATGGGAAAATATACAAAGAGCAGATAACCTACTTCAGCGATACCGACAGGACTCTGGTCTATTGTCACCTTAGCGGTATCGAAGATGTCACTCATTATGAAGCGAAAATTTCAGTATCGACGGATGGAAGCGGCGCTTCATTGATCAATTGGGATGCGAACATAAACGCCACCGCAACTAGGATCGATACCATTGCTGAGGGGACCCGATTCGTATTTGAGCGTGCACTGAACTGGCTACATGACAATGATCTATCCAGTGCTGTCTATCCACCACGTGCACCACGTACTTCACAATTGACAAAAATCGTACGCCTCGCAATAGACAGCGCGCCCGAATTGTCGATACTGACGCCAGAGCCCGGCTTCCAAGAAACCGATGTACTCTGCCTTTTTCTTCACGGAATCGGAGGCAATGCAGAAAACTGGTTATCTCAACTTAACACTTTTGGAAATAACTGGCATGTGGCTGCGTTAGACATGAGGGGGTATGGTCAGAGCAAACTGAGTTTCCATCCCAGTCGAATTGATGACTATTGCGAAGATATCATTAAAGTCGCCAATGCTTTTTTCGCCAAGAAGGTCGTTCTAGTTGGACTTAGTATGGGAGCCTGGATTGCAACAAGCTTCGCCATGCGCTATCCAGAAAAACTCGCTGGATTGCTGTTAGCAGGCGGATGCACGGGTATGTCCGAGGCACTTCCGAAAGAGCGTGAGGCATTTCGTGCTGCTCGGGAAAAACCATTAAGTGAAGGTAAGTGCCCGGCAGATTTTGCCCACGAGGTGGTTGAACTAATTACCAGTCCGAATGCATCTAATGAAGCAAAAGAACTGTTACATAAATCAATGTCGGATATCCGCGCTGAAAGCTATCGGGACGCATTAGCTTGCTTTTGTTATCCATCAGAGCGATTCGACTTTTCGCAGCTACCGTGTCCGGTATTTCTGGTGACTGGGCAGCACGATCGATTAGCAAGGCCTGAAGAAATTCGCGGTGTTAGCTTGAAAATGCATAAAGCTGCGGACGTCAACCATCGGCAACCTGACATCCGCTTTGAAGTGCTAAAGCAAGCCGGCCATGTGTGTAATCTGGAAAACCCTGCTCAATTCAACCGACTACTAGCAGATTTTCTACCGCGTATACTCGGCACAAAAAAAAATATTGAGTCAAACCGCGAACAGAAACGTAGGACAAAATCTCAACGAATCAAAGAGGCTGCTTTATCGGAGTTTTGCGAGCACGGCTACGAAGGCACATCCATGGCGTCGATTGCAAAACGGGCAGAAGTATCCAAACCGACACTGTATCAATACTTTGGCGACAAGGACCAACTTTTTACCGCAGTTCTAGAAAAGGGACGGGTATTGCTCCTAACCCCACTGACTCGTCCGGGGCGTCATTTAGTTGAACGGTTGTGGGATTTCAGCTGGGTTTATACTGACTTTGTACTTCGACCCGACATGCTATCTCTCGCGCGATTGGTGTTAGGTGAAGCCGCTCGCCGGCCTGGTAGTGCCGTGGCTTACCATCAATCAGGACCAGAGAAAGCCTTCGCTGGAATTGTGATGTTTATTCAAGATTGTGTGCAAGATGGCACACTCTTAGTTGACGACGTCGAATTGGCGGCGCAAGATCTCTGGGGGCTGATTCTCTCGGGTGTTCGTGATCGCCATCTCCACTATACTCACGAAAAGCCGAATAGCACCAATTTACTCAAGTCGATCAGTCACGGGTTAGGGGTTTTTCTAAAAGTTTACTCGACCCATAAAGAGGCTGACCTCGCTATACTCTATAAAAAAGTCGAACAAATGAAAAATCCTTCACTCGCTATGCAGTCCGATAGTTCTGAGAATCCTAAACAACGTTTTGCTACCGTGGCTGTCATCGATACCAATGGATTATTACGGGGCCAGAAAATTTCGGCATCCGCTCTTGGTAATGTTTTAGAACAGGGGATGGGAATGGCTCCTGCTCAGCTCGCACTAGATCCTACTGACGTCATATTAGAGATCCCCGGGGTGACGGACGATAGTGGTGATTTCCACGATAGCTTACTTAAAGTTGATGTTAGTAGCCTAAGGAGAATGCCTTGGGAAGCAGCGACGGACGATAGTGGTGATTTCCACGATAGCTTACTTAAAGTTGATGTTAGTAGCCTAAGGAGAATGCCTTGGGAAGCAGCGACTGACGATGCGCTCTATCTTGCAGAATTCACAGGAGAGACTGCCGCGATTTGCCCTCGTAATTTGCTACGCCGCGTATTAGAAAGAGCATCTAGTATGGGACTAAATCCAAAATATGGCATGGAGTTAGAATTTACACTGTTTAATGAGACCAGCCAAAGCTTGATAGAGAAACATTTTGATGATTTAAAAACCGCAACCCCTCACCCAAGTCATGATCTATTAATCTACCAATCACTACAGTCCGATTTCTACCGGGAAGTCGCCGATATCTGTGATCCATTAAAAATAAAGCTTGCCAAGATGCATGAAGAGATTGGGGGTGGTTTTATGGAAGCGTGTATTGATGCTGGAACCGGGCTCGATCCAGCGGATCAGGCGGTACTGTTTAAGAATTTTTTGCGCGTTCTAGCAATGCGGCGAGGCCAGCTTGTTAGCTATATGCCAAGATGGTCTGAACTGGCGGACAGTCAGTCATCACATATCCATGTTTCGCTGAAAAATAACGATGGGACCGATTTATTTTGGGATGAGAGTAAGCCGAACAATATGTCGGCTCAGTTTCTTCATTTCATCGGCGGTCTTCAAACTTATCTGCCCGATCTCATGTTGCTGTTCGCGCCCACCGTCAATGCATGGCGCCGATTCACCGAAGGAACTTTCGCTCCCCCCGCATTCACTTGGGGAATAGAAAACCGAACTTGTTGCATGCGAGTGGTGGGGGACCGCCCTTCATCATTGAGAGTTGAAAACCGCCTTCCCGGATCGGACACAAATCCGCATTTAGTGGTAGCCGCAACGTTGGCAGCGGGCTTATGTGGCATTGCTAACCAAACTAAGCCGACAGAACCCACAATCGGTAATGGGTATTTACCCGGAGCCGGCCACGGTAAGCCGCTACATGATGGGATGGATGAAGCGATATCATCATTGCAAAACTCCCAGATGGCAGAAGATTGGTTGGGAGCGACTTTTTTACGAGCTTATACTTCAACTCGAAGAGCGCAACTCAATGAATTTCAAGATAAAGATTTGATCGACGAGCGCCGCCGATTCTTTGAGCTAGGATAGGTAATTTAAGGAAAGCACTTTGCTCCCATATCAGTGCTAATTAATCGTCAAGAACCTCTGAACAAGTCATGACCAATCAATTGGAGCCTAAAATAGGCAAGCTCTTCTCTGCAACACTTCGCAATAGCCCGGCCCCTACTATATTATGGGCGTGGTTTTCGCTCCTCGATCTTGCTTGTTTTATCTCTCAACCTGATTCGCCCGAGCTTATTCAAAGGCTCCGTAACTGAGAGGCTCGTACTCATGGAGTTTTCCTTATTTAACCTGATGACTAAACCGGTTGACGGATCAACCCATGCCGATGTGTTTCAACAAATGCGAATCATGACGCAGATGGTTGACGACGCCGGGTTCGATATCGCCTGGTTTGCAGAACATCACCTTTCCAACTATTGCATTTCTCCCTCCCCGTTGATGATCGCAGCCAATATGGCAGGATTCACTCAACAGATTAGATTAGGCCCCGCGGTTGTGGTAATGCCTTTTTATGAGCCACTGCGATTAGCTGAAGATATTTGTCTCGTCGATCAATTGACCGAGGGGCGACTTGTTTTGGGGCTAGGGACGGGTTACCAACCGAGGGAATTCAGCAAATTCGGATTCGATATCGAAAATCGATTGCAGCGTGGACTGGAAACATGGGATGTCATTGAACAAGGTGTTTATGGCGGTGTAATCAATTACAAGGGCGAGCACATAAATATTGAAAACGCAGCACTATCCATTGCACCAGTCCAAGATCGTATCAGAACTTTTGGTGTTGGAAATGCGCCTGAGATACGGCAGATGATTATTGATCGCGGCGCAGAGCCATTGACGTCACCTGCTATTGGTCCGAATACGATAATAGAAACCACCCGTCGTTTGTTCAAAGAAACCCGAGCGGAAAATGGGCTTAGCGGCGATGATTTCCCTTTTGCGGTACAGCGCTACATTTATGTTACGGACAGCAAAGAAGATGCCCGTACCGCGGCCGAGCAGGTATTGACTCATGCACGGATGGCCAACAACATGCGCTTACCGATACCGTTAATGGATGGAGCAGACTTAAAAATAGTCCCCTTCGACAATGAACCGAATATCGACCTCGTGCTGAAACGCGCGATCATTGGAGATGCAGAGGAGGTAAGCCGACGTATCGTTGCCGAGGCACGTGAGTTTGGGATTACCCATCTCAGCGTTTTTATGCAAATTGCATCAATTCCCTTTACAAAAGCCCAGCGATCATTAGAGATCTTTTGTGACCAAGTGATGCCAGTAGTAAAAGCAGAGCTTGCAAAAGATCAAGCGGCAAGCTAAGGAGCTTTAGAACAAGTTATAACCGATCAAGCTGAGAGATGGTCATTAGCAGTGGATAGGAGCAAAGTGTGTTCTTACAACAAAAGAGATTGAAATTTTGAAGCGCCTAGACGGAAAGGTAGCATTGGTAACCGGTGCGGGATCAATGAAGGGTGGCATGGGCAATGGTAAAGCTACTGCGATCCGGTTAGCACAGGAAGGGGCTGTAATTTGTGCGCTGGATTTGACGATAGAGGCAGCAGAGGATACATGCGATGTGATCCGCAGTGAAAGTGGTACCGCTTTTGCGCTTGCAGCGGATGTCACTGAAGAGACTCAAATTCACAACGCCATCACGGCTTGCTTAACGCATTTTGGCCAAATCGATATTCTACAAAATAATGTAGGGATATTACGCACGGGTGGTGCGGCTAATACCACCATCGAAGACTGGGATCTACTGGCCCATGTAAATTTGAAGGCCGTTTTTTTGCCCACCAAACATATTTTGCCGCATTTTATCGAACGCCAGACCGGTGTCATTACCAATGTATCCTCAATCGCTGGGTTGCGCTATTTGGGTACGCCTTATATCGCCTATAACACAACCAAGGGTGCGATTATTTCCTATACCCGCAATTTGGCTGCAGAGCAGGCACAAAATGGAATTCGGGCGAACTCAATCTTGCCAGGTTTTATCGACACTCCCATGGCCCGAAATCTAACCGAGCAAAATAGTGATGATGTGGCGAAAATTGACTGGGAAGCGTTGGACCGCCAGCGGTCAGCACGAATTCCGTTGGGTCGCGTCGGCACCCCTTGGGATGTTGCTAACGCCGCGGTATTTTTGGCCAGCAATGAAGCCAGTTACATCACGGGCACCGAAATAACCGTTGATGGTGGCGTGTCATGCAGCGTGTAGAAACAAGCGATTCAGTGCTATTTGATGACACATACAACGAACACAAGGATCCCGCTAATGGTGCAGGAGCTTAAGCTTGCAACAGAGTAAAAATCCGGAACAGTCTTTTACGCTAATTCTGAACAAACACGCCAAGCACGCACTACCGTTTTCTCTAAATTCATAAAAATTAGTGACGATAACAAAGTCGTATCACTATTCATCAAAAGCTCAAATCTAATCAATAAAGTCGAAGCAGTGGCCACCTGAAACAAGATTTTGATTGCGGTAAGCTACTCCCTCACAGGCCCAGTGGTTTTACGAATATCCAGTTGGGCCGACAGACGAATGCTTTTCAAAGGCATATCCGGATTGGCAATTCGATCCAATAGGGTTTGGGCCAATTGCTCCCCGAGGTAAAAGGCATTTACCGTCAAAGTAGAAAGCGGAGGGGTCCAAAGCGCGGCCTCTTCGGTGCCGTCGAATCCGATCACTGAAACGTCCTTACCGACTATTTTCCCCATTCGGCTAAGCCACAATGTTGCCCCCATAGCAACCATGTCTCCGCTACAAATGATCGCCGTGATTGTTGGATGCTGTGTCAATAGTCTGGGTAGTTTGTTTGCAGCTTCGGTCTTTGTTTCTTGGCAGGGATAAACCATGGTTGGGTCGAGTCCGTGCCGCGACATCGCATTCGCGAAACCGGATACCCGCTGCATTCTTACGTCGACAGCTTCTTCTCCGCCAAGAAACGCGATGTGACGGTGTCCTAATTTTATGAGGTACTCTGTGGCTTCAAAAGTACCTGCTTCATTTTCAATGCCGACATGGTCAAACTGCCCTTTAGGCAGTCTACGCAAGAAAGTGACAGTGGGTAAGTTACGTGCCTGAACCTGTTCAATCACATCGTCGCTGGTGTCCATGGTTGGCACCCATAACAGGCCTCCGCGCGCACCTCCCATCAACGTATCAATATACCGCCGTTGACGGTCCTCTTCATCTCGTGTGTCCAAGACAAAAACCAGATAACCCTGAGTTTCGAGAAGATTGCTAACCCCAGCAACGACCGCGGCATTGAAGGGATTGGAGATTTGATTGATCAGTAAACCGATTTCCCTGAATTGCTTTGAGCGTAGCGCAGCGGCATGATGATCGCGTTGATAATTAATTCGCTTTGCTGCTTCAAGAACTTTTTCACGGGTTTTTAGAGATATACGCCCGGAACCTCGCATCACCTGACTCACGGTAGATGTTGACACCCCCGCTTCACGGGCAACGGTCACGATGGTAACTCTGGGACTCACTGCGGTTCTTTCATCATTCTTTGAGTATCAAGTGTGTGGTTTTACCATAATGGCAAGAAAATATCGAAACATGAGAACTCCAAGAAGGCTAGCCACTTTCTCAACTCTCCATTGAGCATGATAAAACGAAGAAAGAATACTCTCTTGACATTAGGTATAACGTTATACCAAAATATTTGATCCTAACGCGAGAAAGAATTCATGAAAAACCCAATTAAGACTTTATTGATGGTATCGCTGACCGCGAGCATCGTCACCAGCGTCACCCAGGCTGATACTTTGTTTTGGTCAACCCAGGCAAAACCAGTAGAAGAGTCCCAAGCAATGCGAGATCAGGTGTTGGCTAACGCGGGACAAGCAGTTGATTATCAACCAAGCGACCCTGGCCCATGGCTGACTCGCTTAAACGCTGAGCTGGAAGCTGGCAAAGGCACTATCGGCCTCTTAGGTGCGCTACATGGCGACTTTACGTCTATGAACCCAGACAACTTGGTCGATCTATCGTCCGTGGATCTGGGATCTGCTGACGTAAACAAAACCTTTACCGATTTGGGTATGCTGGGTACGTCCGAGCAAAAATACCTTCCTTGGATGCAAGCCACTTACATTATGGCGGCAAATAAAAAGGCTCTTGAGCATTTACCCGATGGCGCTGATATCAATGCGCTAAGCTATGACCAACTGATCTCGTGGTCAAAAAATATGGCAGAAGCAGCAGGTGAGCCGAAGTTTGGCTTTCCTGCGGGGCCTAAAGGATTGAAACATCGATTCTTCCAAGGCTATCTTTATCCTTCTTACACTAATTCTGTTGTAAGAAAATTTGCGTCCGACGAGGCCGTTGTTGCATGGGAAAAATTCCGTGAGCTTTGGAGTTACACCAACCCAGGTTCAACTAACTTCTCGTTTATGCAAGAGCAGTTACTATCTGGCGATGTTTGGGTCGCGTTTGATCATACCGCTCGATTGGCCAACGCCTTCAACCAACAGCCCGATGACTTCATCGCGTTCCCAGCCCCGGCTGGACCAACTGGTCGTGGTTTCATGCCCGTTATCGCGGGCATCGCTATTCCAGCGACAGCACCGGATCAAGTAGCAGCGAAAGAGCTGGTCGCACACATGCTAAAGCCTGAGACCCAGATTGCGACTTTACGGGCGACTAACTTCTTCCCAGTTGTTGATGTTGAGCTACCTGCTGACATGCCGGCCGCTGTCCGTATTTCTGGAGCAGCAATTGCCACAATGTCAGGATCAGCGGACGCGAACCCAGGACTACTACCCGCGGGACTGGGAGACCAAGGCGGCAAGTTCAATCAGGTTTTTGTTGATTCATTCGAGCGTATCGTTCTTGCGAAACAGGATATTCGTGCAGTACTCGACGATCAGAAAAAAGCACTTCAAGCCATCATGGAAAAAAGTGGCGCTCCTTGCTGGGCTCCTGATGCACCTTCAGAAGGCGCTTGTCCAGTTGAATAACCGAGCGATTTAACCGAGTTAGCGACCTTTAAAGACCTGTTCATTAACGAACAGGTCTTTATTCGACTCATCCCACCAAACAGAGCATGGAAAACAAAGCGCTCCCTTATTTACTGCTCTTACCGACAGCAGTTTTCCTGTGTCTGTTTTTTCTTTATCCTTTCAGCTTAGTCGCATGGCAGGCGTTTGTCGGTGATAACGGATTTACGTTAGAACACTTCAGGTCCATGACCGATCACTGGAAATTTTCTATTTCTTTTTGGAACACCATGTTACTGGCAGTGGCGGTGGTTCCGATACAACTTATACTATCCATCGTCATGGCTTCCATGGTGAATGCAATGCGCAAAGGGCGGGATATTGTTTTATATATATGGACCATCCCCTTAGGTATTTCTGATCTCGCTGCAGGTATTATCTGGTTGGCGATATTTGAACAATCCGGTTTTCTTAACTCAATGTTACAGTCTATTGGGGTGGCAGATAAGCCTCAAAATTTCCTTACTTACGACAATTTATGGACCATTTTTCTTGCCATCGCATTGGCAGAAATCTGGAGAGCGACCGCGATTATGTTTGTCATTCTGGTCGCTGGCATGGGCTTAATCCCAAAAGAATATAACGAGGCTGCTGAAGTATTCGGCGCTTCTCGCTGGCAACGACTATGGCGTATCACCCTCCCTCTGCTTCGCCCCAGCCTGCAAACCGCATTGATTCTGCGAGTCATTTTGGCATTCGAAGTGTTTGCTGTTGTTGCCGCACTTGGAGGAACGAGTTTTCCTGTCTTGATGGGAGAAACATATAACTATCAATTCGCATTGCAAGACGGGCATGTTGCTGCGGCATTGGCATTAGTGATACTGGCTGTTTCGATTGCATTTACCCTCGTGATTATTCGGGTTTTACGTGTACCTAAAGAGGCCCAGATTTGAACATAAAGAACCGGGGCAGCTTCTTCAACTCCCGCCAGTCCGAACGTTTACTGTTCAAAACAATGACCTTAATTTTATGCGTTTGGGTGTTGCTGCCTATTTATCTTCTGATCGTCAATTCACTCTCTACGCCCGAGGAAGTTATTGCATTTCCTAAACGATTTTTTCCATCATTTAACGTTGCGAGTCTTGAGTTCTTCGCTGGATTTTCAGGCATCGTTAAAGCACTACAAAGCTCAATCATTGTCGCTACCATTACCATGGTGCTGTCCATTTTGATTGGCGCACCCGCCGGATACGCTTTATCTCGATTCGAATTTAGGGGAAAGACGACCTTCAGGGTACTGATATTGATGACTAGGGCATTTCCCTTACCTTTATTGGCCTTGCCGTTGGCCATAATGTTTATCCGAACAGGATTAGACGATACGATGTTCGGGCTTGCTCTAGTGCATACTATGTTAGCGTTACCCTTTTCAGTACTGATTACTTTCTCTTTGTTTTCTGGTATCCCGATTGAACTTGAAGAAGCGGCATGGACGTTGGGATGCAACCGGGTGCAAGCATTCACCAAGGTGGTTTTCCCCCTAATCCTGCCGGGCATTACAGCCTCAGCCGTTTTCGCTTTCGTCATTTCATGGAACGAAGTGTTTGCTGCATCGGTACTGACCATCGAAAACAGAACGCTTACCGCGTTTCTTCTACAAAGCCTTGATGTGTCGCCCATGCACTTAAAGTTTGCGGGCGGTTTTGTTCTGGTTATGCCAGCATTAATTTTCATTTTCGCCGTTCGTAAATACCTGTTCTCTATGTGGGGAATCGCGAACCGATGAGCGAGATTCGACTCCCATCTGCCGTATTTACTCTGGTAACCCCTAATGGCTGAGATACAAGTCAAAAACCTGGCCAAAGTATTTGGTAACTATCAAGCCTTACACTCCATAAACCTGACTATCACCGACTAGGAGTTCATGGTTTTGCTTGGGGCTTCCGGGTGTGGGAAGACGACGCTATTGCGGATCATCGCGGGACTTGAAAGTCCGTCTGGGGGTGAGGTATGGATTGGTGGAAAGCGGGTTGATCACTTACCTCCCAGAGAGCGCGGCATCGCCATGGTGTTTCAGAATTATGCTGTGTTCCCCCATTTAACCGTTTTCGAGAACATCGCCTTTGGACTGCGCATGAGCAAAATCGATTCAGCTATTATTGACGAGCGCGTCAAGAGAACGGCCGAGCTAATGCACATCGAATCTTTGTTGGATCGATACTCTGGTCAATTATCTGGTGGTCAGCGCCAGCGAGTCGCCGTTGCTCGAGCGCTTGCGATGGAACCCGACGTGATTCTCATGGATGAACCACTATCAAACCTAGATGCCTTGCTGCGTTTGGAAATGCGCGCCGAGTTAAAGGGAGTGCTCGAGAATAGTAACACCACGACCATTTACGTTACCCACGATCAAGTCGAAGCCATGAGTTTAGCTGACCGGATTTCGGTAATGCACAAAGGAGAGATCATTCAATCAGCGGAGCCAGTAGAAGTTTATCGAAACCCCGCCACGCACTTTGTTGGTAGTTTTATCGACAACCCACCGATGAATTTTATTACAGCCCACAGGAAAAGTGATTCCGAAGAAGGCAAGTGGTTAGTCATGGGTAAAACATTTGATGGACCCACAATCAACACCCCAGAGGTTAAATTTGCCATACGCCCAGAAGACTTGGCGATTGTTTCTGCCAGTGATGAAACAGGTTTTGCGGCAACCGTTCGCGTAGTTGAGCCACTTGGCGCCCATACTCTCGTTACCTGCAATGTTGACGGCACGCTCTTCAGAGTCATTGTCGATAGCAGTGTGAGGCCTGAATCCGGAGAAGTCCTTTATCTTAAGCCAGTTGCTGATCGTATTCGCTGGTTTGATTCCGCAACGCAATTAGCGATAGCCTGAATAAATCCAAGTAGGTTGAACTTGACTAACAACAAAGACGAAACTATCGCTGCGGCTATCGCCGTTTTGCGTCAGAATGACCGTGGCCACTATACCGTACCGACCCATGGTCTGTACCCCTTCCAATGGAATTGGGATAGTTGTCTGTCAGCCCTTGGCCAATCCCACTATGACGAAGATCGTGCTTGGACTGAGATTGAGACTTTGTTTGAGCATCAATGGGAAGATGGCATGGTACCTCATATTGTTTTCCACGAACCCGACGACGGATACTTTCCGGGGCCCGACGTTTGGCAAACTCATCGCCCTGTTCCAACTTCCGGCATTACTCAACCGGCTGTCGCTGGCTTCGCTATTCGTCGTCTGTATGACAGGAGCCCAGATAAGTCAAAAATAGCCACACGAGCAACAACGTTGCTTTCCAAAGTGAATCGTTGGCATGAGTGGTTTTATCGCTGCCGGGACCCTAAGGAAACCGGCTTGGTAGCGATTATCCATCCCTGGGAGGCGGGTCGAGATAATTCTGTTGACTGGGATGTTGCATTTGAAGAAGTACCGACTGAGGGCGTAATGCCGTTTACCCGGCGGGATACCACTCACGCAAATCCTGAGCATCGACCTACCCAGGCGCAATATGAACGGTATATTTGGCTCATTCAGCACTTTCGGAATCTGGGCTGGGACAATACTCAGTTGCATGACGCCTCACCATTTCAGATCGTTGACCCAGGTTTCAACGGAATATTACTGCGTTCATGCAGCGATATCGCAGACCTCGCCGCAGAACTTGGAGAGCAAAGCATTTCAAAATCCAGTGCCGCAATCGTGGAAAAAGGATTAGATGCCATGGAGAGTTTGTGGAGCGATGAATTCAATCAGTATTTGTGCATGGACCGACGCCGAAGCGAGTTGATACAAAGTCCATCTATTGCGGGACTATTAGCAATATTTGCGTATATTCGCCAAGACCGTGGAAAATGTATAGCAGCCCGAATCAGCGATCTTGGAACACGGGCAACCTATCTCGTTCCCAGCCATGACCCCGCAGCCCCTGAGTTTGACGGTTCCCGCTACTGGCGCGGTCCGGTTTGGCTCATTGTAAATTATATGATCGCCGATGGCTTGCAACGCATCAAGGAACACACGACTGCTGATGCAATAGTTCGATCCAGCCTTGAGTTAATCGCACATAATGGACTAGCGGAATACTACGATCCTCATACGGGGGCGGGCTGTGGTGGTGCCCAGTTCACCTGGACTGCGGCAATGGTTCTGGAGTTTTTGCAGATGCAAACCCCAAAGACAGAATGAATTTCGCCAGCATGGACACGCCAGATTTCTCCAGTAGTGAATTTCTATCTACCCATATCAAACAGACGCTGGCCTTTTACCATCCGCAGTGTATAGATCGAAAGAGCGGTGGCTTCTATCACTATTTTCGTGATAATGGGGAAATTTACGACACCGAAACACGCCATCTAGTAAGCAGTGCCCGTTTTGTTTTTAACTATGCCATGGCTGCCAGTAATCTGCATAACTCGGTGGAGGAACAAGCGGCATACCTGGAGGCGACCCAGCACGGTATTCGCTTCTTACGTCGGCAGCATCTTGACCCAGACCTAGACGGCTACGCTTGGGTTTTACATGGAGACACTGTCATCGATGGCACCAACCACTGTTACGGACTGGCGTTCGTTTTACTCGCCTACGCAACGGCACTCAAGGCCGGAATCCAGGAAGCAAAACAGTATCTCGAAGAATGTTTCAATCTCATGGAGAGACACTTTTGGGATACCAATTACGGCCTCTATCGCGATGAGATCAGTGCGGATTGGAAGACGGTTTCAACCTATCGAGGCCAAAATGCCAATATGCACAGTTGTGAAGCGATGATTGCGGCGTATCAAGCAACTGGCAACGAAGTTTATCTCGACCGGGCTTTCACCGTGGCACACAATATTTGCGTGCGACAAGCGAACCTAAGCGACGGTATGATTTGGGAACACTACCACGAGGATTGGCGCGTCGATCCAGACTATAATCGGGAGGATCCAAAGAACCTATTTCGCCCTTGGGGATTTCAACCGGGACACTTCACCGAGTGGGCAAAGCTGTTATTGCTATTGCGCGAATATCGTAAAGAGGAATGGCTACTACCGCTGGCTCGCGGTTTATTTGATACCGCGCTGGGAAAAGCTTGGGATTTTGAGAACGGCGGTATTTGCTATGGCTTCGCTCCGGATGGCAGCATTTGCGATAGCGACAAATATTTCTGGGTGCAGGCAGAGTCACTGGCCGCCGCCGCCATGTTAGGAGAAGCCCTAAATAACAATAATTACCGTGACTGGTATCAACGTATCTGGAATTATTCGTGGAACCACATGATCGATCACGAATACGGCGCTTGGTATCGAATTTTGAATCGACAGAATGAGAAGTATGATGCCCTAAAAAGCCCCGCAGGCAAAACCGACTACCATACGATGGGAGCTTGTTATGAGGCCCTCAGGACTTTGCATAGAGATAAGACAGGGGCCCAATACGGATAAAGATTATTCAGCGCCCTCATATTTACCAGTCTTAACTAATAAACATTGGCTTACTAAACAGATTTAACGGCGAATCATGTAACTTATCCATTGAACCACATCACGCCGATCATGAAGTGTGCCACACCAAGAAATTGAGCATGACAGGGCTGTCTTTATTACTCTCAACCGGCTAGGTGCGTCTCCACCGCTCAATAGAGCAAGTAGAGACGCACCATGCTCTTCGGCTCCGCCCAAACTCATTACAGAATCCAAAAAGGGGAAATCAATGGAAACCAGAACAGGCGTTTCGAAGTCTTATCGCGCAAAAAGTGTTGAAGAACAACAGGACGCATACGATAGCTGGGCTACCCAGTATGAAGCCGATTTGTGCGCTATGGGGTATCGTATACTTGGGATGATTGCGGCAACGTTTATCCGACACGTTCCGCCAGAGACTTCACCAATACTCGATGCGGGTTGCGGAGGTGGAATTCAATCAGAACCTTTAAAGATGCTGGGATATGAAGAAATAGTTGGTATAGACCTCTCCGACGGTATGCTTGAAGTCGCCCGATCAAAAAACATTTACTCAGAGCTACACCAAGCAACGTTGGGTGAGACTCTGGATTTCCCTGACAACTACTTTGGTGCCATCATTTCTGCGGGCACAATTACCCCAAAACATGCACCGCCCCATTCTTTTGACGAATTAATCAGGGTTGCTAAAACTGGAGCCCCTATTGTTTTCAGCATGCGTGACGATGCCTTACAAGAACCAGAATACCCAGCAATAATTAGTAAACTTGAAATCGAGGAAAAATGGGAATTCGCATTTAAGAGTTCAAGCTTCCACTCTATGCCATACGGTGAACCAGAAATTACACACCGAATTCATGTATACAAAGTCCGATAACACCTTATTTATTGACCAGACTTCGAAAGCTCAATGAATTAACCGCCCGTGTCAACGGGGTCAACACCATGACTCTTGCCCAGCCGGCCAAACCTGCTGAGCAGATAACAGAGGTGATTGAAAATAGACGTAGTACGTCTGAACAAAAAGGTGAGATACTAGGATCAGAATCATTACGACACTGACCCCAGTTCTGCCCCATTCTGGAATCTATTTAGCGCTCGGTCAGGGGAGGTAGCTCTGTCGCTGTTTGATCGCAGAAAAAACGCAGCCCTTCTAAAAATAAACTTGGTTCTTGGGGCGAAAAGCAGGCTGCAAAGTAACTGGCATTGGACGTCGTGGCCTGATGACCTCCTCCAGAGATGACGAATCGATCACTAAGTGTCGTTAGCACAATAATTGTTGAACTACAGTTGTTAGTCAGCACGTACCTGATCCTAGGCTCAGAGGAAGTTGAGACACTAATACAGTGGACAGCACTTACATTGCTGTTGTCACCTCCACCACCCGTTGTACTCGCATCTCCGCCGCCACCGCATCCGGTCAGAAAAGTGAGCAATAAGCTAACGCACAGCAGTTTTAGAGATGAATATGATCCGATTATTTTCATGATAGTTTTCCGTATATCCAAAACCTGAGTGGACTGATTTCACAATGTGATTGACATAGAAGAAAATTCAGCTATTCAGACTTTTGACAATGGAGTAACTTTCCTAATCCAGACTCACCGTTACTAAGAAAGTTCTGGCCAGTCTAATTGACTCGTCCAGATGTATTCAGCCACTCCTTGGTTAATTGATAATCGCACTTATTGCAGATCGAAAAGCAACACTGAGAATCCCTTACAACTGGGCCAAAAATTGGCTTTTACTAACAATAAGCAGGATTAATGCGTAGGAAAGCGCAAACAGGTTTCCCTCTCCCTTTTCCTAGCACTTATTCTACATACTTTATCCTTTATTTTATACCCTTTGGGAGGCCATTAAAGATCGCAACGGGCTTGACGCCGTCATTGGCCTCCCCGCCAACATTTTCTACGGAGTGGGCATTCCAACTAGGAATCATTACGACACTGACCTCAGTTATAAATCTGTGTTCAACCGATCATCCGTCTTTCTGATACACAGCCACCGGTTGGCCTAAAGATTCGAAATCCGGTTCAACCCCCAAACCCGGTTCGTCGGATGCATACAGTTTCCCACTTTTAGTTTTAGGTCCGGGTTTACCGGTCGTTTCAAGATTATAGCTGTGCAGGTCGGTAGTATTCACAAGAAACTCTTCCGGTGTTGACGCCGCAAAGTGCGAGATCACTCCGGTAGTGATTTCTCCCCCCCAAGTATCTTCACTGACCACTGGGATACGATTATCAATCAGGTAATCACGAACCCGACGTGCCTTTGATAGACCACCTAGGTTAGAAATTTTTAAGCAGACGACTTCAGCGGCGCGATCAGCAACCACACGCTGTGCCATGGCGATACCGGTAATGCATTCATCCAATTTCATCGGCAGGTCAGAGCGGCGACGAACCTGTAGGCATTCCTCATAAGTATGGCAGGGCTGTTCCATAATGTAGTCAAGGTCACGGGGGGCCCGGGCGACTTTTAGCGCTTCGTCAACATGCCAACCTTGATTAGCGTCAGCCAGCGCTTTCTCATCGCCGTTCAATGCACCCACCGTCCCATGGATACGATCAATATCAGTACGCCAGTCACTACCCACCTTAATCTGAAACTGCTTATAACCATCAGCCCGCAGGATATCCAACTCCTTGACCATGTCTGCCGGTGATTTTTGCGGTGCTGGACGATACATGGGCGCGCCATCCGTCAATTTTCCGCCAAGCAATAACCAGACGGGCTGTCCTGTCGCCTTGCCAAGAATATCCCAACAAGCCGCATCAAACGCCGCTTTGGCATAACCGTGGCCCTGGATCACATGATCCATCATACGCTCAATCCGAGCCAACTGTCGGGGGTCTTCTCCCAACAAAACCGGGGCCAATAACTTAGCAGCAGCCTCCGTCCCCTCCTGATGGGCCACCATGTAATTATCACCGCAGGGGCAAAACTCACCGCAACCGGATAAACCCGCATCGGTGTCGATAACAACAATCGTCGATGCGCCCGCTTTTATCACATTGCCACGGCCCCATACATACGCGCCCCGTTCGTAGTGTAAGGCTTTTTTGTAAACCGAAATTCTTGATATTTTCATCGTTGCTCTCCTATGGGATGCTACTCAAAATTCCACCTAAGCAAAGGGCAAAGGGCAAAGGGCAAAGGTACGCTAAGCGTGTTAGGTCGATCTTGGTACCCTAATCCGGTGCTCGTTAGCCGGCGTAAATGAAATGCTCGGGTTGCGACAAGACCGGATAGGGATATCGATTTCTTCTGTGCTTGGTCCCGGCTAAGAATCTCGTGTTCAAAGCAGGCAGAATCGAGGGGGATTTTCTTGATTTTCATAGTGATGAACCCGTTACAGTGGCGTCGTCCGCTAAGTATTTAACCATAAATAGCTTCAGGAGTTCCCAGACTACTTCTCACCCTGCCGATGTCAAACCCATTCACCGGCGTCGCAATACGAGCAGGTGCAGGGGAGTTTACCCCGCCCAGATTGGGCTCGATAGTTAACGGCTCGCGAAGATCACAACCCGCGATAAGCAATTCCTCTGGCGCACCTAGGGCAAGATTGAGGATTGCGGCACTGGCGATGTCGCCACACCACGGGCCGTCTATTCGCATACTCATTCCCGCTTTGACGCACGAGTCTCGCACCTCCCGCGCCAAGGTCAACCCACCAATCAGAGCCGGTTTAATGCAAATAGACTCAGCAATGTTATCGGCTATTGCTTTTTGGGCAGCCGCGAGGGTCTTACATGATTGACCATCCAGCATCACAGGCGTAACAGTTGCTCGGGCAACAGCGATATTGTCTTCATAGCGCTGACAAGGCTCTTCCCAAACCAGTCTGGGATCATGAATTTCCCTAGCCATTTCGAGTGCATCACTCAGCGACCACCCGCCATTGGCATCCGCCAATAAAGTCTGATAACTGGCCATACCATCCAGTACCGTTTTGATTTGCGCGTCGTCGTCTTTCAATAAGCCAACGCCAAGCTTAAGTTGAATCACGGTACGTTCCGGGCCCGCTATTTCAAGGCGTTCACGTATCCGATCTGGAGCGCTTTCTGAAATCGAGAAGTAGTCGTTAATATCTTCGGTTATTGCGCCGCCAAGAACGTCGGCAAATGAACAGTTTCGATATTGGCGCTGGATATCGAAATAAGCCGTTTCAAGACCAAATGCAATACCTTGCCAGGAATCGGTTTGTTGCACTTCCCTGGCGAACGCTGCCAGTGATTCAATATCCTGCCCGATAAAACTGGATAGAAAATCAGATTCATCAGATATTCGTTCTAAGCGATCTGCTTCAGGCAACGAGGGTGATAGAACGATTTCGCCTAAACCAGAGATTCCAGCTTGGGTGTGTACACAGATAATTCGCCCATACGCACATTCCTGCACGACATGTGACATCGCATAAGGGCCATCTCGAAATTTTGGCTCGAAGTTCCATACCTCAATCTTGCTGATTTTCACTTAACTTACCTATAGACGATAGTTCGGTTTCAGTATTCGCTGTAAAGCCATGTCGCATACTGCCAGAGTAGAAACTTACAACCGTTAAGCTGATATTTATGGTTGCACCACAATGTTGCCAACATTTTTTTTCGCAATAAATGCTTCCTGAGCCTGAGCAAGATTCTTTAGCGGAAAGGACTGCGCCAATAGCGGCTTTAACAAATCCTGATCAATCAAACCAACCAGCCGCTGCATCGTCCCGGGCGGCACAATCGTCGCTCCGGTCAGCTGCAGATCCTTGTACACCAACTGTCGCAGATCAAAATCCACCATCGGCCCAGCAATACAGCCAGAGGTCGAATACCGCCCACCCTGACGCAGCGCATTAATCATGGGCATAAACATGCCACCCCCCACTACATCCAGCGCCACATCCACCACCCCACCCGCGGCATCACGAATCGCTTCTTCAAGATGGCCAATATTGCGATCAATAATCGCCTCAGCACCGAGCTCCAACAAACGGTCTGCTTTCGACGTTGAAGCAATACCAATCACCCTCGCACCTCGCAATCGACACAATTGAATCGCCGCAGATCCCACGCCCCCCGAAGCTCCAGCGATCACCACTGTTTCACCGGGTTTCAGACCGCTGCGGGACACTAGATTTTCTGCCGTGGTATACGCACAGGGAAACGTGGCGAGCTCAGCGTCTGATAAATCACTACACACCGAAATCGCGTTCTCCGTTCGCACTTTGGTGTATTGCGCATACCCACCATCGCACTCCGAGCCGAAGTACAAAGAACGTGCCGTATCCATCCAGTCACCTACTCCTAGCAACCAAGGATCAATCACTACCCGGGCACCTATTCTCGACAGATCAACCCCATCACCAACCGCCACGATAACCCCAGCCACATCCGCACCCTGAATTCGCGGAAACGTGACAGCAGCGCTACCCCAGCTACCGGTATCAGCCTCCGCATCAGCAAAACCACCTTTACCCCCGCTATCGGTCATACCCTCGGTCACGCTTTTTGAGTACCAAGCCGTGCGGGTATTAATGTCGGTATTGTTCAGACCACAGGCAGCCACTTTAACAACCACCTCACCGCTAGCCGCAACCGGCACTGGCCAGTTTTCACGATACTCCAGCTTATCCAGCCCACCATGCCCGGTCAGCACCACAGCACGCATTGTCGCGGGAAGTTCACTCATCACATTCTCCAAAGTCTTTCTTTACTGCCTCATAAATTAACCGCCCAAAATGCTGTTGCACCGGATCCCAGTGGGGTGACAGCACCCCACCATCAATGCAAGCTTCAACGGGGTCAAGTCTTGAATTATGAATTAAGCTAGGATCAGCCGCAATTACAAAGTAGGATCAAGAACTTGGCGGGATATCTAGCAAACAGGTAGTGTAATCTGAGGTCTGTAATTTAGCTTTCTATTGCAGCTTCGCTATTGGCTTTGGCGGAGTGAACGTAGAGAGCGAAGCCAAAGCCGGTTTTTCTGGATTAGGTGTTGAATGTTGAGCCAT
>WLWV01000133.1 GCA_012103395.1 Gammaproteobacteria bacterium
AGTTACCTCGTTGTGTTTTGATATTGTTTGGTAACTACATCAAAACGGGTAACTCTCATTAAATCAACCCTCGCTTCGCTCGGATTGATTTAATACGGTGTCAGATTTGGTCTAAACTTCTACAAGTCAGGTTATAGTCTCGATCAACCATTAACATCATCGGCTTCCTCCTGAAACATCCCCAAACGATTCAGCAAATAGTAATCAATCAGCTTTCGAGCAATGGGTGCTGCGGTTCTACTGCCACTACCGCCATGTTCTACCACCACTGCGATGGCAATTTTGGGGTTATCCAATGGCGCGAAACCCACGAAAAGAGAATGGTCTTTAAACTTCTTTTCCACATTCTCTTCGTCATATTTTTCATTCTGAGCAATACTCTTGACCTGCGCAGTCCCTGTTTTACCCGCCATCTGATATTTAATTCCTTCATTGATTCGTCTCGCCGTTCCCTTATCTCCGTGAATCACATCTTTCATGCTATTGATAATCTGACGATACGACTTTTGACTCACTCCCTCATTTGTTTCTAGGAAAACGGGGGCAATTTCTCTACGTAGCTGGCTTTGTGGATTTTCCACTGCAGTAAGAAACCGGGGTTGCACTTTGTCCCCACGATTAGCCAACATCGCGGTTGCACTTGCCAATTGTAATGGTGTTACTAGCATATAACCCTGGCCGATTCCGGTGATAACGGTTTCACCGGGATACCAAGGCTGATTACGAGCTCTCCGTTTCCACTTCCTCGATGGCATCAAACCACTTGGCTCCCCAGGTAAATCAACACCCGACTCCTTACCAAATCCGAAATGCGTCATACCTTCATGAAGTCGATCGATCCCCAGTCGCTTCGCTAAACGGTAGTAATAGACATCACAAGATTCCACAATGGCGCTGTGTCCACTAATCTGAGCATGTCCCGTTTTTTTCCAGTCTCTGTAACGGTGTTTATGCCCCGGCAAAGAAAACCACCCAGGACAAAAAATTTGGGTGTCATGACTAATGTCATTCTTGATACCAACCAGAGAAATGAATCCCTTAATGGTGGAGCCCGGTGCATATCGACCGTAAAGCGCCCTATTTAACAGCGGTGTTCTCGGAGAAGACCGAAGCAAGTCGTAGTTTTTCTTGGTGATACCGTTTACAAATGGATTAGGATCAAAGCTTGGAACACTTACAAAGGCTAAAATGTCACCCGTTTCAGGCTCGATGGCCACCACAGCACCTTCAAACCCTTCTAGTGCCTCAATACTTTTTCGTTGCAATTTAATGTCCAACCCCAGATACATCGTCTCTCCAGAAACGGGCTCCGTTTGCTCCAGACTCCGCACAACACGACCGTGGGCATTGGTTTCTGCTCTCTGTACGCCGGACTTCCCCAGTAAACTTGATTCATAATATGACTCAATTCCACTCTTACCAATGTACTCAAGTCCGCGATAACGTTTGTTATCAATTTGGGCTAGATCTTCGCTACTGATGCGACCGACATAGCCCACAACATGAGAAATGAGTTCGCCTTTTGGGTAATTTCTCTGCAGACGTGCTCTCAACTCAATGCCGGGGTAACGGTGTTGATTAACCGCTAATCTGGCGGCTTCATCCTCTTTTAGATTCGCGCGAAGCGTTTGCCTTTCGAAACTAGGCCTTCTTTTAAGCAGGGTTTTAAACTGCTTAATGTTATCGTCAGACAGATCAATCAGTTGCCTGAGTTCACCCAATGTCTCATCCATGTTTTCAACCTTGTCTGGCAGAATTTCCAGGTTGTACACTCGAAAATTTTGAGCCAGCACCTCACCATTGCGGTCATATATCAATCCCCGAACGGGGGGAAGCGAAATGATGTCTATTCGATTATTTTGAGCAAGCGTAGAGAAATGCTGATGTTGTGATACCTGCAAATGTACCAACCGGGCCACCAAGATCAACGCAAGTAAAGAAACAAAACCGAATAGGAAAATAATCCGGTTATGGATAATTTTACTTTCTTTAAGGTAATCTCTAACTGGAATCACTGATCAGCTAACTCCAATACGCTGTCTGATAAATCTCAATACCGTGTAGATCACCGGCCAGAGCAAAGCCGTGGTTAACGCCGATAGCCAGTAGACCGCTTTAATTTCAGTGTTATTTGTGATGTGGTATATCCACAGAGTACAAGCGATATCCGCAGAGGCAACGAAAAATATAACCACACACTGTTGCCAAAGATGGTACATCCGCATCCTACGATGAACAATCAATGCGATCAGCGCAACAAACGCTTTACCAATAGCATGTTGCCCCAGCACAGAGTAATACAAGACATCCAACACTATGCCAATAACCCAACCACAGCCCACACCCACTCTAGTGGGTAACGCTAAACACCAGTAAAACAGTACTAGGGTCACCCAATCTGGCCTAACATTTTGCATCCAATCAGGATACGGGGCCAAATTCAGCAGCAACGCGATAACAACGGTAAAAACAATAACGCCTGAGCCTCTACGACCATGCCCCCCCCGTTGCCTCATTGGGTCCGCCCTCTCATCGACGATCGGCTGGGAAACCCAGGTCTATCATCGTTCCAGACCAACAATACTTCTTTTGAGAAATTGATCTGGGCCGAGGTGTTAGCCGTTATGTTCAGGAACGCCTCATTCGCGTCTTTTACGATTTCAGTTACCTCAGCAACTTTATAGCCAACCGGGAACCTGCCTCCCATACCTGAAGTGATCAATACATCGCCCTGCTGGATGTCCGCCTGCCTATCAAGAAACGGCAACTCGATTTTATCCGAGCTTCCGGATCCTTTTACAATGGTACGCAACCCATTGCGCTCAACTTGGACAGGCAAACCGTGACTTGAATCGGTAATCAGAGTTATCACGCTGCGCCGATATCCTAGTTCGGACACCTGCCCCAAAACGCCTAGCGGCGCTATTGCGGGCTGCCCCAAATACACACCGGACTCAATTCCTCTATTCACCACTATTTTGTGACTAAAGGGCTCCAGCCCTACGTCAATGATTTCGGTCAGCAAAACCTCGTCACCAGCTTTCTTGGATGCTGATAACAGGGTAGACAATCGGCGGTTTTCTTTGATTAATGCATCATACTGCTGAAGCTTGATTTCCAGCACAACCTGCTTTTTCTTGAGTTCAGCAAATCGATCGTGGAGCGTATTATCAGGATAATATCTTTCCATAAATAAACGAGCTCTCCCAGGCAAGCCCACTACGGATTCGAAAGGGATATTGATCACGGGGGTGACAATCTTGACGGTTCGCAGCAGCTCGCTGCGATGATCGATGATCATCAGAGCCACTGACAATACAACGAGCATCATAAAACGATAGATCACAGTGGATCGGTCATTACTCATGTAAACAACAAGTCCATTTACTTCAACCGAATGTCTGTGATTATCATTAAGCTCATCGGATACTAGATCCTGCGAATGTTAGCTCCCGCATCGATTCTTCTAATCGGACACAGCGCCCCACCACACCGCACAGTTGGTTAAGGATCAGGTGGATATCTTCCATGGGTTCAGAAAACCGTTGTTTATTCAGAAGGGGTTTCAGATTTTGCCTGTTCTCAAGGAGTCAGCGGGCAATCAGTGGTCAATTAGTAAGTAATTGTGAGTACTTTGGATCAGCCGTCCGTTGCAAACACATCGCCAAGCACATCCATTTCTTCCAATGCCCGCCCACATCCCCTTGCAACGCAGGTTAACGGTTCTTCCACGATGACAACGGGTAAACCCGTATCCTGCATGAGTCGTCTATCCATGTCTCTTAACAATGCACCTCCACCTGCTATAACCATTCCTTTCTCACCGATGTCTGCACTCAGCTCAGGGGGCGTTTTCTCCAAAGCCTGACGAATAGCCTGCACAATCTGCTCTAATGAATCGCCAATCGCTTCATAAATTTCCTGACTCGTAATCACCAAGCTTCTGGACATGCCTTCTGAAATATCTCGTCCCTTAATTTCCATTTCCATGTGTTCTGACTCAGACCACGCGGTGGCAATACTCTTTTTCACCCTCTCAGCGGTGGCTTCTCCGATCAACACTCCATGTCGTCGTCTAACATAATTAATGATGGCTTCGTCAAAAGAATCTCCTGCCACACGCAAAGAATTGGAATACACCATTCCACCTAGCGACAGAATCCCGACTTCCGTCGTTCCACCACCGATATCAACCACCATCGACCCCGTGGGTTCTGCCACTGGCAAGTTGGCACCAATGGCAACTGCCATTGGTTCTTCGATTAGATAAACCTCCCTAGCGCCTGCGCTGGTCGCTGACTCCCTGATCGCTCGACGCTCTACCTGAGTTGAACCACAGGGAACACAAATGATAATACGGGGGCTGGAGAAGAATTTATTTTCCTGTACTTTGCGAATAAAGTACTTCAGCATGTCCTCTGTTACGTTGAAGTCGGCGATAACACCGTCTTTCATAGGACGTATTGCACGAATAGAACCCGGTGTTCTTCCCAGCATCAACTTTGCATCTTGCCCCACAGCCAATACGCTCTTGCCTGACGAGCCATCTGGCGCACTTTTGATAGCAACCACTGACGGTTCGTTAAGGATAATGCCTTTGTTGCGAACGTAAATCAGGGTATTTGCTGTGCCAAGATCGATGGCTAGGTCATTAGAAAAGAAGCCAATGAGGCGTTTTAGCATGTTTTTTATCTTAAATTTGCGGTTGGAGTACTGGCAAATAATGCCAAGAAGCTAACCGCCGTACTTTAACAATGCAAGCGAGACTATTCAACAACACATTCCTATGGTAAGTTGCTGCGTTTTTAGTGGTGAGTAACTATTTTATCTCAGCGAAGAACCCGTTGTATTGAGATAAATAGGCTAAGCTTAGCTTAAATTTGCTCTTAAATATCGACGATAAAACATGAACAATAACTCATGGTGGAAACCACCATGGTTCAAAAAAACATGGTTCAAAAAAACATGGTTCAAAAAATTCCGCGATACGAAACAACCATTCCCTAATGCCGACAAAAAACTACATTTAGATAGCAACCAATCATGTCAATAACTCCGGATGATATCAATCACATTGCTCGTTTAGCGCGGCTAAAAACGGACGATGAAAAATCAGAATTTTACGCGACCCAGCTCACCCGTATTATGGATTTGGTCGAACAAATGAATCAGGTTGATACTGATGGTATCGAGCCCATGTCTCATCCTCAAGATGCCGCCTTACGACTAAGGGAAGACGTGGTAACAAGAGTAAACCAAAGAGAAGAGTATCAAGCCATTGCTCCCGATGCTGAGCGTGGTTTCTATTTGGTGCCAAAAGTCATTGAATAATGTCCGGTACGGAGCTCTATTAGACGTACTGTATTAGACTCACTCTATTAAATCTGATTCATTGTGCTCAATCCATTGAGTTACAATAACCACCCGAATGGTGTTTAAAAACACATTTCGATATCCCATCGAAATCATTCCAGAAACCCGACTGATGAAAACAGTTACTTATTTAGATCAATAAAGCACACAACATGCAAGAAAAGACCCTCTCCGAACACGCAAAGTCCCTGCGTTCTGGAGAATATTCCAGTTTGGAACTGACACAACACTACCTCGACCGAATTGAGGCCCATCAGAGCCTGAATGCGTTTATCAGTGTCACCGCTGAAAATGCGCTCGCCCAAGCAAAACGCGCCGATGAAGCGCTACAAAATAATGCCGAAAATTTAAATAGGCTAACCGGCATACCCCTCGCGCAGAAAGATATTTTCTGTACCCAGGGCGTATTAACCAGCTGTGGTTCCAAGATGCTGGAGAATTTCATTTCTCCCTACGATGCAACAATTGTAGAGCGACTCAACCAGAGTGGCATGGTGATGCTCGGAAAAACGAACATGGATGAGTTTGCCATGGGTTCATCTAATGAAACCAGTTACTACGGCCCTGTCCGAAATCCATGGAACACTGAAACGGTCCCCGGTGGTAGCTCAGGTGGTTCAGCATCAGCGGTAGCCGCAAGGCTCGCTCCAGTGGCTACGGCATCAGACACCGGGGGTTCGATTCGACAACCCGCCGCATTCTGCGGCCTGACCGGTATCAAGCCAAGCTATGGGCGTGTTTCTCGCTATGGCATGATCGCTTTCGCCTCCTCTCTCGATCAAGCTGGTGTGCTAAGTCGCAGCATTGAGGATGGGGCCATGGTGCTACAAGCAATGTCTGGCTTTGACGACAGAGACTCAACATCGTTGCAAGCTCAAGTGCCAGATTATACTTCCGAACTCAGCCAGTCCATTAAGGGTAAAACCATTGGACTGCCCAAGGAGTTCTTTGGCGATGGGGTTGCTGCCGACACGGCGGACAAAATCCAACAGGCAATTCGACAACTGGAGTCCATGGGCGCGAAAACCATCGAGGTTGAACTACCGAACAGCGCCTTGGGCATACCTTGCTACTACGTACTCGCGCCCGCAGAAGCGTCATCAAACCTCTCTCGATTTGACGGTGTTCGTTTCGGCCACAGGGCAAAAGAGTATGTCGACCTGAACGACATGTATGAGCAGTCCCGGGCAGAAGGCTTCGGCGACGAGGTGCAACGACGCATTATGATCGGCGCTTATGTATTGTCGTCAGGGTATTACGACGCCTACTACATCAAGGCCCAACGTTTGCGAAGAATGATTGCTGAAGATTTTAGTAAGGCATTCGAGAAATGCGATTTAATCGCGGGGCCCACGACCCCTAGCACCGCTTTCGTGCTTGGTGAGAATAACGATGACCCCATTGCCATGTACCTGAATGACATATTTACTAACTCCGTCAATCTCGCCGGCTTACCAGGTCTTTCAGTGCCCGCAGGGTTTGATCAGAAAGGACTACCGGTCGGACTACACCTGATTGGCAAGTACCTCGACGAATCAACCATTTTAAATGTTGCCCATCAGTATCAAATGGAAACCGACTGGCATCTACAAATCCCCGGAGGCTTTGCATAATGGCCACAACAACATGGGAAGTCGTCATCGGTCTTGAGGTGCATGTCCAACTTCAGACCAAAAGTAAAATCTTCGCAGGCGCTTCCACCGCCTATGGCGCAGAGCCGAATACCCAAGCCTGCGATGTTAGTATTGCGCTACCCGGTGTGTTACCGGTGATGAACAAAGAAGCAGCCAGACTCGCCGTGAAATTTGGCTTAAGCATTGGCGCTCTTGTTAATCAGCGTTCGATTTTTGCTCGGAAAAATTACTTTTATCCAGATCTACCCAAAGGTTATCAGATTAGCCAGTTTGAATTACCCATTGTGGGCAAAGGGGAATTGGAAATCGAAACGGATAAAGGCACCAAGGTCATTGGCATCACCCGAGCCCACCTTGAAGAAGATGCCGGAAAATCGGTGCATGAAGGTTTCAATCACTCTACCGGGATAGACCTGAATCGCGCAGGCACCCCACTTCTGGAGATTGTTTCTGAACCCGATATGCGCTCAGCGTCTGAAGCGGTGACCTATTTGCGAAAATTGCATACCCTAGTCCGCTATCTCGACATTTCTGATGGCAATATGCAAGAAGGTTCTTTTCGTTGCGATGCCAATGTCTCCGTGCGCCCCAAGGGACAGGAGGAATTTGGTACACGGGCTGAGATAAAAAATATTAACTCCTTTCGCTTCGTCGAAAAAGCCATTAACTATGAAGTGGACCGACAGATTGATCTTATCGAAGATGGCAGCGAAGTGGTTCAGGAAACACGATTATACGATTCGGAAAAAGACGAAACCCGATCCATGCGCTCCAAAGAAGAAGCCCATGACTATCGGTATTTTCCAGATCCGGATTTACCAGCCATGGTGTTGGAAGACAGTTTTATTGAGAGTGTCAGACGATCTCTGCCAGAATTACCGGAGAAACGAAAAGATAGATTCATCCAGGAATTCAGTTTATCTCCAACAGATGCGGATAAACTGATCACTGAAAAAGAGACAGCAAATTACTTTGAAGCGGTTTGTGAAAAAACCATGGCAGAACCTAAGATTGCCGCTAACTGGGTGCTCGGAGAGTTAACCGCCGCGTTAAACCAGGAGAATCTCTCAATAATCGACTGCCCCATGGAGAGTAGCAAACTCGCTTCTCTACTTGATCGAATCGCAGACAACACGATCTCTGGAAAAATTGCCAAGGAGGCATTCTCTCTGTTATGGAGCGGCACCGATAGCGTTGACAAAATCATCGAAGATAAAGGTCTAAAACAAATCACGGACACCGGGGAAATTGAGAAAATCGTTGACACGATACTGCAGACTAACTCTGCTCAGGTGGACCAATACAAAGGTGGCAATCCAAAGGTCTTCGGTTTTTTCGTTGGGCAAGTTATGAAGCAAACCGGCGGAAAAGCAAACCCAAAACAAGTTAACGAAATACTGCGAAATAAGCTCGACTAAATGACAAATATGATGTAAAAAGCAATTCGTGCGGGCCTGTAGCTCAGCTGGATAGAGTACCTGGCTTCGAACCAGGTGGTCGGGGGTTCGAGTCCCTCCGGGCCCGCCAATAAAATCAAATACTTATCTTTTTTGTTCTTCGAATTTCAATTGAATATAAGCGATGTTTTCTATCATCGCTAGCTTTGGTTATTCAGATAGTCTGCTTAGATAATCATGAATACCCCTGTTATCCTAGCCTCCTCATCGATCTACCGACGGGAATTGTTAAAAAAAATAATTCCTGATTTTTCCATTCACTCCCCTAATATCGACGAAAGCCCAAAACCGTCGGAGCTTCCCCGGCAACTGGCTGAACGACTCGCGATACAAAAAGCCAAAAAAGTAGCGGAATCCTATCCAAGCCATCTCATTATCGGTTCTGATCAAGTTGCTGACCTGGACGGCCATATCATGGGCAAACCCGGGACACACGAGAATGCAGTGACTCAATTGCAAAGATCTTCTGGGGCAGTATTAACCCTATACACTGGGGTCGCGTTAATTAATTCAGCAACACATCGAATCCAATCCGCAGTGGATTGTTATGAGGTAGAGTTCAGAGAACTCAATGATGTTCAAATAGAAAAATACCTGATGGCCGAAAAGCCCTATGACTGCTGCGGCAGTTTAAAAGCGGAAGGGTCGGGCATCGCTCTACTCAGTCGATTAAGCGGCGATGATCCCAACACGCTCATAGGCCTGCCCTTGATTCAACTTACCTCGATGCTAATTGAGGAGGGCTTGAACCCTATCGATCTATGCTAAAGATAGTCGTTAGGCTCCGCCTCCGTGGAATCGTTGTGTAACCTAGCCCGCGAAATCGAAATAAACAGATCATCAGCTTATTGGCAGCTGGCTTTTGGACAATCAATACGGGAAAGGCCATATTGGAAAAACGACATTGGATAAGCCGTATTAGGCACTATTGGATGTTTAGCAATACGCCAATTAGTGTGTACTATCACACAACATATTTCAGATACCTCTGTTTTTTAAAACCCCGTGGCCCATGAAAACACTTAACGATTCCGCGAAATGGTAGTGTACCCTGAGGTCTGTAATTTATTTCTTTAGCGATGTTCGTTTGGCTTAGGCGAAGTGAGCGTAGCGAACGAAGCCAAAGCCGGTTTTTCAGGCTTTAGTATTGAATGTTGAGCCAT
>WLWV01000134.1 GCA_012103395.1 Gammaproteobacteria bacterium
AGGCTTGTCAGTGCCATTCTCGTCGAGATTGACGATGAATGGAGCAATGCCGACAAGCGATATATCGTGTGGAACGACAATAATGACTCAAACTAAACCGAAGTTACAGACGTAGGGTTGCACAATCTAGTTGAGTCTCCCGCTAGGGTATAGTGGACCACGTGCGGCGATTCAAAATCAATCAAGTCGCATTTTTTCATTTCACTAAAGCGAGAATTTAAAAGCGAGTTCACGGGTTTTCAACGGTACTACGAGACTGCTTCTCTAGCCTCGTGTATTAGTTTGAGGCCAAAGTGGTATTTTCGGATTAAATGGTTTTTTCCGAGGCCCCGATTTTGGAATATCTCCGGTATTGCACTTATTAACCATTTTAAAACACATAACGATGGCGATCATTCCAATGACAATAGTACCTAGTGCTTGACCGATCAGAACACCTTGGAACCCGCCAAAATTGGCGCCAAAGTAGACAAAAGGAATCGTACCAAGAGTTGCCTTTGTGAAATTCATCACCGTTGAATAGTGGGCATATCCAAGGTTATTGAAACAGGCATTGGAAATAAACAACGTTCCATTGAAGATAAAGGTGATAGCGATCCATGTGGAAAACAGTGAGATAACCACAGTCGCGTCGCCGGAGACATGAAAGACGGCTATGATTACATCCTGCAATAAGTAAAGGAGTAATGAGGCCCCGGCCACAGCGGCAGTGGCGAAAATGATTGCGTCTTTTAATGTCTGTAATACGCGATCCATTTTTTTTGCCCCAAAGTTTTGACCAATAATGGGGCCAATAGCACCGGATAAGGCAAAGACCACGCCAAATGCAACCGGAGTTAGCCTGCCAATGATGGACATGCCCGCCACCGCACTGTCGCCGAATTTGGCAACCGCTGCCACGACATAAGCATTACCAAAAGGGGTGGCTACGTTGGCTAAAATTGACGGTATCGCGATCTTAAATATGCTTCCAAGATCGCTGATAAGGCTATTTAGCTGAAAACGACCGAGCAGATCATGGAATTTGATTATTCCGCGAAATGCGATGAAAGCCACTACCAGTCTTGCTATAACGGACGCCCACGCTGCGCCCTTAATTCCCATTCCAAGTGAGAAAATAAAAATTGGATCGAGTATGGCATTCGCGATACCGCCTCCCACTGTGGCATACATCGAACGTTTCGCATCCCCCGCAGCACGAAGTATTCCACTACTACTCATTGCCATGGCCATGATTAACATACTTGGAATAATGATTTGTAAATATTCCATAGCCAAAGCATGGGACTGTCCTACAGCGCCGAGTAACCGAAGTTACAGACGTAGGGTTGCACAATCCGCAAATACGACTCCAAAAATAGAGATATTCGTGCCGTACTGCTTTGCGCGAATAATGTTCTGTTCATCAAGTGACTTCGACACCAACGCCCCCGCTGCAATGGCGATGCCGATACAGACTGAGGTCGTGAAGAATAAAATAGTTCCAGCATAGCCAATTGCTGCTGCAAGCTCGGCCTCTCCCAAAAGGCTCAGAAAGTACATGTCGGCTAGGTCGACTACAAACAGTGTCATCAGCCCAAGGGAGGCAGTGGAGGCCATCACTGTAACATGGCGCATGGTGGATCCTTGGGTAAACTGGGCGTTTTCTGACATGTTTTACATGGAATGTTGGCTGTGAACCTAATCTTGACAAATAGAAGTTTTCAATAAGCCCAATGAACTTAAAAATACTTTACAGACATTGGTACCGATAAGTTAGTTCTTCTTATTCTGTTGCTTTGCCAGAATTTCCTGCTGGTCTGCTGCAAGAGTGTGTTCCAGTTGTTCTTGGGCAGTTTTTGCCATGGAAATAAATGCTTTTTCATCATCCCGAATACTAACTTGTTGATGCAAGGTAGCGACGTCATGGGTAATATACATTTTTGCTTGACGCTCGATCTGGTCTTCATCAAACCCTAAAAACTGGAGTGTTTTCTTTCCAAGCTCTACCGCCGAATAAAATGTTTCCCTTACCACTCCGTCAACGCCACTGTCTATTAATTGGAGCGCGTGACGCCGATCATAGGCACGAACCATAATGGACAGATGTGGAAAGTCTCGTTTAATACTGGCAACGGCAAGGTTAATTGATTCGCTACCATCGCCAGTAAGAATAATGAGCCTAGCCTTTTCTGCTCCCGCTGAATGAAGAATATCATGCCTTAAAATATCACCGTAATAGGCCTTATAGCCGAAGCGTCTCACTCGCTCAATATGATCAGGATTATTATCGATCACTGTCAATGGAATTTTGTTTGCCATCAACAAACGCGCAACCACCTGACCGAACCGTCCAAATCCAACGATGATAATGTTACCACTCTCTTCGTTGATCTCATCCATGGAAGGCAGTGTTATGTCAATCGACCGAGGTTCGATCAACTTGTCATGCATCAGCATGAGAAGTGGTGTAGTGGACATAGAAAGCGCAACCACCAATGTCATTTGATTCGCTAACTGTTGATCCAATGCGTTTGCAGAAACCGCGAAACCAAAAAGTACGAATGCAAACTCGCCACTTTGTGAAAGTAAAAAAGAAAAAAGAGGTCGTTGCTTCGATGACACCGTGGAGAAGCGGGAAACGACATACAATACTGATATCTTAATAAACACCAACGATAGAGTTAAAAACAGTATCAATAAAGGTTGTGTCAGAAACAACCCAAAGTCCACTGACATCCCAACTGAAATGAAGAACAACCCCAGAAGCAATGCTTTAAACGGCTCTATGTCTGATTCGAGTGCGTGCCGATATTCTGAGTCGGCGAGTATCACCCCTGCAAGAAATGCCCCTAAGGCCATGGAAACACCAATAATACTCATGATCGCAGCAATACCGCACACCAAGAGCAACGACAGTGCGGTAAAAATTTCTCTCTGGTGAGTGGATGCCACAAAGCGAAAAACATGCCGCAAAACGTACCTCCCCACGACAAAGATACTCACGATGACACCAATGATTACCCAAGTGGATTTTCCGCTTGTATTCGTTACTTCGAGATCACCTGTCACGACAAGGAGGGGAATGAGGGCGATAATGGGGATGACAGCGATATCCTGGAATAATAGAATTGAGAATCCAGTTCGGCCCACTTCCGTCGACATCAGTCTTCTTTCGTTAAGCAACTGAAGAGCGATGGCAGTGGAAGACAATGATAGCCCAAGTCCAATAACAAGCGCGGTTTTCCAGTCTAGCCCCAACAAATAGGCTGCAATAAAGATGCACAGGGTGGACAAGCCAAGCTGAGCCCCACCGGCGCCGAGGATCGGCTTGCGCATACGCCAGAGCTTTAACGGTTCTAATTCCAGCCCAATGATGAATAGTAGCAACACCACACCAAATTCTGAAAAATGGAGAATATCCTGAACATTTTCGATAAACCCCAATCCCCAAGGGCCGATACACACACCAGCCACCAAATATCCAAGCACAGACCCAAGGCCTAGTCGAGTAAAGATAGGAACGGCAATGACAGCCGCTGAGAGATAAATGATTAAGTTAAACATCAAACCATGACTATCCATTAATATCGCTCTCCAGAGTTGTGTCAGAAAAGAATTGAGATATCCAGAAGTCTAATAAAATACCCATTGGAATATGTCAACTAGGACATAGACTTCACATCTTCGAGAATCATGTCAGACGCTTTTTCTGCAACCATAATCGTTGGTCCATTGGTATTGCCTGACACAATGTTCGGGAACACGGATGCATCGACCACCCTGAGACGCTCCACACCATGCACCTGAAGTCGATGCGTGACTACCGAATTCGTCTCATCACTACCCATCATACAAGTACTGGTTGGGTGGAAGACTGTATCACTTGTTTTTCTAATGTCTTCGAGTAAGGCATCATCAGTATCAATATTAGTGCCAGGTTTCATCTCTTCTTTGATAATACGACTAAGTGTCGGTGTTTTGGACATGTCTCGAATATAACGAGCCCCTTCAAGCATTTCCAATCTGTCCTCTTCAGTTGAGAGATAGTTGGGTCTGATTTGAGGGTGAGCAAATGGATCTGCAGAAGAAATGGCTACCTCGCCACGGCTAGTGGGTCGACATTGACAAATTGAATTTAAAAAACCAGGCCACGGATCTGGTTGCATCAATGGCCGTTCCCCTGGTGGGGCAGTGGTGTAAGTGATGGCAGCGAAGTAGATCTGTAAGTTGGGACGACGGCGCTCAGGATTACTTTTGAAAAAGCCACCAGCCTGGTTAACACTCAAAGAAAGTGGGCCTTTTCGAGTGAGTAGATATTGCATGCCCGCCCGCAGTTTCCCCCACCAAGGATAGAGTTCATTGTTTAGGGTCGGCACCGTGGATTTATAGTAGTGGGAGTAACCAAGATGCTCCTGCATGTTTCTACCAACCGAAGGAAGGGCTTTTATCACGTCGATGTCATGCTTTGCGAGAAGTTCAGCTGGCCCCAAGCCTGATAACTGCAGAACTTGCGGCGAGTTAATGGAACCCGCAGAAAGAATGACTTCATTGTTGGCCCTTACTTTTTTCACTACGCCTTTATGCTTGTATTCAACGCCAATGGCTCTTTTGCCTTCAAAAAGAATTCGCGTCACGTGAGCATGGATTTGTAATTGACAGTTTTTTCGTTTCAATGCGGGTTTAAGATAGGCTCTTGCGGCAGACATACGAATGCCGTTTTTGGTGGTAATTTGATAAAGACCGACTCCTTCTTGTGTTGCGCCATTAAAGTCTGAGTTATAGGGAAGGCCATATTCTGCGGCAGCTTGCAAAAACGAATTACAAAGAGGGTGATAATCTTCACTGGGGTCATTCACATAAAGCGGCCCGTTACCACCGCGATATTCATCGGCTCCCCGTGAATTAGTTTCCGACTTTTTAAAATAGGGCATAACGTCTTCCCAACCCCAGCCCGGGTTACCTTTATCCCGCCAATCATTATAGTCATCATGTTGACCACGAATATAGACCATAGCATTAATTGAGCTTGATCCACCGACCACCTTTCCTCTTGGCCAGTAACTTTGGCGATTGTCTAAACCGGCGACTGCTTCTGAGGTATACATCCAATTGACATCTTGGTCGTAGAAAGTCTTGCCATAGCCTATAGGGGTTTGGATCCAGAAACGATTGTCTGACCCGCCTGCTTCCAACACTAGTACCCGGTTGCTTGGATCAGCAGAAAGCCGGTTAGCGAGGACGCAGCCTGCGGACCCCGCTCCAATGATTACATAATCAAATTCACTGTTCATAAAATTTAATTGGTAGTTTGCTTGCTAAGTACATGGAATAACAATTAGAGTTACAGTTTGATCAAAACACCATTATGGCCATGTGATGACTAGGTGTCAGATATGTACCAAAGACACTGATTTTCAGTGCTCACTGCAATGATAGAGTATGTGACTAATGATCAGGCAAAACAAGATTTTCCTGGCAGGTAATACGATGAAACTTATTACAAATGACTTCAAGAATGAACCTTACTGGTGGGAGAAAACTCCTAGGCCAGAGGTGGCTAATATTCACTTACCTAAACACGCTGAGGTGCTGATTATAGGAGCGGGCTATACCGGTTTATCTGCGGCGATCCAGATCGCAAGGGGTGGTCGGGAAGTTGTCGTTGTTGATGCGGAGCAAGCCGGATGGGGTTGTAGTTCTCGGAATGGGGGGCAGGTAAGCTCTAGCATTAAACCAGACTATCCGTCGCTTAGTGCGAAAGTAGGTGAAGACTCAGCTTTCAACATCATTCAGGAAGGGCACAATGCGTTGCAATGGATCGCTGACTTTATCGAACAGGAAGCCATTGATTGTGATTTTCGACGGGTTGGGCGCTATTGCGCAGCCCATAGTCAAAGGCAGTTTGATGCTCTTGATAAACAACTCAGCGCAACACCTGCTGCATTTTCGGTAGACAGCCATATGGTGGAAAAAAAAGATCAGTATGAGGAGCTGGGTACTGATGCCTATTATGGTGGGATGGTTTCGACAAAACATGCTTCCTTGGATCCCGGTAGATATCATCAAGGGCTTTATGAGATTGCGCGCGATGCAGGGGTGGTGATTATACCTTTTTGCAAGGTAGATGATATTAACCGTAACAGAGTGGGTTTTGAAATCAGCACAGCGAAAGGCAAAATCGAGGCTGATAAGGTTGTGGTGGCTACCAGTGGCTATACCGGTAAGGCGACTCCTTGGCATCAACGCCGAATTATTCCTATAGGTAGCTATATGATTGCCACAGAAGAGATTGATAAATCCTTAATGGATAAATTGATGCCTAAAGACCGAGTAATCACCGATACTAAAAAGCTGGTTGTCTACTACCGCAGCTCTCCTGACAGAAAACGCATATTATTCGGTGGCCGGGTTTCTATCGGAGAGACACCGCTGTTGACGAGCGCACCACGTCTACATCAGTTGATGGTGAATATTTTTCCAGAGCTGTCCGCTTGCAAGATTTCTCATTGTTGGATGGGGTTTGTCGGTTATACCTTCGATAACCTCCCACATTTGGGACATGAAGACGGTCTTTATTATTCTATGGGATACTGCGGGTCTGGAATATCGTTATCTAGCTATATGGGGGCAAGGATTGGGCAACAGCTATTGGGGTTGGTTGATGGGAAGACCGCACTGGATGACCGTGAATTTCAGACCCGGCCTCTATACAGAGGAAAGCCCTGGTTTCTTGCTCCATCCGTGAGCTACTATCGAATAAAGGATAAGTTCACCTAAGGGTGCCTTGCATGTTCTAATTGTTTTAACTTTGGGGGTTTTAGGTCCCGATAGTATTCTTTGGAACCGAAATGGATATCGAAATAAGTATTCATGGAGAGAGCTTGAAAACTGTAATAATTTTTAAAAATGAAAATTAAGTCGATAGAGACATTTAGTATTCCTGAAGTTGGTTTGGTTCGGGTGACAACGGATGACCTGCAGCAGGGGTGGGGGCAGGTTTCGACTTATCAGGCAGATATTTCGGCAATGGTTCTGCACCGGCAGGTTGCACCGTGGGTACTTGGTAAAGATATTTCTGATCTTGGGCAATTGGGTGATTTACTTGACCTTGTTTACGAGAAACAACATAAGTTTCCCGGGTCGTATATGTGCCGTGCTATGGGTGGTTTGGATACCGCGATTTGGGATATTCATGGAAAAGTTGAGGGGAAAAGTGTTTGTGAACTGCTTGGGGGCACCCCACGGCCTTTGCGGGTCTATGCCTCCAGTATGAAGCGCGATATTACTCCTCAGCAGGAAGCGGAGCGTTTCCTGCGTCTTCAGGAGAAACATGGATACGATGCATTTAAATTTCGTGTAGGAGCAGAGTGTGGCCGAAATCAGGATGAGTGGCCTGGTCGAACGGAAGACATAGTCCCCGCCATACGTAAAGCTCTGGGTGATGAGGTCGACTTATTGGTAGATGCAAACAGTTGCTATTTTCCCGAAAGAGCGATTGAAGTGGGCCGAATACTTGAAGATAATGGCATTCAGCATTTCGAGGAGCCTTGTCCGTATTGGGAGTTTGACTGGACTCGTGAAGTTAAACAGGCACTTAAGCTGGATGTGACAGGTGGAGAACAGGATTGTAATCTGACTTTATGGAAGCACATGATTGACTCCGAAGTGGTTGATATTTTTCAACCCGATGTCTGTTATATGGGGGGGATTGAGCGAACTTTAAGAGTTGTGGAAATGGCGAAAAATGCTGGAAAGATCATCACCCCCCATGCTGCAAATTTGTCACTAGTGACAATTTTTACTCTCCATTTGATGGGTGCGATAGAAAACGCAGGCCCTTACGTTGAATTCGCCATCGAAGAGGAAGACTATTATCCTTGGCAGTATGACGTCTATACTGATTTGCCTGTGGCGGTAGATGGAAAGGTTGCGATCCCTGACGGGCCAGGCTGGGGGATCGAGGTTAATTCTAACTGGCTAGAAAGAGCGGACTACCAAATTAGTCGCTGTTAATGGGAGTTATTGATCAATATTGGGTCTACACGGTTATCGTCATTATCTTGATGGTGTCGCCAGGTCCCGCCGTCGTTTTGGCAATTACGAATGGGATGTTGCACGGTCCGGTTAATGCGTTTATGGCCATTTTGGGTAATATGACCGGATTTCTGATCATTTCATCGATCACCGTGGCGAGTTTGGGGGTGGTGATCGAATACTCCACTTACATATTCAGCGTGGTAAAGTGGCTCGGTGGTAGTTATCTGATTTACCTTGGCATCCGTATGTGGCTTACTAAGAAAGACCGGATCGGGATTCGCCAACAAATTGATTCAGTGAAACAGCTGAATACTGGGCAGCTTTATCGCAGAGGGTTGATTGTGACCCTTAGTAACCCCAAAGCGATCGGGTTCGTCGTTGCGATATTCCCTCAGTTTGTCAATCTCAATCGTCCACTTGTTTCTCAATATTTAGTTCTGGCGATAACAATGATCCTGATTCAAGGACTTGTGCTACTGACATACGCTTATCTTTCTAGTCAGATTCGTGTCTGGTTAAATAGCCCGGGGAGGCTGAATATTTTCAATCGCACGAGTGGCACAACGTTTATTGGGTTTGGTTTGTCGCTATTTTTATCCTGACTGATATACATCGGGCCAATATGAACAATGCCGTTTAATAGTGACGAATATTGAAAAGAATCAGTATTTACAAGAGCACAGATAGTTACTCAGAATAATTTATAATACACACATTCGCGATACCGAGTAAATTCGGTTTCAGGGTTCAATAATAAAGGAAACATAATTATGTCTGATACGAAAAACTGCAGAAATATGACCTGCCTTTGCTGTCTATGGTGTTCGATAAAACAATATTTCAGCAAGAAGTCAGGTCATCACGTAGAAGAAGCCAGCGCTCCTGTTGCGTCGACCTTTGTGTCGACTGAGCCAGTTGAAAATGTCGAAGCGTCTCAGGACGAGTTGCCTCAGGAAGTACACACAGAGGGTCCTGAAACGATACCCGAGACTGCCAAGCAAAACGCCGACTCTGCTGGGCCGGAAAACCTTCAGGCCAGCCTACTCGCCGATGATTTGGAATCGGGAACGACCCTTGACTCGGATGAGCTAACCCAAATAAGTGGGATTGGTCCGGTGCTTGAAAAGAAACTGCACGGGCTGGGAATTACGACATTCAAACAGATCGCAGAGTTGGATGAAGAAAAAACAGCCATGATCAACGAACAACTCAGCTTCAAAGGCCGCATAGAGCGGGAGAAATGGGTTGAACAGGCTAAAGCGATGATAAACGAGTAATAATCAGAACGCACTCGAGGCGCTATGTGGGTGATCTTTTGCTGCACAGCGCTTTTTAAATCCTTGGTATTTTGCGAGGCGCATAGATGCAAATCGCTACTGTCATCAGATACGAAACTCGAACACATCACCCAGTACAGCAATTAGTTGTAGAAGTTTAGACCAAATCTGACACCGTATTAAATCAATCCGAGCGAAGCGAGGGTTGATTTAATGAGAGTTACCCGTTTTGATGTAGTTACCAAACAATATCAAAACACAACGAGGTAA
>WLWV01000135.1 GCA_012103395.1 Gammaproteobacteria bacterium
GGCTCAACATTCAATACTAAAGCCTGAAAAACCGGCTTTGGCTTCGCTCTCTACGTTCACTCCGCCAAAGCCAATAGCGAAGCTGCAATAGAAAGCTAAATTACAGACCTCAGATTACACTACCTAAACCAGTAATGAAAAGCATTGTAACCCCGTCGAACTGGACTGAAAAACTCAATTTTGCGATAATTGGCATTCAATATTTTCATATTGCAGATCTGTTTCCGTAACTTGGTTCGGTTTTCTTGTTGCACTCAGTTTTAGAGTTGCTTCTAATTTAAGAATAGCTGCATTTCAGGTCGAGCAGGGGAGCTATTGAACATTCACTTTTTTTGGTAGAAATGTGATGAGGCCGCTCTGATCTCTTTTGTTTTTCTTTGAGCATTACCTTTTGGGGTTATTAGTTTGGTAATGGTTACTTAGGGCTGCAAATGGGGCGGCTTCCTTTACTTTCGACTTTCAGTCGTGCTTTTCGGTTTAACAACCAGACTAATAGCCAGACTAGTGAAAGTAAGAAAATTCGTTTCAATTCAACATCAACATGTTCACTTGGAGAACTCTGATGGACTTAAGAAAAATAAAAAAACTAATCGAACTACTAGAAGATTCTGCGCTAGTAGAAATGGAAATCACTGAAGGGGAAAACACGATTCGCTTGAGTAGAGCGGCGCCGATGGGAGCGACAATGACAAGCTTATCACCGCAACCAACGATGATGCCTTCGGCGGGCGACCCACCAGTAGAATCAGCGTCGTCACCACAACCCAATGGAGAAACGGTGACGTCACCAATGGTCGGAACTTTCTACGGATCATCATCCCCGGAATCTGCCCCTTATGTCAGTGTTGGTTCAGTGGTGAAAGTGGGGGATGTGTTAGGAATTATCGAGGCTATGAAAACGTTTAACCAGCTTCAGTCAGAAGTTGCTGGTACGGTTCGCGTGATTCATAAACAACCTGGCGACCCGGTTGAATTTGGCGAGCCTTTGTTTTTAATTGAGCCTTAGATCATGGTTGATAATATTAAGAAACTGGTTATTGCCAACCGCGGAGAAATAGCACTTCGCATCTTACGAGCCTGTCGGCAGCTGGGAATTTCAACGGTTGCATTGCATTCGGAAGCTGACCGAGAGGCAAAATATGTCAGGCTTGCCGACGAATCTGTCTGCATCGGGCCCGCATCTGCTGCTGAGAGCTATTTGAATATCGCATCAGTGATTGCGGCGGCTGAAATCACTGATGCGCAGGCAATTCACCCGGGCTACGGATTTCTTTCTGAAAACCCGGATTTTGCCGAACGTGTGGAACAAAGTGGTTTTACTTTTGTAGGTCCCAAGGCTGAGACAATTCGGATCATGGGAGATAAGATTTCGGCTATCTCGGCGATGAAAGCAGCAGGAGTGCCTTGTGTTCCAGGTTCCGATGGTCCTATTCCTGACGATCCAGAAAAAATTCTCGCCATAGGAAGAAAGATTGGCTTTCCACTGATGATTAAGGCGACAGGCGGTGGTGGTGGTAAAGGCATGAGAGTGGCGAGAAGTGAATCTGAATTACTTGCTAACGTTGAAATGACCAAGAAAGAAGCCGCGGCGGCATTTGGAAATGATGTCATTTACATGGAACGGTTTCTTGAAAAGCCAAGGCACATTGAATTTCAGGTGTTGGTGGATACTCATGGCAATGCGGTTCATTTAGGAGACCGGGACTGCTCAATGCAAAGGCGGCACCAAAAAGTCATCGAAGAGGCCCCTGCTCCTGGTCTCACAGACGCACAACGACAAGAAATTGGGAATCGATGTGCAGAAGCATGTAGGAAAATCGGCTACCGTGGGGCGGGGACATTTGAGTTTCTATATGAAGATGGTGAGTTCTTTTTTATCGAGATGAATACCCGTATTCAAGTGGAGCATCCTGTTACTGAAATGATTACCGGTATTGATCTTTTGCAGGAGCAAATTCGAGTCGCGGATGGTGGGAAGTTACAATTTGAGCAAAAAGATATCCAATTTAGTGGACATTCCATCGAATGTCGATTAAACGCAGAGGATCCCGACACATTTATGCCATCCCCGGGCAGAATTACTCAATACCACATGGCGGGAGGGCCAGGTGTGCGAGTCGATTCTCACGTATATAGTCATTATTTTGTTCCACCTTATTATGACTCGATGATTGGAAAAGTGATTACCTATGGGATGAATCGACAAGAGGCGCTGGTAAGAATGAATGGCGCGTTGCAGGAAATGGTGATTGAAGGTATCAAAACGAATTTACCTTTGCATCTCAGGTTGATAAGGGACCCCAATTTTGCTAAGGGAGAATGTGATATTCACTACTTGGAAACACAATACGGAATGAGTTAGTGATAGGTTATCTTCAAGTTGTGCTTGATGTTGAACGTGATGATGCAGACAACGTCTCTCAGGTTATCGAGGGTTTGGGTGCTCTTTCCATTACCATCGAAAGTGGTAATGGAGAAGAGTGCTTTGATGAATCGTCTCCCAGTGAGCCCCTTTGGAAAAAGCAATGTATGAGTGCTTTGTTCTTAAAACAAGAAGACTTATGACAGACAGATTGCGGTTCTGAGTCACGAGATATCTTTACGGCTGTTTGATCTAGATGGAGCGGTGTATGCTCAGCCTCCAAAACTGATGTTTGAGCATGTTGCAGATAAGGATTGGGAACGCGCTTGGTTGGATGAATTCAAGCCGATTAATGTTGGGCATGAATTATGGGTTTGTCCCACTTGGTGTTCACCAATTGAACCGAATCATCACAATCTCATGATCGACCCAGGATTGGCATTTGGCACGGGGACCCATCCCACGACACAACTATGTTTGGCCCATCTTTCCCAATCGAAGATGAGTCGAAAGTCGGCACTAGATTTTGGGTGTGGTTCCGGTATTCTTGGCATTGCAGCCGCCAAACTTGGTGCCATGGAAGTGTTTGGAACTGACGTAGACTCCAAAGCGATCGATGCTTCAAATACTAATGCTGAAGTCAATGAAGTGTCGGATCAATTTACCGCGATGCTGAATGAGACGTTTTTCCAGCAGGTTGGTGAAAAACAGTTTGATTTTGTTATAGCTAATATCCTGGCTGGAACGTTAGTTTCATTAGCTGATGAATTGATGTCGAGAACGACTTCGAGTGGACAGCTTCTGTTGTCGGGTATCTTAGCTCATCAAGTCGATACTGTTATTGACGCTTATTGTGTGAGCTTTGATTTCGAAAAACACCAAATAGGGGACTGGATGTTATTAGTTGGAGAGAGACATGGTAGGTAACGTATTTTGTGTTTGCCCGACATGTGAGGTCACATTTCCTTTGTCAAAAGATGAGACGTATTCTCGGTCCGGTATGGTGCGCTGCGTTTCCTGTCGAAATATTTTTGCAGCAGAGCCAAATCGTATCCATTTGAATCAAGGTGAGAGTGGCGCAAACGAAGTTGATGACACAGATCGACATACCCCGGATATTGAAAAACGGATTGATGATTTAGGGATAGATTTCTCTCGACAATCCGATGACTCATTTGCCTCTCCAATTCAAACCCCGCTCGCCTCTGGCCCTTTGAATTTAACCGGTTCTCCCAATAAAAAGCAGGGTAAGTCATCTGATCAGATAGAGCATCCCCTCAGTTTCGAACCTGGACTTGGAAAACCCAATAACGATTTTCTAGCAAAAGGCGGTGCTGGTAATGTTGTTCAAAAAGCAGACGATGTAGCCGATTATCTCGATAGGCAAGAGCCAGAATCCAGGGTAGTAGCGGAGCCCGAAATACAGCTTCTGGACCTCAATATGGATCGGTCTATTGGTGTTAATCCACCTCAGCCCAGAACGGCTTACGATAGCGGGTTGGAAATGGTGATAGATGATCTTGATCCGCTTAATGAGGAGTTCGTCAATGATGTTGTTGCTGCTCCGACTGTGCCCTCAGATAGCTATTTTCGTCGTTCTCGGCAAAGCGACCAGCTTGTGGAAAAGAAAACCATAGAGCGTAGAGAAAAAATCAAGGCCGTTGGAAATGGCACTTATTCTGGGATTGGCGCTTCCTACGAGCAAACATCGCTTGGCCGGATGAGGGCCAATGGCGTGGATGAATACATTGGTAAAAGAAGTAATCCACTTGCAACAATCGTTTGGTCTCTGGTTACGATTGTTTTTATTTTTCTCTTGGGCGTTCAAGTAAAGTATTTTTTCGTCGAAAAATACGAACAGCATGAAACATACCGAAAGTACTTGGTCGGTTTTTGTAAGGTCGCGGGATGCGATCTCTCACCACGTCGAGAACCCTATAGCTTCACCTTAACCTACACTAAGATTGAACTCCATCCGCAACAGCCCAGTTCGTTAAGAGTGACGGTGAAAATGGTGAATGAGGCTCAATTTTCTCAACCCTACCCAGATCTCCAATTGACCCTAACGGATAGGGTGGGTCGGGTCGTTGGCAGAAGAATTTACTCTCCAGATTTGTATTTACCAGCAGAAAAGCAAAATTTGATCGACCCTGGAAGTTTACGAGAAGTGGTATTTGACCTACTACGTCCGCATGAAAAGGCGGTAGGGTTTGTGGTTGCCGTTTCTGTTAGTGCAAATTCTGTTTGATGTGATGTCGCTGTGAATATCGGGAATTTTCAGCTCCCTAATAATGTGTTTTTAGCACCTATGGCGGGAGTCACTGATCTACCGTTCAGGCTGCTTTGTCGCCGATTGGGAGTAGGGATGGTCACAGGGGAGATGACCTCTTCGGTGGCCTCTTTGCGAAACACACTAAAATCGAAACAACGTGGTGTGCATTTAAGTGAGCCGACTCCGCGTAGTATTCAGATAGTCGGTTGGGATCCTGATGCAATGGCTGATGCTGCACGTTACAACGTTGATCAGGGCGCGTCAATGATCGATATCAATATGGGTTGTCCAGCTAAAAAGGTATTCAAACGGCTAGCAGGTTCGGCGCTGATGGGAGACGAGGTGCTGGTTGGGAAAATTCTTGAGAAGGTTGTTACTGCGGTTGATGTCCCCGTTACATTGAAAACTAGGACTGGTATCGATCTGGAGCATAAAAACGGTGTTCGAATAGCAAAAATAGCAGAATTATCTGGGATTCAATGCCTAGCGGTACATGGTCGAACGAGGGCGTGTATGTACAAGGGCAGCGTGGAATACAAAACTGTTCGAGAGGTGAAAGAAGCGGTTTCTATTCCGGTAATTGTGAATGGTGATTTAGATAGTGCTAGTGCCATTAAAGAGGCGCTAAATTACACCAAAGCCGATGGTGTGATGATTGGCCGAGGTGCGTATGGGGCTCCGTGGTTTCCGGGCCAGATTGCGAATTTCCTAAAAGACGGAACCCAACCTAAGATGCCAAGCTTTGCTGTCCAACGAGAAATTGTGCTTGAGCACCTCCAAGACATCTATTCTTTTTATGGTTCATTTCAGGGTGTTCGAATTGCTAGGAAACATATAAAATGGTATACGCAAAATTTTACGGACTCTGGTGTTTTCCGCGAGAAAGTAAATAAAATGGAATACCCGGATGCTCAATGGAAAGCCGTTGATGCATTTTACTTAAATCTGAATAACTTGTGTCGGGCAGCAGTATCTTGATTGATGAAGAGTTAAGCCAAAGTAAAAGTCTGTCTGAACACGTAAAGGAATCCGTTGAAACCTATTTCGGGAATCTCAATGGTGAGCAACCTTGTGGTGTCTATTCGATGGTGCTGTCTGAAATGGAGAGACCTCTTTTGGTTGTGGTGATGAAACACTGTCAGAATAATCAGACCAAGGCATCGAAAGTTCTTGGTATTAATCGAAACACACTGCGGAAAAAACTAGAGTCTTATGGGCTTGTTTAAGAGAGAGTTTAGTTATTCCCCTGATCGAAATTCTAAGAGACGACCCTCTACCTCTAATAGTAACCTCTTTTCAGAGATTAGTTTGGAAAACGGCGTAGTTGATTTCAGCGGCCCACTTATTTTGCTGATGTGCTAAATCAATAGCGGGCTTTACCTGTCGTTCCCTTAAACGTTTGTTGATTTCGTATAAAATAGGCAGTTTTATATCCTAATAGTACCCCTCATTTTTGTCTTATGTCATTTCCTATTCGTCGAGCACTAATTAGTGTTTCCAACAAAAAGGGCATTATTGCCTTTGTCAGAAGTTTGGTGGATGCTGGTGTCGAAATTCTATCAACAGGGGGAACGGCGAAGCTGTTAAGTGATAATGATATTGATGTATTGGAAGTGAGTGAATATACCGGTTTTCCAGAAATCATGGGAGGACGAGTCAAAACCCTGCATCCAAAGATTCATGGGGGAATCTTGGCGAGGTTCGATCAGGATGCTGAGATTATGAAGGAACATAACATTGACGCCATCGATTTGGTCGTTGTGAATCTATACCCTTTTAACGAAGCGATCGCAAAAAAAGATTGCACGCTTACCGATGCCATTGAGAATATTGATATTGGCGGACCTACCATGCTGAGAGCAGCGGCAAAGAATTATAAACATGTTTCGGTGGTGGTGAATGCGTTGGACTATGGTCGGGTCCTGGAGGAAATGAAAGGTAACGAAAACCATTTATCAGAATCGTTACGCTTTGACCTTGCAGTCAAAGCGTTTGAGCACACTGCGGCTTATGATGGGTCAATTGCAAATTATCTTGGGGCGAGAGTTGATGGCTCTACGACGGTTACGAATACTTTTCCTCGCACAGTTAACTTGCAGTATCAAAAAAAACAGCCCTTGAGGTATGGTGAGAATCCACATCAATCGGCTGCGTTTTATGTGGGTGATGATGTGACGCCGAGTGTCTCCAACGCCATACAAAAGCAAGGGAAAGCTTTATCCTATAACAACATTGCGGACACCGATGCTGCTTTAGAATGTGTGAAGCAGTTTGGCTTCGAAGCTGACGACCAGCAACATGCTTGTGTCATCGTAAAGCACGCCAACCCCTGCGGTGTTTCAGTAAAACCGAGTCAATTGGAAGCCTATGACGCGGCATTTTCCACTGACACAGAATCTGCGTTTGGTGGAATTATTGCCTTTAGTTCACAACTGCAAGCCGATACCGCTCAAGCGATCATCGATCGCCAGTTTGTGGAAGTGATCATTGCCCCAACATTATCAGAAGAAGCATCGCTTATTCTGCGAAACAAGAAAAATGTCCGTGTGCTCGTTTGTGGCTATTGGAGTCAGGCTGATATTCAACGATTCGACTACAAGAAAGTAAACGGTGGGCTGTTGGTTCAGGACACAGATCTTCAATTGTGTTCGAAGATGGAGATTGTGACGGACCGGTCTCCGACTGAGGAAGAGTTACTAGATTTGGCGTTTGGTTGGAGAGTTGCCAAGTTTGTGAAATCAAATGCCATTGTATATGCAAAGAATACCCAAACCGTTGGAGTTGGGGCGGGGCAAATGAGCCGGGTGAATTCAGCAAGAATAGCCGGAATTAAGGCACGACATGCCGGACTGGAAGTTAGAGGCGCGGTAATGGCATCCGACGCCTTCTTCCCATTTAGAGATGGACTGGACAATGCGGCTGAGGCTGGAGTTACTGCGGTTATTCAACCCGGAGGCTCGTTGAATGATAAAGAGGTGATTTCAGCTGCAAATGAGCATGGGATTGCCATGGTATTTACCGGAATGAGGCATTTTCGTCACTAGACAGGCAGTATAATTCGTTACTCAATCCGTCTAACTCGGTTTTCTCTTACTATATTTTCATTTGAACTCGTCTAATCATACCGAAAGGTATTACAAAGTCATACTCAGTGGCGAACCCCTAAGCGGGTATGATCGTGGGGAGGTTCTTTCATCCCTAGCAAGTCTGTTTCATTCTACCCCAGAGAAACTATCTTCCTTGCTTGATGGAACACCAACTCCATTGAAAAAATCGTATTGTGAACACGAAGCCCACGAAATTAGTGACGCGATTCGAAACGCTGGAGCAGAATGTTCATTGGAAGCCGTGGTCGTCGGCCCGGAGGACGGGGAGACGAATGAATCAGAACTTAGCTGTGATAGCAGTAAAACGATAGATGCTACTGCCACCGGTCTAAGCGAAAAAGCTAGTGATGCAGAAAACGATGCTCAAAGGAAAAGAGCCCAGAAAGAGAATCTAGAGACAAATGATAAACAGGCTGACGGCCAAGAAGCGCAACTAAAAGAAATAGACGACTTTCGTTCTGATCAAGCAAGAAGCGACCATCAAACAGCGCCCAACGAGCAACCTAGCGAAGACGCGATCTATTGGAATCGGGTTTCCGGATTCGTAAAAAAGAATACATCTTACTTGTAGAAGTTTAGACCAAATCTGACACCGTATTAAATCAATCCGAGCGAAGCGAGGGTTGATTTAATGAGAGTTACCCGTTTTGATGTAGTTACCAAACAATATCAAAACACAACGAGGTAACTCTCAATGATCCATACTAACGAAAAAGTCATCAAGCATAAAGTCGGTTTACTGAAGGTAGTGTACCCTCAAATCAAATGGCTTCTTTCTGTCTAGCACACTAAGGTAAAAGATTTCTTAAACACTAATACTCAAATAATAATGCATCGAGGCCAAATCCGACGACCTTAGCAAAATATTGGCTATTGCGGACCCAATGTAACCTCTCAATTCCAGTGTCAATCAAAAGTTTCTCACCTTAGCAATGGATAAACCAATAAGATGATTTTATAATCAAACTGTATTGAACAGATGGTTAAGGTATAGGTTGGTCATAAAATCTTATGGTCTTTCTCTGAAAACAACTACTTGAAACAGGACGAACCACCACCTCACCCGCAGCCATCATCGTCATTAACCGCCCCTTTTAAAGGGCATATCTGGAAGTCATTCTAAGGGAATCAATGATAGTAACGACCAAATTTCAACTGGGCCAGGTTGTCCAACATCGTGTCTACCCTTTTCGCGGCATCATCTTCGACATAGACCCACAATTCGATAACAGCGACGAGTGGTATGAAGCCATCCCCGAATCCATTCGCCCCATAAAGGAGCAGCCTTTTTACCATCTGCTAGCGGAAAACCAGGAATCGGAATATGTCGCCTATGTATCAGAACAAAACCTTCTTCCTGATGACTCAGGAGAACCCATCAGACACCCCCAAGTGGATCAAATTTTTACCATGGATAGTGATGGAAACTACTCACTAAAAACAGGAACAAGCCACTAACTGGTTTTCGCTCGATGTAACTCAAATAGAACTCTAGGAGAACTCTAGGACACCCACAAATTGGGAAACTTTAGGACACCCACAATTAGAGCTGTTTATCTGACATATTTACCAGAACAGAATTATCGAATCAGAAGGGTGAAGAATTAGGCTCTACAGAGCAAGCTGTCCATTTATCCAACCAATCAACCTTCCCTCTTTTATCAGGACGAGCAACGACTCTCCCAGAGTAGTTAACAGATGAAAAGGCGGTGACTTACAGTGGTGGGGGGAGATCAGATGCTTTGCGGTGCTGCCAAAACCAGTGCTGACCGAGGGTGT
>WLWV01000013.1 GCA_012103395.1 Gammaproteobacteria bacterium
AACGCCGATGGAAACACTCATCGACGGTAAAGCGATCTGGAAAGAAAAGTTTGTAAACTAAACTCTATCTGACAGACAGCTACTGATAAACGGGTAACTGTCAGCTCAAGTCTGAACTTCTACAAATTAGGCTAGCGATTTTTGGAAGTCTCTGGAAGCCGTCTACAATCGACTCCAGATCTTTGGTAATTTTTCCGGTGACACCACCGACCCCTCTATTTTAGTTCTCTCTCCTCCGCTTTTCGCCAGAATAAACGACGCCCATTTGTCTAAATAGCGAGAATACGAAATTAGGATTTTCTTGCCTAAGAAAACTAACGGTGTTCGCCACCGCATCCCACATCCTGCGTCTTTAGCATTGACAATAGGAGCGCTTTTCAGGCTTTAGGGAAATGGTATTATTCCTCGCGATTAACAGACCATGAATCCCGCAAAACCCCTTGGTCACTCTTACCAAAAGCCAAACGCAAGATTCCTGAATACTCGTACATCCATCCAAGCGTGGAAACTCGCATCCAGTCGGATATTGGTTATCAGCCCTTGAATCTTCCAAACAATTTTAAGTTCAAGGAGTAAATCAGGACCCGCGCCCATTAACTGACTGACTCAGAAGTCCTCTAACGTTAGGTCTCGAAGAAAGTACGTCTATTTCATTTGCTTTGGGATGTATCGACAATGCCAAGCGCCGACCAACATCCACACCGACGCGCTGAAGAAAACAACTGGCAACGCGAAAAATTTCAGTAGTACTGCGAACAGACCGGGGGCGGCCAGATTACCGACGTCTCGATAGGTCACGAATACGGCGGACATTTCGGATCGTTCTTTTCTTTTCACAGCCCGATAAAACAAAACGTTGGCGACGCCGTCTAACATGGTCGTGCCCAATGCGCTAAAAATGAGCAAGACAACGGTAATGGTGGGGAGTGAACTGAAGCTAAAAACGAGCATCGTCAGCATGCTAGCACTAATGAAACCAGACATTAACACGGTGCGCACACCGTATTTTCGACCCACCCACCCCCAAAAAGGCACGGACAGGGTCCACGCACTCCCAAGAGAAACAGCAGCGGCAGCGACCAACTCCCCTAACCCTATTTGCACGATGTAGATGGGGGTATAGACGACGAACATGAGCCACCAACTTGACCTAGCACAGACAAGCCCATAAGCCAGCCGGAGTCTTGGTTGTTTCATGAACGCCAATAAATAACGATATGGATTCTCATTCAGAGAATCGGACTTTGGAATAACGACCTGATGTAATTTAAGTTTTCTGAAATAAGTAATGGAGAGTAAAACGAAGCAGGCGCTCAAGATAAATGGAGCTTGATGTGAGATGTTTGCCGCCAGCCACATCCCGGAAAATGGACCAATGGTCAATGCGAGTACGGTGAAACAGGCACGCAGGGGATCAAATTTCGTTAATTCGCTGCGAGGGACTCTTGCTAACATATACAACGTAAGGGAAACATCCACTGAGGCAATAGAAAAAATATGGCAGAACAGGCCCGCTGAGAAATAAAATGGATCGCTAATAGAGAGCAAAGCCAAAGACAACAGCATCATTGCACCACTCAGCAAAAAGGCCCGGTAGTTCCCCACTGTGCGGATAATCATCGGCATTCCCAACGCAGCCAAGATACCACCGAGGCTAACCACAAAAAACAACGTGCTGATTCGTTGAGCGTCACCCAAAATGGACAATGCAGAAATGGGAATGACCGATAACAACAAACCTCGGGGCAAGTTCTGAACAAAGAACAGAGTCGCAAATTTGGTGTGTTCACTCGTGGTCAGCATGGGTTAATGACTAGCCGGGATGGGGGACTGAGTGGACGATAACTCGGGGTTCGGGAACACACCGAACTCGTTGTCCGAGAATAAATATGAATTCGGCATGTTTTCATCATTCAATGACCTTAACGCCAAAACTCAAACGGCTAAATGGAAAATGGCGTAACTGGCAATTTTTGAAGAAACCAACGTTCATCGGATATGCAAAAATCACCAGTGTGGCAGCGAAAAAGCCGCCTTACTTATTCAGCTGCTCCAGATCAACCTTGCCGGCTTCAATGAGTGTTTTGAAACGTTGCACATCCGCCACGATGGCAGTTCGAAGAGGGGTAAAAGGGACGTCGCCTAATATACGCCGCAGCCCAGAATCATCAAGATCCGAGGGATAAGGCAAAGGCGCATTCGTCTTAAGCGTCACCTGGTTCTCTGGAAATAACTCATCGAGTAGGGACAAAAAAGTGGCGACCTCGATAACATCGCCTCGTAAATTACAAGCAGCAGCCCCTTGATATTCCGCCTGAGCTGAGCGGATAAAAATTTGTGCGGTGTCGTTAGCGTGCTGCAAGGCAACAGGGCCGTCGAAACGGATGTGGAATGGCTTATTCGCCGCAGTGGCCAGAATCGCCTTGGCAATGTCTGAGGTCAATCCTTGATCTCGCGCCACACCGTAAACGATATAAGGACGAAGTCCAACGCTCCCTAGTTGATAATCCTGCCAATACACTTTCGCTGTGCCTTCGTTTGCCGCTTTGTAAACCCCATAGAGCGAGGAGGGAATCAACGGGGCATCATCTTTTATCGGTCGTTCTGGGTAGTTCGCTTCGGGGCCAAACGCCGCTAAAGAGCTGGCATAACACAACCCCTTAACGTTGTTTTTTCTCGCCGCCTCCAGAATATTCACGGTTCCAACGACATTCACTGCCGCACCCGTGGAAGGATTCGCCTTACAAAAAGGAATCTGCAGTCCAGCAAGGTGCACGATGTGAGAAACGTCGTTACTGGCGACAATGTCATCCACTGCTTTTGCGTCAGTCACATCCATGGACACCCAATTGATGTCTGCTATTTCAGCGTCGGTCATCAATAACCTCGCCCTTGACGGCTCCGTTGCTAAGTCGGCGGCCACCACCCTCGCGCCCTGATCTAGGAGATTGCGTAGAACCCAACTACCAAGGCAACCCATGGCGCCCGTTACCAAAAAGGTTTGTTGATTTTGCATAGTGAATACCTGAATCTAGCCGGGGAAAGAAACCACGGTTTGTTGTTGTTCTCCGAGTCCTTCAATACCTAGCTTCATGATATCACCGGGTTGCAGCCAAGTTTGCGGTTTCATCCCCAGCCCCACACCCGGTGGGGTGCCCGTGGTGATAATGTCCCCAGGCATTAACGTCATAAAATCACTTAAATAACTCACCAGATAGTCACAGTTGAAGATCATGGTTTGAGTATTACCTGTTTGCATCCGCTTACCATTGACCTCCAGCCACATGTCAAGATTCTGCACATCTTCTATTTCATCTTTAGTGACCATCCAAGGGCCCAAAGGACCAAAGGTATCGCACCCTTTTCCTTTACTCCACTGGCTACCGCCACGATCGATTTGAAATGCTCTTTCAGACACATCATTCACCACACAATATCCCGCGATCAACGAATTCGCATCACTTTCACTGACATTCCTAGCCACCCCCCCCATAATGATAGCGATTTCCACTTCCCAATCGAGCTTAGTTGAGCCTAAAGGTTGAATCACATCATCATTGGGACCGCAGATGCAGGTGTCTGTTTTATAAAACACCACAGGCTCTTCAGGAATTGGAGAGCCCGTTTCCCGAGCGTGATCTGAATAATTTAGGCCGATGGCGACGAACTTACCAGGGGTCGCAATACAGGCACCCAGCCGTGGAGACCCGACAACCAGAGGCAATGCGTTTAAATCCAATGAGCTCAGTTTCTTGAGACTATCTGTACTGAGGCTTTCTCCATTAATATCCGAAATTTCCCCAGACAAGTCCCTGAGATTCCCATCTAAATCCAACACCCCGGGTTTTTCCTTTCCAACTTCTCCAAAACGAATTAACTTCATCTTTTCACTCTCTATTGATTGACTACTTATCGACTATTTACCGGCTGTTTATTGGCCTTCGATGTTTAATTACAGATTCGATTCTTGGATTAATTCATCCCAATTTGCATGAAAAAACTGCCCTTCGGGCTGATCAGTACGTTCGAAGGTATGCGCACCAAAATAATCCCTTTGTGCCTGAATCAAATTAGCAGGTAAAGAAGCCGTCCTGATGCTATCGAAAAATGTCAGAGCGCCAACAAAATTAGGCAGAGGTATACCACGACCCACACCAAACTTGACCACCTCTCTCATCGCACCTTGATGATCACGCAGTACCTGTTGAAACTTTAGTGCTTCAAGGAGATTCGTGTTTGTGTTCTCATTCATATTTTGGCGATAGGCGTCCACAATATCGTGTAACAAACCGCCTCGTATGATACAACCAGCCCGCCATATCGATGCAATCTTCATGAAATTCAGATTCCAATCCCGTTGTTTAGAGACATTAGCCATCAACATAAATCCCTGAATATAACTAATCACTTTAGCGCAATATAGACCCAACTCCAGCTCATCAATAAACTGCTTTTTCGCAGTTTCCGACAACCCAGTCTCCGATAACTCAGACCCCAATAAGGTATCACGATCTAACTCGTACAGTTTCGCATACCGCTGACGATCGGTTTTAAGCGAAGAGATAATTCTGGCAAATACCGCATCGCTGATCTGGGTAGCGGGTACTCCACTTTCCAGCGACGCCTCCACCGCCCAGCTCCCGGTTCCTTTCTGTCCGGCGCGATCCAAAATGCGTTCAACCAATGCGGTCCCATCGGGTTCTTTCGCAGTAAAGATTTTCGCGGTGGCTTGAATGAGATAACTTTCCAAGGGTCCCCGGTTCCACCGGGAAAACGTAGCGGCTATTTCCGCAGATTCCATGCCAAGACCCTTCCGCATCAGATGGTAGGCTTCCGAGATCAACTGCATATCCGCATACTCGATGCCGTTGTGAACCATTTTCACAAAGTGACCTGCACCTGCAGGGCCGATCCATGCCACACAAGGTTCACCTCCGTATGAAGCCGCGACGTCAGCAAATAGGCCTCGCAACATCCGAGCGGCAACCTGATCCCCCCAGGCATCAGTGAGGGCCCCCCATCTGGCTCCCTCTGAGCCACCAGAAATGCCGCATCCCACAAACCGAACGCCGTGATTACCAGCAAGCTCACAACGCCTGTCTGTGTCTTTATAGTGACTGTTACCGAGATCAACAACCACGTCACCGCGATCTAACAGGGGCAACAGTCGCTGCATCACATCGTCCACCGCTTTACCTGCTTTGATCATCAGTAAAATGCTTCTCGGTGAGACCGTATTGCTAACCAACTCCTCCATGGAATCATGGCACTTTACCGATTTGCCCTGATCCGTAGCCACCTTATTTAGGCCTGAACTGATGGAATCTGGGCTGATAGGAGATACACTTTCACAGTACGCCCGACGACGGCTTTCATCAACGTCCCAACTGTGTAAGGCATATCCTTTATCCGCAATGTTAAATGCGAGGTTTTGGCCCATAACACCCAATCCAATCAGTCCTAAATGCGGATTCAAACGAAAATCCACGTCCGAGGAAAAAGTCACTCCATCAATATCGAGAACCTGCTCTACCTGACGGCAAAGCTCAGCTCCATCTTCACGAATGTCTAACTCGATGGCATTCGGCTCCAATAAAGGATCTTCCAGCGTAGCGAATTGACTTTCGATCAGCGAATTCGGCATAAAGTGGCCATCGCGTTCAGCCATCCTTGAAGCGATGGTTTTTTCATCGCCTTTTAGGTGGACAAACCAAGTCTCCGCGGTGTTTTCCCTTAGTAAACGACGATAGCTCTTTTTCAACGCTGAACACGCAACAACAACGGTTTCAATGTGTGCATCTTTGAATGCGTCATCGCAATGTTTTCGTATGATTTCAAGCCAAGGAAAGCGGTCTTCATCGGCCAGAGGCACACCATTGGACATTTTTTCGATGTTAACTGCGGGATGTAACTCATCACCTTCAATAAAAAGTGCGCCTAACTGGATTGCTAGTCTTCTTCCGAAAGTCGTTTTGCCGCAGCCACACACCCCCATGACAATAATAGTTCGTTTTTTTTGCGATGTTGTTGTCATTCAGGTAGGATTTTTGCCAGCAAGTAAGGAGATTTCGTGCAATGCATAATACAATAAAAAATGACCATTAATCGACTCTCGCCGACAAACACCGACACCAACATACGCCAATAGACTCCAGCACCATGCCCCCTAAACAAGTTTTGTTCGTCAAACTGCACCCCAAAGACAACGTTGTTATCGCCACCCAATCGCTGGGATTGGGTAGCCGGATTGATGGCATCGATGTGCTAGATGCGGTGCCATCTGGCCACAAAGTTGCCATTAAAAGCATTCCATTTGGTACTGAAGTCAGGAAATACGGCCAAGTAATTGGATACGCCAATACCGACATTTCCAAAGGTCAGCACGTACACATACACAATCTCCAGTTCCGGGCATCTAATGCGGAGCATCAAATCGGCCAATCTGTATTATCCACCGATGGTTTTCCAGCCGTTGAGCCACGCACGTTCGATGGTTACTTACGGGAAAATGGCAAGGTCGGGACACGAAACTTTATCGCCGTACTCACCAGTGTCAATTGTTCAGCCAGCGCTGCTCGCTTGATTGCGGATCATTTTAGAGGTAATGCACTCGCAGGTTATCCCAATGTGGACGGCGTCGCCGCCTTCGTTCATGGCACTGGATGCGCCATGGACCCTAACGGTGACGGTTATGCCAATTTGCAACGCGTCTTGTGGGGATACGCCAGTCACGCGAATTGTGGTGGCATTCTTCTGGTGGGCCTTGGTTGCGAGAGTTACCAAACCGATGCGTTGATAGAAGCCTACGGCATTGTCCAGAATGACCGCTTTAGGGTGATGAATATCCAAGACATGGGGGGGTTACGAAAAACCATTAATGCAGGCATTGCAGTGATTGAAGAAATGTTGCCCCGAGTCAATGAGGCGCAGCGCAGCCCACATTCAATCTCTGCTCTCACGTTGGGGTTGCAATGCGGCGGATCCGACGCATGGTCCGGCATCACCGCGAACCCTGCTTTAGGGCATGCTTCAGATTTGCTGATTCGCCATGGCGGAACCGCTGTATTAGCGGAAACGCCGGAAGTCTATGGAGCGGAACATTTGCTTACCCGTAGAGCGAGAAGCGCTGAAGTTGCGGATAAACTGATACAGCGGCTGCATTGGTGGGAAGATTATACCGCGAGGAACCACGGCTCCATGGATAACAACCCCTCCCCCGGCAACAAACGAGGAGGGTTAACCACTATTTTAGAGAAATCCCTTGGTGCTGTGGCTAAAAGTGGCACCTTACCCATGGAAGATGTCTTGCGTTATGGCGAACCAATTACCTGCAAAGGTTTTGTAATGATGGACAGCCCGGGCTACGACCCCGCTTCGATTACAGGACAAATCGCATCAGGCTGTAACATCGTCGCATTTACCACAGGGCGAGGTAGCGTCTATGGTTCGAAGCCCGCACCTGCCATCAAAATCGCCACCAATACCGCCATGTATCAAAGGATGCAAGAAGACATGGACGTGAACGCCGGTGTTATTCTCGACGGCGATAAATCAGTGGCGGAAGTGGGTGAAGCGATTTTGGATTTACTGGTGAATGTGGCCTCTGGAAGGCCATCATTAAGCGAAGCGCAAGGCCTAGGTGACTTGGAGTTCGTGCCTTGGCAGATTGGTGCTGTGATGTAATAAGAATTTCTACGACTACGTTACAACCCACTATATCCGCTGAAAAACAAACTACCATGCTCTAGCACTTCCCCTAGATACAAAATCGCTAGCGTTAATGAAGCGCTAGAACATGGCAAACAAAGCCGTCGATTAGGCGACTTGTGTTATCAACGGCCTGCCATTTAGGTGAGCAAGGATATTAGCGATCACCAGACTACCCATCGCCAGTCGGGTTTTCACGGTGGCTGACGCGGCATGGGGTGATAGCACCACATTGTGCATATTGATGAGAGCATCGGGAATCGACGGTTCTTTGGCAAAGACATCCAAAGCGGCGCCACCTAAGTCACCACTTTCAAGCAATTTGACCAATGCGGCTTCGTCAACCAAAGGTCCGCGGCCCACATTAACGAGATTGCCGTTTGATCCTAGGGCGCGCATCACCGATTCTGAGACAATCCCGCTGGTACCCGGTCCTCCGGGCATGATCACCACTAACCAATCTGAATCTCTTGCCATTGCTTCAAGATCATCATAGTAGACATAAGGTTTATCGAGTTGTTGATTCCTTCCGTGATAAATAACCCGCATCTTCATGGCCTGAAGACGGTTGGCTATTTCCTGCCCGATACGTCCTAAGCCCAAAATTCCCACGGTGCGCCCGGTCAGTTCCGTGGTGAGAGGATAACCGTTGGCAGGCGTCCATTTCCCATCCCGGACGAAACGATCAGACTGAGGAATCTGCCTCGCTAAAGCGATCATCAATCCCACAGCAAGCTCCGCCACCGCATCACTTAACACATCCGGCGTATTGGTCACCCGGACGCCCTTTTCACGGGCGGCATCAATATCAATAGCGTCATAACCAACACCATAACACCCAATCATTTCCAGATTAGGTAGCTTATCCATCATTTCCCTTGAGCATCCGTCGTGTCCATTGGTACCAACAATACGGATTTTACTGCCCACCTCGTCGAGCAACGCTTCTTTGTCTTGGGCATTATAGTAACGATGAAATTCACAACGTCCACCAAATTCATCAAGGTGGTCTTCAATGTTCTGGGATACCAGCAACACATGATCTTTTTCAGTCATATTCAATTTTAAGTCGGATTAAAAAGAGTGGTTAAAAAGCAGTTAAAAGTCACATTCAGATTATGATTTAGACGAAAGTTGGAATCCAAGCGCAACCTAAACGCAGGCTCCCATACCGCCATCAATGTACAAGATATGGCCATTGATAAAACTGGAAGCATCAGAAGCTAGAAATACCGCGGCCCCAGCAAGCTCATCAAGTTGCCCCCAACGCCCAGCGGGGGTTCGATTGCACAACCAAGCGTTGAACGTTTCATCCTCAACCAAGTTCTTAGTTAGCTCGGTTTCAAAATAGCCCGGCGCCAATCCATTGGATTGAATATTGTATTTCGCCCAATCTGCACACATCCCTTTGGTGAGATTCGCCACCGCTCCTTTGGACGCCGTATAAGGTGCAATGGAAGGTCGAGCCAGCGCCGCCTGAATCGAGCAAATATTAATTATCTTTCCCTTTTTTCGCTCAATCATATACTTAGCCACAGATCGACTAACAACAAACACGCTGTTGACATTCAGGTCCATAAGTTGATCCCAATTATCGTCTTTGAAGTTTTCTAGGGTTTCTCGATCCTGCTTGCCTGCATTATTGACTAATATGTCGATAGGACCAATATCCGATTCAATACGGTCAATTGCCGCCGCCGTCGCCGGTCTATCTGTGACGTCAAATGGCATCTCATCACAGTCAAATCCCATGCCCCTTATCTGCCCGGCTGCTTCCGCAACACGCTCAGCGCTGCGGCCATTGATAATGGGCCTAGCGCCGGCTCGAGCTAAACCCACAGCTAAGGTAAACCCAATTCCTTGGGTTGATCCGGTAATTAGTGCGCGTCGATGAGTAAGATCGAAAAGCTGAGACGACATAGAGTTTTTCCTTAGGCGATAGTGATGATCAAAAAGCGTTACGACTGATGTGTCAGAGGTTCCTTAGCATTGCGCCCGTCTTTGTATGTTCACTTGTACTTGCATTTGCATTGCTTTGGCGATTTAATCAAATGACTTTACCACAATCGTTGAAATCATTTATGCGCGCCTTGGTTATTCATGCTCCACTTGACCTACGAATAGAAAGTCAGGAAGTTTCTTCTCCCGGTCCTGATCAGGTTGCTGTCAATATCCGAGCGGGCGGCGTCTGCGGCTCTGACTTACACTACTATAAGAACGGCGGCTTTGGTGCTATCCGGTTAAAACAACCCATGATTCCGGGGCACGAGGTCGCCGGAGAGATTGCGGCAATCGGGGGAAATGTAACGGGATTATCCGTGGGCGAACCCGTGACCATCAACCCAAGTTTGCCCTGTCTAGACTGCCAGTATTGTCGTAGGGAAGAATTTAATCAGTGCCTTGATATGCGTTTTTACGGTTCAGCCATGCGGTTTCCCCATGTTCAGGGAGCTTTTTGTGAACACTTGATCTGTGAAGCACGTCAATGTGTTTCACTGACAAAGAACACAGACCTACATCATGCGGCCTTTGCCGAACCGCTGGCCGTCGCACTTCATGCGGTCAATCGCGCCGCTAATGCATGCGGTGGCTTGGCGGGCAAGCGCGTCTTCGTCTCTGGTTGTGGCCCTATCGGCTTACTCACTTTAATGGCAGCACGACACGCCGGAGCCATGGAAGTGGTTGCAGCGGATGTATCGGATTTCGTGTTAAATACGGCCCAAAAAGTAGGGGCTAGTGACACTATTAATGTTCTTACAAATGCTAAACATCTTCAGGATTATCAGAAAGACAAAGGTTATTTCGATGTTGCTTTCGAAGCATCGGGAATTGAAGCTGCGGTGCATAGCGCCATTGCGGTATTGAAACCCGGCGGCATTCTGACCCAACTTGGGCTTGGCGGGGATATTACATTACCGATGAATCTTTGCGTTGCCAAGGAGATTCAGATGCTAGGTTCATTTCGTTTTCACCAGGAATTTGAATGGGCGGCCAAGCTCATTTGCACCGGGGAAATTGACGTCAGTCCCCTGTTAAGCGCAAGAATTTCGATGGAAAACGCGTTGTCAGCTTTCGAATTAGCGGGAGATCGAAGTCAGGCGATTAAAGTTCAAATTGCATTTGGCGCTGCTTAGTAAACCAGTTTCGTGATTAGAGCAGGTATTGACTGGGGTTCCAGTTCCTTTCGCGCTTATCAATTTGATCGCAGCGCAGAAGTTGTCGAGTCAATTAGTGCCGACATTGGCATTAAGTTTATTGCGAATGGGAACTTTGAGGCAGCGTTGTTCGAGCAAATTGCCGAGTGGTTACATCCGGGTGATCAAGTTCTATTGTCAGGAATGATTACCAGTCGAAATGGCTGGACAGAAACCCCTTATGTGGAATGTCCCGCTAATTTAGAATTGGTTTTGCGCTCGGCGGTTAGGAAATCGATCAAGGGCATTGAACTCATTTTCCTACCAGGACTTTGTCAACAAAACCCTCTAGACGTTATGCGAGGCGAAGAGATCCAATTATTTGGCGCTGAATCAGTCCAACCCACCCGGCTTGCCGTCATGCCCGGAACGCATTCCAAATGGGCGACCATCGACAGCGGAGAAATAGTGGAGTTTCACACCATCGCCACAGGAGAGTTATTTGATGTGCTTCTCAAACATACCCTCATCGGTAACTTATACACCGATGAATCATGGGAGGAAGACGCATTCGCAGAGGGAGTGCAAAGAGGGTTTCACAGTCGACATATTATTCGAGAGCTGTTTACCTGTCGCGCAGGGATATTGCTGAAACAGCTCCCGGCAAGCTCGGTATTTTCCTATCTATCGGGATTACTCATTGGTAATGAGATTCGTGAAGGCTCAGAATTAACCGCTTTGAATCTCCAAGGAGATTCCACGGAAGCCATTACACTGATTGGTTCCGCTTCACTGTGTCATCGCTATCTCAGCGCCTTCACACAGCTCGATATCAATGCAAAAATTGGCCTAGAAGATGCGGTCGTGCCTGGATTCAAGAAGATTATTTCCATGCTACCGAATTTTGTTTGGGACCAATGAATACTTCGGCTTCAATAAATACCTCGGCTTAATGAAACATCACAAGATAAGAATCGACACACAATGACAACGTTGGAAATAACCTGGTCTACCGCCATAGCGCAAATGCCATTGATTGCTATTCTCCGGGGAGTACAACCAGAAGAAGCAGTGGGTGTTGGCAATGCATTGATCGAGCAAGGTTTTAAAATCATTGAAGTGCCATTAAATTCGCCGACCCCATTTAAAACCTTGAAACTCATGTCGGAACGGCTCGGTGACCGGGCGATAATTGGTGCCGGTACTGTGCTTTGTGAAGCAGACGTCGATGCTTGCGTTAAGGCGGGGTGTAAACTCGTTATTGCACCGAATTTTGATATTGAAGTCGCCGAGGCTTGCTCCAAAAATGCCGTCATTTACTGCCCCGGAGTGGCGACGCCCACCGAAGCGTTTGCCGCCATCAAAGCCGGTGCCCACGCCTTAAAACTATTTCCCGCAGAATCGATCACACCAAACATCGTCAAAGCACTACGAGCGGTGATACCTCCTTCGGTTACAATGCTTCCGGTAGGCGGGGTGTCTCCCGATAATCTTGGCGAATTCCATAAAGCGGGGGCCACTGGGTTCGGCATCGGATCCGCACTATATCAGCCTGGCAAGACGCTAGCAGAGATCACAAAGTCCGCGAAGGCATTCGTGACTGCCATTCAGACGGCTCGACAAAATTAGGCAGCGCCTTTCTTCAAATTATCTGACATACACAACTTAATTCCAAAATGACTGATCAAACTAAAACTGCCGTTATCACAGGTGCCGGTAGCGGTGTTGGCAAAGCCGTGGCGCATATTTTTTTAACTCAAGGGTATAACGTTGTCTTCAGTGGACGAACCGAATCGACACTGGCATCAGCCCTCACCGCGGCTGGGCACACTGTGGGTAATGGAATAACAGTCCAAACTGACGTGGGAATACCGAGTGATGTGGATCGATTGTTTGATGCCACCATTGAAGAATTCGGCCGAGTGGACGTGTTATTCAATAATGCCGGTATTGGATCTCCACCAATAGACATTGATGAGCTCACTGTGGAGCAATGGCAACAGGTAATGAACACCAACATCAATGGCGCTTTCCTGTGCGCAAGGCGGGCATTTGGTGAGATGAAAAAACAGCAGCCCCAAGGCGGCCGAATCATTAACAATGGTTCAATTTCCGCCCATGTACCCCGTCCTAACAGCACGCCCTATACCATGAGCAAACATGCCATGACTGGGTTGACTCGTTGTCTTGCGTTAGATGGACGACCTTATGACATTGCTTGTGGTCAGATCGATATCGGGAATGCACACACCGACATGGCAGAACCATTAAGCGTGGGTGCGAAACAGGCGAATGGCGATGTGGTTGGTGAACCCTTAATGGATGTCGATCATGTCGCCACCAGCGTTTTACACATGGCAGAGCTCCCGCTCAGTGCAAACGTATTGTTCATGAATGTAATGGCGACAAAAATGCCTTTCGTTGGCAGAGGTTAAATCTTCCTGTTTTTCACAAAGGTTCTTTGAGTGTCAAAGATGAACACGAAGGAACCTTTGTTGCTATTGTTATTGTTCAAAACGGTTCTTGCTAAAAATGATCTCTGGTATATTTTTTTTTCCAGTGTTTGTTAAACACTTCTTTATCATTTTCCCATGCAATAGACTGAGCCTCTAAGAAAAAGTGGGTTTCATCGCAGGTCATGACCGTCTTAGTAAACGTCTGGGTGTTCCATTTTTCTCCCCGACTGTATTCCCACTCCCATTCATACTCTGCTTTAGCTGAAGTGGGGTCATCCGCGTTAATGCTATAGCGTTGTAATGTTGTCGACGCCATTTCCAAGCCACTCTTTTCGAATAGCGTCTTACCATTATCGGCATTGATTTCAAAAACATGTGCTCCCGTGGTTTCATCAATTTCACAAGTACGTTGTTGATTGAAATCTCTTATCTGGGTGGTTGGCAACGGCTCAACGGGGACGAACTCTTCAAACTTGGTTGTCCTTCCATCTACCGCGTCTTTATTCCGCAAAGGTAGATTCAACACACTATGATCGGTATTAATCGTGAGTGTTGCATTGATAGGAGAAGGCCATGCGATGGGCCAGTAGCTGGTCGATAGCGCAACACGCAAGGTGTGACCGGATGGCACGGTATAGCCAACGTGGTTGAGACTCACCTCAATGTCGTAATTTTTACCCGGGCTTAACCGCAAGGGAATTCGTTTCCCATCGCGCTGACTTAGATTCAGGATACCACGGGTAATGAGTGTACTGTCACCGTTGGGCCATACATCACACAGTCGAACGGCAATGAGCGCTTGTGGTTGATCCGACTTTAGATTCAGCGTTACCTTTGGGTTCCCAAGGATGCATAGATCAACATCGTCAATCGAGAAGTCAAATAACAACGACCCAGCATCTTCTTGTTGTTGGTCACCAGCTAATTCATCCGCCGGCCCAAACGCAAACCAAGGCATGTACTCCCCTGACGCGAGGCCCGTATTGTTTGGCGAACAAATAGTCACTTGCCCAGCCTCCGCTGTAAAATGGCCAAGCCCAATGTCATTATTCGGCGTTCGTAGATCAAACCTTTGAATATCAATGTTTGGCGATGGCCAGCAGGGCTCTCCAACCCACTTACCCGGTCTATGGTCGTAGAACGGCTTGGGTCTAACACTGTCCTGTATAAAGACCTGGTAGGTTGATTCATCCATTATGCCGGTGTCTTCGCCCTTCAACCAGTGATCGAACCAGCGCGCAGCATCTTCCAAAAAGTTCACCGTTGGTCCAGGCACACCGAGATGGGGATAGCGGTGACACCAAGCACCCTGCAAACCTCGAGTAGGAGACGATAAGTTTTCAAGCAACCTGGGGACGGTGTTTGGCCAGCAATCCGCGTGACCACTCACTGCATACACTGGGATTCTTATGGCATCGTAGTCGACCCCCACTGATCCTCGTAACCAGTAATCATCCTCACGCTGGTGGGTTAACCAGTGGTCTAGGTAATGCGGCGTTTCGCTCAAACGAGATAGCCACAGCGAACGCCAATTGTCTTTTTGTAATGCAGGATCCGGTGGGCGCGTGTTATAACCAAACATCATGGTAGCCCACCCGATGGTTTGACCTACCATGCAACCCATATAGTATCCAGCGTCGTCGTAATAACGAAATTCAGTCGCTCCCAATGCAATCACTGTCTTCAAGGGCTTTGGAGCTCGCTGGGCCATTTGTAAACCTGTAATGCCCCCCCAGGAAATACCGATCGTCGCCACTTTACCGTTGCACCAATCCTGCTGTGCTAGCCAGTTAATCACCTCGACTCCATCATCAATTTCCTGGTTGCTATACTCGTCGAGCATGATGCCGTCAGAACTACCAGAGCCACGCATATCCACCCGTAAACAGGCATAACCACGAGACGCAAACCAAGCGATGGTCGACGAGTCTCTGATGGCGGAATAATCATCCTTTCGATAGGGAATATATTCCAGTATGGCAGGCACCGCTTTGTCTTCCATAGAACCATCGCTTAGGGCCTCATCATTCACAGACTCTGGCAACCAGAGCCTTGCGCCTAATTTGACTCCATCAGACATTGGAATCCATAAATGATCAATCCACTTTGTCATGGCGAGAGTGTGTTGTTTTCCTGACGGGGGTAATGACAGGTCAGCGTGTGTTGATCACTTACATCGATTTGGGGCGGAACAACTTCGGTGCAATTCTCTGCACTAAAAGGGCAGCGGGTATGAAACTCGCAGCCAGATGGTCGATTCATCAAACCGGGCACTTCTCCTTTCAGCTCGATGCGTTCCATGTCTGCGTCCGGATTCGGTTTAGGATTAGCGGATAATAATGCCAGTGTATAGGGGTGTCGGGGTGATTCAAAAATGTCGTCGGTAAAACCTTGTTCAGCAAATCGACCCAAGTACATGATAGCTGTACGATTAGAGATATGTCTAACGATATTCAGATTGTGTGTAATCACAAATATGCTGACGCCCAGATCATCTTGCAAACGATTCAATAGGTTCAGAATCTCCCCTTGCACAGACACATCCAGACCCGCTGTTGGTTCGTCGGCGATAATCAACTTTGGATTCAATGCGAGTGCCCTAGCAACGCCCACCCGACGTGCCTGACCGCCGCTTAGCTGGTGCGGATATCGATCAGCAAAGTGTGCCGATAAACCAACCATCTTTAACAATCGGATAGCTTCAGCATTTAAATCTCGGTCGCGCATACCATGGACAATATAGGGTTCTGTAATTAACGCGCTGACACGCTGTCGTGGACTAAGCGAGCCAGTCGGGTTCTGCCAGATAAATGAAATATTGCGTCGATATTCCTGCATCTGGGATCTATCCATTGTGGTCACTTCCTTACCGGCAAAGTTAATCGTTCCTTCTGCAGTTGGCAACAGTCCAGCCACTGCCAACGCCAACGTCGATTTTCCAGAACCACTTTCGCCCACTAACGTGAACGTTTCAGCTTCCTTGATGGAAAACGAAGCATCCCGTACTGCATCGATAAAGGGGTCAGTAACGCCTTTGTATCGAGCTTTCAAAGCGGACATAACGCGAAAACGCACCCTCAGGTTATTAACTTCCAGAATGTTACTCATGGTGCATTCCAGTGACAGCTCACGAAGTGAGCATTTTTGACTTCTCTCCACATTGGTACTTTACTGTCACATTGCTGCATGACTCGATCACATCGGTTCTTGAATACGCAACCTTGAGGTAACGTGACGAGGTCTGGGATCTCTCCTTTTATTGTCGGTAACGATCTCGTTTTCGTGGAAATACTGGCCGGGTCACATTTAAGCAGCATTGCGGTGTAAGGATGAGCCGGGTGATGGAATATATCCCGCACCGTACCCTGTTCTACCACCTCTCCTGCGTACATCACCACCACATAATCGCAAAGCTCTGCAATGACGCCTAAATGGTGAGAGATAAACAAAATTGAACAACCGATGTCTGCCTGTAACGACTTCAATAAATGAATAATTTGGACTTCAAGGGTTGCATCTAACGCGGTGGTAGGTTCATCGGCGATGAGAAGTGCGGGTTCAGCCTGCAATGCCATGGCAATGGAAATCCGTTGCTGCATTCCCCCAGAGAATTCGTGTGGAAATTGATCTAGACGATTAGTCGGATCAGGAATCCCCACACTGGTCAGCATGTCAATTGAACGTTGTCTTTTTTCAGCTTTGGTTTTGTGGCTACGGTGTTGGATGTCGATCATTTGACGCCCGATAGAAATCACGGGGTTCAAAGTGGACATTGGGTCCTGAAATACAATAGACATGCGATTGCCACGAATTCCACGCATTTCATCCTGAGACAGGCTGAGTAAGTCTCGTCCTTCGAAATCGATAGTGCCATTGGGAGTATTGGCATTATCGGCTAGCAATCGGATAATGGACGAAATCAGTGTGGATTTTCCGCAACCGCTTTCACCCACAACGCCCACGATGGACCCTTTAGGTACGTCCACGTTGACATGGCGTAATGCGCTCAGACTGCCCCGTTCGGTAGCATAGTCAACAGAAAGATTCCTGACACTCAACACATTTTCTGATGTTTCCTGAGTCATCAGAAATTTTTCCGCAGTTTCGGGTCGATTAAATCACGCAGAGATTCACCTAAAAATGTAAACCCCAGCGTGATAAGTACCAGCGGGATGCTGCCAGCAATAATCGGCCACGGTGTATTGCGTATTAGCGTGTACCCGTCGTTGAGGATGCTACCCCATGAAGGTGTCGGCGGCTTGACCCCCATGCCAAGAAAACTGAGCCCAGCCTCCAAGGCAATCACCGTTGGAATATCCATAGACGCCAGAATAATGAGTGGACCAATCACATTGGGTAGAATATGTCGACTGAGTATTCGAAAAGTTGAAACCCCCATCACCTGCTCTGCGAGGATAAACTCACTCGCCTTGATGGTCAGCGTTTGGGTTCGAACAACGCGGCCATAAGTTGGAATGGATGTCACGATGATCACCGCAATCACTGTGGTTAAGGAGGGCCCCACTAGCGCTACCGTGGCAAGGGCGAACATCACCGTTGGAAAAGAGCGATGGGAATACCTCCCCCTTCTCGAATTCCGGCCTTGATCCTGTCCGCCAAAAACACATGTATTTTATTGCAAGGAGCAAGATCACTGCCTGTTTGGGCAATACCGATCATGGGCCTCCCAGATTGTAGCTCTTCCCGGGTGTAACCTTGATTTTGATAACGTTCGACGTATAAGGAAGTTAAAGCCGGATTATCCGGGTTATCAAACCATTCCTGACTGCGAAATCGCTTTTGCTTTGAATCACTCATCTGAAAAAGCCCCTATCTATCTGATGCTCTGTCTATCTAAAACACTATCTCTGACGGCCGACAGAGAAATCGATTGCTTACCCAAAATGATGATTAATTCTGATATTTGTCACTGAAAAATGAGAACATCTGAGACACCATTTGATCACCGTAGCCTGTGTCCGTTGCGCTCTGTAAGGCATTTTTTGCTCCCACGGATATCATGGAATCCGAGCCCATACCGTTTACCATCTGAGAATAATAGCCAACGTCCTTCGCGGCATTCCGAATAGAAAAGGCCAACTTCTCGGGATCACCCTCTACCGCAAAGGCAGCCACGAAGTCCATCATACTGGAGTGCAACGGCCCTGCGGCCATCACATCGTGAATCTGCTTCTTATCAATACCCGCTTTGTCGGCTACCGCGAAAACTTCAGACATCGCACAGGCCACGGTCATACCAAAAAAGTTATTCAAAAGTTTAATCGTGTGGCCCGAACCTAACTCGCCAAGATGGAACACATTTTCACCGAGGTCTTGCAACACAGGCAATACTTTTTCATAAGCCGCCTTATCCCCCGCAGACATGATATTTAGCAAGCCGTCTTTTGCGTGAGCGGGTGTTCGACCAAGCGGAGCATCCAGCAACTGGCAACCGACTTTCTCCACAGCCTCGCCCAACATACGAGTGGATTCCGGTAAAGAGGTCCCAAAGTCGATCACAACGGACCCCGATGTCAGACCCGCAATAATACCGTCGTCGCCAAGCATTCGCGATTCCACTGACTGGGACGTATCTACGCATAACATGATGATATCACTAGCCTCCGCCACCGCTTTAGCGCTACTCGCTTCCACCGCACCCCGGGCAATTGCTGCTTCCACATAACCTCTGGAACGATTCGCTAGCACCGTGATCGGGTATCCGAGGTGTTGCATACGTTCAACCATGGCACTGCCCATCAAGCCAAGACCAATAAATCCAATATTCGGTTTAGACATTTGTTTTTCTCTTCTTTAGTGATTACTTAAAAATGGTTGTTCAACTTTTGAATCCGTACCAGAGCAGTTCACTTTACTCTGTATCTCGACCATTAATGCGTCTCGCATTTCTGGGTCTTCCAATCCAAACGCTAGACTTGCGCGAATAAAGTCCAACTTGTTTCCAATATCATACCTCGTTCCTTGGAAGGCAAAGGCGTGGGCCTCATGGTGTTTCAGCGACAATCGAATGGCATCGGTTAGCTGAATTTCATTACCCGTTCCACGCTTCGTCTGCGCTAAAAAATCGAAAATACGGTTGGGCAAAATATAGCGCCCAGCAATGGCCAAATTGGAAGGCGCTTTTTCGAGTGCAGGTTTCTCAATCAAGTCGTTTATTTTATATCGATTTTCGACAAAGCCATCCTTTATGGGACGAGGATCACTGGACTGATGAGGATCGATAATGCCATATCGATTCGCTCGGCTTCGGTCAATGCGTTCAACCCCGATAACGGTCTCGGAGTTGTCGCCATAAACATCCAGTAGTTGCTGGGTTACCGGAATCTGAGACAACATGACAGCATCACCAAGCATCACTACAAACGATTCATCCCCAACAAACGATCGCCCCATGTACACCGCATCTCCCAAACCTTTCTGCTCAGGCTGAGTAATATAGCTAATTCTTGCTCTCTCGCCGATCTTTTTAACTCTCTCCAACAATGACAATCTGCCGGTTGATTCAAGTTGTTTTTCCAATACGGAATCAACGGAAAAATATTGCTGAATGGCAGTCTTGCGTTCACTGGTAATCAGCGCAATGTCGGTGATACCTGAATTCACCGCTTCTTCCACCACATAGTGAATTACCGGCGCATCCAGCAACGGGAAGAGTTCTTTCGGTATGGCTTTGGTGGCAGGTAAAAACCGGGTCCCAAAACCTGCCACTGGAATGATGGCTTTAGTTATTGGTTGCATCAATTGCTGACTTCATCTCAAGCATTCCTCTACTGATTGACCGACGGTTTGAACGTCACGACCCCTAGCGGGAAAAATGCCTCGCATAATTGCTGAAACATACTCTCATCTCGGTAAGTACCAATCACAGCTCCCCCTGAACCCGTGAATTTTGCCGTAGCGCCCACTTGGCGAGCGAGATTAATGATCGCCAAGCTACTTGGTGGAATGGCATAAAGCGAAGCGCGTAAATCGAAATTCTGATTCATTAACTCACCCAAACCCGCTGTTTCTTTTTTTAGCATCATGTCTCGCGACTGAAGTGTCAAGGCTTTCCATTGCTCTATCGCATCGATTACCGCCGGTTCCCCCTCATTAAAACGTTGTCGTAGGTCATGATGATACACCCCGGATTCTTCGGCAAGGCTGGGGCGATAGGCAACATACAGATTGGGTAAACACGAAGGATCTAGCTGCTGGTACTCGCCGTATCCTCGACCAGACATGAGTTTTTGATCAAAGTCCATGTACACCAAATGGAAGACCTGCACCACACGATCCTGCAAACCGCCTGCAATCCCTAGCTCTTCGGTCTCCACTTCTAGCGCCAGTTTCGCCAATGCATGGGGTCTGATCGAGACATCATAGTACACTAAGAGCGCGCGCAAACAGGCGATAATAATGGCGCTGGAACCCGCGAAGCCTAATTGAAACGGAATGTTCGAAATCAGCTTCAAGGAAAACGATGATCGGCTTGATATCGAATTATTCATGCCAATGTATTGATGAAAACGCTTAATTGTTGCCATCAATAGGCCATGATGATGGCCATATCCATTGCGAGTGATTGCATCGATCAAAGCTTCAACATTATCAAACCCCACGCTCTCCACATCCGCCTGATGTAGCTCCAATTGGTCACTCTCAGCTAACGTTAAGTCAACATGGAAGTCATCAAAAGTGAAAGCAATGGTTCGCCCAAAAAACCCGTCTGATGGATTGCCAATGAGCCCTGCTCTTGGAAAGGTCCTGATATTGATGGTCATCTGGCGCTAACCCCAACCCCGGATTCTGGGTATCTTCATGAGCCTAAACATGCGTGTAAATATGGATATGTACAGGTAGTAGATCAATGGTTGAGTAACTGTCGTATGTATCATTTCTCAGTACGTCTTTTTGACACAAAGGTTTCGCGAAACCAGATGATCAAACCAGCGGTAATGATAATCGCCGCTCCAGACAACGTCCAATTATCCGGAAACGTGTCGAAGATCCAAAGACTCCAAAAAGTCATGTACAGAAAAAACACATACATATACGGCGTCAAACGACTTGCGTCTGCGAACCCATGAGCTTTTGTCATCAATTGATGCCCAAACCAGCCAAAACAACCCAGCAGCAGTAACAACACCCAATCGATCATTAGCTCCGGGGAGTGCCAGCTGTGGATGGCGAAAGGCAGCAACACAATTGAACCAATCCCCCCACCGTACAACTGCATCGTGTCCGAGGCCACTTTTCCGGACAACTTTCGAGTCAAAATGGTATACAACGCAAATCCCACCGTGGTGAAAAGGGAAAGCAACATGGCCCAATGAAAACTTTCATCAAATGGACGCATGGCGATTAATACGCCAATGAATCCGACCCCCACAGCAGACCACCGCCATATCCCCACTTTTTCGCCCAGCATAGGACCAGATAATGCACAAATAATCAGTGGTGCAGAAAACATGATGGTCGATGTTAGCGTTAACGGAATGTATTTCAGCGCCAAAAAATTGGCGACTGTCCCTGACAGTAGAAGCAGGCTACGAAGAACCACCAGCCCCAAATGAGGAGATCCAAACCGGTCAAGGCTGGCTCCGCCTTTAAGGATAATCCCCAGAGAAATGATGAAGTGCCCGAAATAGCGCATAAAAGCCACCTGGATCACGGAAAAACCAGACAACACTAACCATTTCGCGCTGGTATCAATGCAGGAAAAACAAAAATAGGCCAGTAACATCAATGAGATGCCTAGCATGGGCTTGTCCTGATTGGGTGCCGCAGTTAATCCAGCCATAGGTGATTCATTAAGTTGTTAATTGCTAAATTGAATTGAAGAATCTCGGCTCAAGAAACCTTGCTAATACATTCTTGATTAGAAAAACTGAATTAGAGAAGGCTTCAGTAGAAAAAATTGAATGAAGGAAATCAGGCTGAAGTAAACCTGACTAAGAACACATTCCCAGCCGCAGCTAGTCGCCCATGCCGAACCAACCATGGTCTCGCATATCATATCAAAGCGAAAGCGTTTCTAGTGGAAATAACGCCATGGAACGTCTCGCCTTTTAAAAAAGCGATCACAGGAACGATTAACAAAATTAAACCACCCCCCACGAAACCAGGAGCCAAAGGCATAACAAACAACCCCTCACTGCTAATTGGAAATCCGAATGACTCACAGAATGTCATTCAGCCTAAGCAGGCCACCACGCTTGTGATGTTAAAGCCCATCGAACGAGAGGAGCGGTGAATCATCCCGCTCCCATCTCTGCCATTAGCATTTCTTGTTTTTCCTGAACATTTTTGTAGTGCTGTTCTTTCACCACATCAAAACCGCGAATCTCCTCGGGCAACCTTGCAATTTCAACCAGTGTGGCATGATTTTTTTTATTGAGGATTGGTAACAATGTTTCAATAGTTTGGCGATAATTTTCCATGAGCTGGCGTTCCAGTTTCCGGTGCTCTGAGTAACCGAAAACATCGAAAGCCGTCCCACGCAGAAACCGAAATTTTGCCAATACCCCAAGCACCGGAAAGATCCAGCCACCAAATTCCCTTTTTTCATGTCTCCCGGTATTCTTATCCCGCTTCGCAAAAGTGGGAGGTGCAAGATTAATCGACAGTTTGATGTCACCTTCGAAAGTTTCATTTAGACGCTTCCTGAAATCTGGCTTTGAGTATAAACGAGCAACCTCATACTCATCTTTATAAGCCAATAACTTTGAATAATAACGTGCCACCGCTTCGGTCAGCACTCCCGCCTCACCCATCACGTCAAACTCCCGGGCCTTGACCTGATCAACCAGTTTACGGAATCGACTGGCGTAATTTTGATCTTGATAATCCGATAAAAACTGTTGGCGGCGAGAAATGAGAGAGTCCAACATTTCATCATCCTTGAAATTCGAGGGCTCGGTGTCACTGAACGTAGCACTACTAAGCGCGACATCGGACAAATCTGTAGATGATTCGTGAGATAGTCGTTCCAAGCAGTTCGTCACTTCCCTAGGATTAACAGCAGCCAATCGCCCAATAGCGAATGCGTCTAGATTCATTTTCACCGCCACTCCATTGAGTTCAATGGCGCGTTCAATACTCGCTTGAGAAAGCGGGACAAGCCCATGCTGCCAAGCGAAGCCCAAGAGAAAAAGGTTAGCGCCGGCCGCATTACCCAACAGCTTGGTGGCAACGCTAGTGGCATTAAAACGATAAATCTTGTCTTCTGCTACCACCCCTGCAATTGCCTGTTGCATTTCACTGGGATTGAAACTCAAGTCAGGGTTAGCAGCAAAGCTGCTGGTGGGGCTCACATAATCGTTATACACCACCGCCGTTTTTGCATTCAGCTTATTTATGCTGTCTTCACCTGCAGCAACCACCAAATCGCTGGCGATGACCAGGTTTGCACCGCCCATGGGGATGCGGGTAGCATAATCAGATTCCGCCCCACAGATACGAATATGGCTTCCCACCGGACCATTGCGTTGGGCGAGACCGGTCATGTCCAAAACTGACACCATTTTTCCATCCAGATGAGCCGCCATACCAAGCAAAGCACCAATGGTAATCACGCCGCTGCCACCAATGCCAAGCACCATGATATTGCAGACTTTCCCAAGCAAGGGCAATGTCGGGCCATCAAGCGCTCTGCCCAATTGGCTTAGGTCAGGGACAGCATCGCCGGATCGTAATTCTTTTAACTTACCGCCGTAGACAGTGACAAAACTGGGGCATAGCCCATTGACGCAGGAAAAATCTTTATTACACGAAGATTGGTTAATACGCCTTTTTCTCCCCCAATCGGTCTCCACTGGCTCAAGCGCGATGCAATTGGATTGCACCCCACAATCACCGCAACCTTCGCAGACATCGGTATTGATGAACAAGCGTTTATCCGGTTCCGGGTATTCTCCACGTTTACGCAAACGCCTCCGCTCCGTTGCGCAGGCCTGCTCGTAAAGGATGACGGAAACACCCTTGAGGCCTTGCATTTTCTTTTGCACTCGAGGCATTTCGCTGCGATGGAAAAAAGTCACCATGGAGGGAAACAGTTGCGGATCATGACGTTTGGGATCATCGCTAACCAATACGATGTATTTGACCCCTTCAGCGGCCATTTGCTGGGCGATGTGAGGTGCAGTTATCTCTCCTCGAAAATCTTCCCCCTCAATGGTTTGTCCACCAGTCATGGCAATGGCGCCATTAACCAAAATTTTATAGGTGATATTGGTTCCCGCCGTCACGTTGGCGCGAATAGCCAATAGACCCGAATGAAAATAGGTACCATCACCAATGTTCTGAAACATGTGTTCGTCTTCAAGAAATGGCGATTGGCCGATCCAGGTGGCACCCTCCCCGCCCATTTGAGTCGGTGGCAAGGTATTCCGCTCAGGCAACCAAACCACCATGGTATGGCAGCCAATACCGCTGGCGGCAATGGCATCGTCGGGTTTTTTAGTCGATGTATTGTGGGGACATCCAGCACAAAAGCTCGGCATACGGATCAAGTTCCCCATGCCGCTCCCAAACTGACCAGTGGCATTCTCCGGCATCGTAAACTGTTCAACTCTCTCTTTTAGATCCGCATCATCACAGATCGACAACAATTGATCTCCAACCAAACGCAGCAATGCGTCCGGATTCAACTCTCCCACGCTGGAAACCAATGGGTTTCCTTCCAAGTCTTCTTTACCAAGCACTTGAGGGCGTTGATCAGCAGACAAGTTGAACAATAATTTCATCAACTGTTGTTCAATAATTGAGCGTTTTTCCTCCAGCACTAAAACACGGTCATAACCACTGGCAAACTGACGAATTTGAGTGGGCTCCAGTGGATACACCAATCCCACCTTGAAAAGCCCCAAGCCTAGCCTTTCAGCCTCGCTTTCACCAACCCCGATAATGCGAAGCGCTTCTTTCACGTCCAGATAAGTCTTCCCAGTAGTGATAATCGCTAAGGACTTACGTTGGAACTGAAAAACAGCTCGATCCAGCTGGTTCGTTCTAGCAAAGGCATGGACTGCAGCATGTCGCTCCTGATACAAACGAGACTCGGCGAGCACTGGATTCAACTTGATTTTTATATTCAGCCCGTCCGAGGGCAATGGATGATCATCCGGTACTTTGATATCCAACCGGTCAAGCCCCACTCCCACTGATGCCGAGCTTTCCACGGTATCCGCCACACACTTAAATCCTACCCAGCAACCCGAATATCGAGACAGTGCAAACCCCAACTGACCAAAATCCAAATATTCTTGCACCGAAGCTGGATGTAATACCGGAATACCCGCATGGATCATGGCATGTTCAGATTGATGGGCAATCGTAGAACTGCGGGCAGCAGGATCATCACCACACATCACCAGAACTCCGCCATGCTCACTTGAGCCCGCGTAGTTCCCATGTTTAATCGCATCACCCGCCCGATCAACACCGGGGCCTTTTCCATACCAAATCGAAAACACGCCGTCATACTTTCCATTTCCAATCAAATTGGTCTGTTGACTGCCCCAAATTGACGTTGCCGCAAGTTCCTCATTAACCGATGGCTGAAAGTGGACATGGTGATCCCGCAGATGCCGTTCCGCTTTTCCCAATGCAAGGTCATAAACCCCCAAAGGCGAACCTCGATAACCCGCAATGAACCCTGCAGTATTTAGACCATTGAGCAAATCACGTTGACGTTGCAGCAGCGGCAGCCGAACCAGCGCTTGGGAGCCGGTCATATAAGCCCGTCCGGTGGACAACGCGTATTTGTCGTCCAAGGAAACCCCTTCGATACCACTAACGCCTTTTTCGTTTTCGCTCATACTGACGACTGCTTGATGTGAATTTGCATTAAGCTAGATTGCCATCTTGTTCCTTTTTTAACAATCAGAATTTCAGCCAGAGGAAAATAGGGTGGGAGCCTCAAAGGGATCAGACTTGATTACCCAAAACACTTTGTAACATTAGGTGGAGTTGAGCGCACTCGATTGGCCCTATCCAATGATGTTATCCAGAGAGTTTCGATCTCACTTGACTTTTTCTCGCAACTTTGGATTGCTAACGATTCCGATTACATCAGCAACGACAATCAATGAGACGTAGCAAGTCGTAATCACAACACCGCAGCCCATCACCAATGCCACATCCTGTCTTTGGACCCCATCAACCATCAACTGCCCAACACCGGGATATACGAACACGATTTCCACGATGATCACTCCGGTAAGCAGATTCGCAATGGCGAGTACCACGATATTTATCACAGGGCCGATACAGGCAGGCATAATGTGAAAAACCAGAATTCGCCACGTTCTTAGCCCTTTTAAATGTGCCATTTCGAGATGTGGTCGAGCGAGCACAGAAATTATCACCGCACGGACGGGAATCACGATCGCCGCAGCCAATGCAAGCACTAGCGTCAATACAGGAAGTACGATGTGGTACAACTGCGTCAGCGAGCCAGCATAAAGCGGAGCTAACGCCAGACTGGGAAATAACGAAAACTTCACCGCCAATAACGTCACGATGGCGTAACCAGATAGAAACTCGGGCAGGCAATAAATCATCGTGCTCACACTGGTAATGGCCCGATCAACCCACATTCCTCTTCGAAGTGCGCAATAAACCCCCAAGGCCCACGCAAGGGGAACAGCAAAAAAGGCCGCCACTGCTCCGAGGTAAAACGTATTTGAAAACCGTTCAAAGAGTAACGGCGCGATCTCCCTCCCTCCTCCCGGCGAGAAACCAAAATCTCCTTTCATCATCTTCATCAGCCACGAAAAGTACCTTTCATGCGCCGGTCGATCAAAACCCGTAAGCTGAGTATATTGAGCCAAAAATTCGTCACTCAACGGCTCGATATCATGCACCAACTCATGAGCCCGAATTGATGCGAAGTCCCCCGACGACCATTCGATCAACAAAAAGAAAACCAAGCTAACGCCAAGCAGCGTTAACAACCCGATCAGGATCCTTTTGATGATGAATTTGACCATGAATATAGCGTAGCCAATTCTCCGTGTGAGAACAAGCCAAAGCCGAAATTCTCAAGGCCCAACTCTAGAGTTCAGGAGACTCTCTAAACTGGGACACCCACAAAAGAGATTGACAAGGATGTGAAATGAGTTAGTCTCAAGGTAGGAACCACCTCACCAGACAAGGAGTCTAGGATGACCACCGCCAGACGGCAACAAATTAATATTGAAGCGACACCCTACTATCACTGTACGTCCCGTTGTGTCAGACGGGCGTTTTTGTGCGGGAAGGATCATTACAGTGGTAAAAGCCATGAACATCGGCGAGAGTGGGTTGAATCATGGCTTTTGAAACTCAACGAGGTCTTCTGTATTGACCTAGTGGGTTATGCCGTGATGTCCAATCACTATCATGTGATTCTGCGCATTAACCTGGATGAGGTGAATGCACTGAGTGATGAACAGGTGATTGATCGCTGGTCAGTGATCTATAAACCGGATGGTTTGATGTCTCACTACCGTTGTGGGGGAGAGGTCACTCATGACGAGCGCAGGGTGATTGATGAGACATTAGGTAGATGGCGGGAAACGCTGGTGAGTATCAGTCGGTTTATGGGATATATGAATGAGAGAATTGCCCGTCAGGCGAATGAGGAGGATGAATGCAAGGGCCGATTCTGGGAAGGCCGCTTTCACAGTCAAGCACTGCTTGATGAGACAGCTTTATTGCAATGCATGACTTATGTGGACCTGAATCCAATCCACGCTGGAATCGCACAGACCCCAGAGACATCCGAATATACCTCAGTGAAGCACCGAATAGATAAACGAGTTAGCGGAAAAGATGATCGTCTGATGGCATTTTTTATGCCTAGTCGAGCACAACGGGGACAATCTGCTGACATGTTGCCAATGACATTTGACAACTATCTGGAACTGCTGGACTGGACAGGCCGAACGGCACGGGCAAACAAGTCGGGATCAATTCCCTCATCGTGTCCTGATATCCTATCTCGATTAGGCTTTACTGGGGCGCACTGGATGGATTCAATCAACGCTCAAACCACGTGGTGCTCAAGAGCGCTCGGGGCACCGGAACAATTGAAAGCCTTTAGCCAAGCCATCGGTCAACACTGGCTGTGGCGTCATCGTAACGCATCCCGTCTACCCACCACCCCCTGAGTTTCATCAACCTCAGTCACCCACCGTTCTTCGGAAACGTCTGTTCGCCTTAAGGAAAGAAGAGTGGTTCATTTTCTGGACGAAAGGACAGCCGCCGTTCTGGGGGCCGATCAGATCATTTCCTATAAATGGAACCTTTCTTTTTCAGTGGCTATGCGACTGCATCACTAATTCTCGGGTGTCCTAAATTTGATAAATTTGCTTTTTAGGCATAAATGTAGCCACCGGACACAATTATATTTTCACCCGTCATATAGGTGTTACGCGACCCACCTGCCATTAATACCCATTCAGCCATTTCCTTCGGTTCTCCGCCACGGCCAAGTGGGCTGGCTGCGGCGAGCTCATCAAGAAAACCCGATTCTCGCGCTTTCTCCGTCGCCATACCAGCGGGGGCAACAGAATTGACTAGTATGCCAAGAGGAGCAACCTCATGCGCAAATGACCGTGTCAAACTAACCACAGCGGCTTTTGTTGCTGCGTAGTGGGCATTTTGTGGGTGCGCTTTGAATGCATCAACGGAAGTAATATTGACGATTCTCCCCCTTACATGACCTCTTGGGGGCTGATTTTGCATATGAGCAACAGCCGCTACCATACAGTGGTATGTGCCTTTGATATTGATCGCGTTTGAAGCATCCCAATCAGAATCATCAATCTCAAGTAACGGTCTACGCGGATAAATAGCGGCCGAGTTGATAACGGTGTCTATTCTCCCAATAGCCTGTGTCACCTCTGTAAATGCAGACATTACGCTGTCAGCGGTACTGATGTCTGCGATTGCAGAAACACATGGTCGCTTAGCTTGTTGGGCTGGCAATAAAGCTGAATTCGCCGATTGAGCATTGACATCAATAATGCCTACCGCAGATGCGCCAGCCGCAACTGCCATTTCGACCAACAAGGCACCAAGCCCTGAGCCGCCACCAACTACCAATAAAGACAAATCGTTCATTTCTTTTCCTCAATCATTGCACCACCGCCAACATATTGCGCAGTTGGCAATATATCAAAACGACTAATATCAACATGTTGTGGCATTTCCAATACCACCTGCAGCATTCTGGCAACATCCTTTGGATCTACTGGCAGCGCACCCTTATACAAGTCTTCTGCTGCTTCTTTTCCTAGCGCCTGCTCATATAGAGAAGTTTTTACTCGTCCTGGAACAATTTCCGTCACTCTGACGCCTTTACCTGCCAGGTCGCAACGAAGCGATGCCGCCAAGCTGCCGACCGCAGCCTTGCACGCAGAGTACAGCGCCATATTCGGAAACGCTGCATGGCCAGCGATCGAACCTGTGAAGAAAATATGTCCAAATTGGCGTTCAACCATTTGTGGCAATATCGTTCGTGTTAACGCGAATACAGCATTGACGTTTACTTCAAGCACACCTTCAATGTCATTTTGATCCACCAAGTAAAAAGGTTTCGGTAGCGGCATGACACCGGCATTGTTGACGAACACATCAATCTCTAAATTTTTCAGCGCTCTTTCAACATTTTCTTGATCAGTAACATCAACAACAAGCGGTTTTATACCGTCAACAGATTCTAAGAGTTCTATTGCCGTTTGACTTCTTCCTAACGCATACACTTCCATACCCATTTCAGCTAGCTGATTGGCGATTGCAAAACCAATTCCGCTGGTGGCGCCAGTGACAAGTGCGGTACGATAGTTTGGATTCATAGTTGCGCTAATTGTATTTCATTCATATGATTTGCTGACTGAGGAGCCTAAAATTTACTAGGAAACCAACAGGGCCTTCAACCAAACCTCTAGAGATTTCCTCTCTCTGGGCAATTTTTAATGACAAACTGCAGCATTTACGAATTGCTGGCGTTATGCCACCCGTCGGTTCAGATTGTGCAAATATAGAAGAATGCCCGCGATCAAACAATCTCGCAATAGCATGAAGGGTATCTCCTTTTGCCCCACGATCCCACATCAATGCGCTTTGTTCTGCTGAATAAACTATTTTTGGTCTCTGTTTCATTTGTACACTCCATCTAGTACGCTAAAGATAAAGTGTTGCATCGATCAATTGAACTCACCCCTAAACTTGGACATTTGTATGCTTACTATCTACTAGGTAGTGTAATCTGAGGTCTGTAATTTAGCTTTCTATTGCAGCTTCGCTATTGGCTTTGGCTTCGTTCGCTACGCTCACTTCGCCTAAGCCAAACGAACATCGCTAAAGAAATAAATTACAGACCT
>WLWV01000014.1 GCA_012103395.1 Gammaproteobacteria bacterium
GGCTTGTCAGTGCCATTCTCGTTGAGATTGACGATGAATGGAGCAATGCCGACAAGCGATATATCGTGTGGAACGACAATAATGACTCAAACTAAACCGAAGTTACAGACGTAGGGTTGCACAATCTATGCAAACGGATTTGACCTAAATCAGCAATGAGGCACTACTTTGTCCAAGGTTGTCACAATCGTACAGGCGCGTATGGGTTCGACCCGATTTCCAGGAAAAATGATGGCGGATCTGCATGGTAGCACCATGATGGAGTGGGTGCTTCGGCGTTGTCTCTTGGCTAAGAGGGTAGATCAGGTAGTATTGGCGACGACGGATTTGCCCCGAGACGATGTGCTTGTTGGAGTCGCTGAGCAGTGTGGCGTTTTGATCTCTCGGGGTAAGGAGGAAGATGTGTTGGGTCGTTTCGCTCAAGCGGCCGCATTAGCTGAGGCGGAAACCGTGGTTAGGGTTTGTGGAGATCGCCCTCTCGTCGATCCGAAGTGGACGGATTTAGCGGTGGATTACTATGCAAATGAATCGGTGGATCTGGCGTTTAATCACATTCCAGGTGAGCATGACATCTGGCCCCGTGGCTTTGGTGTAGAGGTGTTTTCATCGGCTAATTTATACTATATCAATGAAACCCAGTCGGATCCGTTTTTTCGGGAACACGTGACTCCTTACATTTGGCAAAATCAGAGTAAGTACAAAGTGAAAGTGGTTCCATGCCCAATGATCGTGCCACCGGCCTGTCGATTTGATGTCGATACTATCGAGGATTTCGAACTGGTTCGTTCCTATACAGATTCTCTGAATATGGATGTAACCGCCACAGAAATATTGTCATCTTGGATTGCTAAAAACGATAGTTTGCAGCCTTTGTAAGAGTGAGGCCGTTCTTCGCCAGATATTTTTCAGTGCGAAAAAGCGGACTTAAGCACAAGAATTAACCAAATATTGCCCCATTTCCCCTCGATTCTCGCGCCATTGCAGATTGTCAGCGAAGCACATCAACTCAAATCGAGTTCGGTTTCTCGACATCTCGTAATGTAATTCCAATACATCAAACACTCGTTCAACGATACAGCGGGTATTTGACGATTACGATTCTTTCTGAGTATTTCTACCCTCTCGATCTTTTCCAGTCAACCAGACCACGAACATCTTCCAATTCCCGCAGGGCTTCATGTTCAATCAGTAGTGCACCTACCAAAGTCAATAGTCTCAAATTTGAACCTTCTGGGAGCTTATGCGAAGGCCTCAGTGAGTTGTGCTATCGCAGGCGTACTTGTTATTTTTACCCTCTGACTCGTGATCAGCCTTGGTAACGTTTCCCTTATCTTTTAAATTAGTTGTTACTGAGAGATGTTTACATTGGGTCAGGGGTAGGTCGAGCTATCCTGTCGGATGATGGTTTGATAATATGGGCCCAACTTTAGCCTTGTCAATTTTAATTATAGTGAAACTGAGAATACGCTTACGGTCGTTGTTGAGGCCCGTTGTCAGATACTTGGCTTTCTTCCATTACAATACCTATTACCATGAGGGAGACGGAAAACTGACCTTGGGTCATCGCGTTGGGCAGTGTAATGTGCTGTTCAATACGGCCAGTGGTGATATCACGGTTGGTGATTACACTATTTTTGGTTATAACACCATGATACTAACAGGAAGGCATTTTTTTGATGGTGGAAAACGGGTGTCCCTTAAGGACATTGACTTGACGCAAGCGGTTTTAAAAGAGCATCTTGGCTGGGGTGGCGGTCCGGAGGAAGTCCCTCCACGGGGGTTCGATATCAACATTGGCCGAAGTTGCTTTATTGCATCCGGTGCTATCATTACGGGAGGCGTCACGCTTGGTCATGGGGTCCTTGTTTGTGCCAATGCGGTGGTCACCAAGGACGTTCCTGATTATGCCATTGTTGCTGGAATACCCGCTAAAACTATCGGGTCCACGATGTCTGATGAAAACCCTGATACCAGACTCAGAGCCTGAGCGAATCTGGTCTTTGGTTTGACGTCTTGATTGTTCGCGCAGGGACTAGGAAGCGCGGTCAGAACGCCTGCTTTATCACTTCAGGAGTCTCCTACCGGATAGGTCATTGAATCCGGAAAAAGAGACAAAACTAATCGAATCGTTAAACGTGCAGTTAACCTGAAAGGCGCTGTTCTGGTATTCAGTTGTTGTTTATCTTCAAGGAAAATTGCTTGGGTATTGTTGTGATGTTCAGAGTCCAAGAAAACTTTGAGTGTAGAGCGTTACCTGCTTTTTTGAGCACGGGCTGTGTCCTATTGGACTGGTAGTTAGCAGAGCGCTGCAATCTCTTTTGCTTGCAAATAAATTGATTGCTTGCTGAAACCGGGTTCTTCAAAAAACAGCCAGTTGGGATGGTCACGCTTGAATCTATCGACGAGTTTCTTTTTCTGTTCTACGTTTCCAATTTTTGGCAAATAATATGCGCAGGGATGCTTAATGGTTTTTACGTCCAGAGGCCGTGCGCAATCGACAATACCTAATTCCCTTGCCTGAGACCAAACTTCACTGTAGTTTGATTCACTGATCTGCCAGTTATCTGAGCCTTCATGAGTAAAGATTTCGCAGCAAATATAGGTGTTGCCCCTTACGTTTTGGTTGCCGTATTTTCCTGCTGTGGACAGTCGAAAAGAAGGGGTGTTGTTTCGATAGTCCTGTAGATAGGTGGTGTCTGAGACAGAGCACATTGGAACTTCGAAATAAACCAATACAGCGGCCACGGGGTGGCTCAACGTTTTCAACGTGATGCTGTTGTACGCCAGCTCTTCGAACGAGAAAAGCTCATTCGACCAGATGAATTTGTTGCCATGAACTATTTCTCCAGAGGTTAGAACTAGTTGATCTGTTTGTAGCTCGCGTACGGTGTTCTGATAGGTGATATCTACCCCCAATTCACTGAGGTAGGTTTCAAGGCTTCTACAAAATCCACCCATGCCCTCTTCACAGGGATAAAAATTCCTATGATTGTAGAAACTGGCAGCTTCAGGATAGTGAATCATTTGATTATTCGAGCTAGGTAATGCGAGTCGATCATCAAATTCGGGGGTCTTTTTAAGGAAGGTTGTTAGATTATCATCAAACAACTTTACGCGATCCATCAAAATGACACCGGAAGCGGAAGCGCATAGCTGATCTGGTTCCGCTCCTGATTTCTTTTTTACACATGGCGCTAAAAATTGAGTGATATAGCTACCAAATCGTGCTGTCAGGTATTGGTGATAATCCGTTGCTTGAGCTGTTGGTTTTTGGTGAATGGCTGTTTCAAGGGTATCTTGGGTTTTACTTGGATCAACGCTGACTAGTGTCAGATCCGGTTGGGCCATGTCGAAAGCAACTTTATCGGTAGCCATCACGCTTTGATAGCTCACTGTTACTGGATGAACATCTGAATGAATATCAAAAAATAGTTCGGTTATTTCTTTGCTAGAATTATCGAATAGGTGGCAACCAATGTCCAAATGATAGTGTTTCCAGGGAATGGAATTAAGTACTCCTCCTAATCGAGGAGAGGCCTCAATCAACTTGACTTTGGCGCCAGATTTCGCCAGATGTATGGCACACATAGCACCACGAAAGCCGCCCCCACAAATCACAACGTCATATAAGTTGTTAGTTGTCATGATAGATAAGCGTTAAAAGCTCGAACAAAGTTTTCTGTGTTTTGCTGGTCGCTCAACGTGGTCACATCTTTGTTCCATTTGTTTGTACGCCCAATGAAACTAACGCTGAAGTAGGCGGCCAAGTAAGCTTTTGTTTTCTCATGGGAGAGATTAACACGCCCTTCTTTTATCTGCTCAAAAGCTTGGATAAAATCATCTCTAGTTTTAACTAAGTGAGCATTCTCATGGGCACCGAACCATGGCGCCCCAAATAAAAATGCGGGTTTCCCTCTTACCATTGCTTCCCATGCGGCGTAGCCTAAAACAGTGGCCAAAACCCGAGATGAATCCATTAATTCAAATGAGTTCATCGATAGAGGTGCTAGATGAACTTTTGGGATAGCAGCGAGATCGCAGTAGTCTTGAGGAACCCGGGACTGGTGGCCCTTCGATACCTGTTTCTGCCATTGTAAATAATGCTCTTTGACATAAATACGCCAGTCATCGGGTATCAGGGTGGAAATTAAATCGATCATCAAGATCTGATTCGCATAATATCCACCTTCTGGGCAGGTGGTTGTCTCTGGTTGATAATGCAATGGCACATAGACGTATTTTACGGATAGATCAATCTGATTACTGACGAGTGATTCATATTGCTTTTTCAGGTTTCTCTTTTTCCTGATTCCTTTGTTCTTTATGGCCTGCCATTCTTTTAAGCTATAGCCACCAGCTTCAAGTGGAACTCCACGTTTTTTTAAGTAATTATCGGGTGGTTTTTGATTCCATTGTGTCTTTAAATTGAAATAGCTTTTTATCTGTCGCCCAGCTATTCTCGACTGCCAATAGACTGATTTGGCAAGCTTAAGTGGATTAAGTGATGGTGCAAATCGTAGCTCATTGTCCTCCAACATTTTCATGTAGTGAGGTTTTGCTGCATTGTAGTCCATCATCAATGTTTTGATATGGTCATCAATGATTTGAGTTTCCTGTTGGTCGCAGATGGGAGTAGTATTTTTGTACGCATGTTTTACCTGAGCGCAAAAGTCATCGATGTCCTCGCCCAACATCACCCTACCAAGCGCTGAATTCACGTTCACCATTAATGTTCTTATATTAGACTTCCGTGCCAATATATACAGAATGTAGTCATATACCATGTGTGGTGCTGAGGGGAAAATGACTAGCGTTGGTTTGTGGTGAGAAAGTACGGCTGACCAGTACTTTAACAATCGATGGTAATGCCGCTTTCTTTCCGAATAGGAAAAGCAGTTGTCTGGATCAAGCCTGTCCATCATTTGCATTGCAATGGGCTCGAAACGGGACAGCTCAATGAGTTGTTGTTCGTCAAGACAAGGCTGCTCAATGTTTAGCTCTTCGATGGATCGTATTGCGTCAATCACGTCATGGAAAACCGCGTTCTGGAAAAGCATTTTGGTTTTCTCTAGATTTCTCCCTTTGGGTTTGTTGCAAACCCAATAGCAAATATCGAGTGGGCCATCCGCAGCGCTAAGACTCTCGAATATGCTTTCCCACTGTGCGTCTAGAGGAAATCCTGCAATGATTGTTTTCGCTTTCTCATCCATGTTTGGTCTGCGCTATAGTTGAACAGTGTAATAAGGGGTGAGATGTCCACCAAAACTCATCTTGAAATGCCCTCGAGCTGGGCTATTGACACCCTCAAGATCGACTTCGTTTATTCCTTGCTTCATGAGGTGTTCAAATGCATGAAACAAAACATAGCTGCCTGTGTGTGATTGTCGGGCGACAGCCGAGTTTGCGCCATAAAGATAATAGGCTCTCTTATTATCAAAACCAAAAACTGCAATGCTGCCAACATCACCGTGAGAATCACGGGCAACATACATGGCCCCTTGATCATTTTGATCAAGGGAATGGCAGACCCTACAAATTTCATCAAGACTCTGCTCGTCCACTTGATTGCCTTGGCGAGCAAACGTCTTACGATATAGATCGGTGAATAGTCCCATATCCAGCTCTTGTGTCACTGTCACTCCCTTGGATTGGGCATAGCGTATTTCCTGTCGCCGACTTTTTGAGCACTGAAGGTAAATAGGGCTATTAACAAAATTATTACCAAATTCACAAGAAGTCGATAAAGAAATTATTGTTGTAAAGCGTGGCGTACAACAAAACTTAGCTAAATTCGTTCCGTAGTTATGCCATAACAGAGGGCGAATATCGGTTAGAGATGGATGAGTCTGGAATGACATCGATCGATATCTGGTGGTGAGATCCCGAGTCAGAGCAGAAATAGTGCGAAACTGTTCGGCAAACTGGTTAGCAGAGGACTGATGTTTGTCAGGCGCTTTTAGCATGATGCTGTTGTAAATCATCAAATCGTTTCGAAAAGCAGTTTCGGTATCTTTTTCGAAAAGAGATATTGCCCCTCTCAATTCTGAGCCTTTGTAACAGCCCCATAAAACCGGGGAGCCATCCAGCGCGTCGAGGAACTGCGGTTGATTGAAGAGGGTTCCCTGATCTGAGTTTTCGACAAATTGTTGCCACTCAACTTTGTCCTCTACTGGCTGCAACGAATAGGATGATAAATCCATTAACCCCGGCACATAAAAATCTTTATCCAATGGTTTATACTTTCTTTGCTACGAGGGACCAATGGGCGAACAACTCAACCCCGTCTTCAAGGTATTGCGCTTTTTGAGTATGAAACAGTTCAAGCAAATCCCAGGAGTGTTGATACAACTGTTGAAGTTCGCTTTTACTGTAAAAATAAATTTGCCCCGCTCCTGAATAAGGGCCTCTTATATTGCTTAATACGCCGTCTTGAGACTTGTCACCTCGACTAGAAGACTGATCGCTGAATACCTCGCTGTAAATCAGTCCGCCTGTTTTCAATACCCTGTGAGCTTGAGATATCACCGTTTTTGCGGTTTCAAATCCGACATTCGTTGACGCTGCCCGATCGATTATCACATCGAACAAACTATCCCCCCAAGGTAATTCTGTGAAACTACCCACCTCGAACTCGCCCGTTAGTTTATCTTGCTCAAATCTTTTTCGTGCGAAGGCTAATGCGCTTGCGCTGGCATCGATTCCAGATACGGTGAATCCTTGTCTAGCGGCAAACCACAGGTTGTTTCCCGCACCACATCCTATTTCCAAGATGTTGATAGATTGAGGTTTTTTTCCAAAACGCCTCATCAGAAAGGCAACAACACTGTCATAGGGATAGAGATTTAGCTGCTCCCCACGTTGGTATATATCTTCCCAAACGGTATCGAATTCGTTACTTTCTTGCATATTCAAAGTGCTAACTAGCGCCTGCCGGTTTTTGGCTTATAAGTTATTGATAAAAAGAGAAAAATGCGCCCGGCTTTTCCTGAGAAAAAGAAAAGCGCAACTGCCTTGCTGCTGTCAATGCTTTACGATTAGCACGGCTACACGGCGCCCCAATCATGTACCACTGACTGAAGTATGACAAGGAAAAACTATGACTCTGTGAAAAAGGAAGTCGATGGTAGAGGTGAAAGTAATAGCAGACGTTGATATAGCGTGCAAAGGTTAATAAAGCTCTCTTAATGCTGATCGCGGCATAGTTTTGGCTAGCGGGAATTCTACATGAATGAAATGTGAGAGTAGCTTGTGCTGTATTAGTGATGATTGAGACGAAAATAGGCGATCCGTATCTGTTGAGTTTAGACCTGATTAATTAATCCGTTGTGAAGGAGAGTTTGTGACGCTTGTTGTAGCAGGTTAATGCTGAGCCCAGATCTGCGTACGATGTCCTCTAGGCAAGTATTAGCATCTGACAAATTTAATATCCATAGCAAAGCGTGTGTTTGCTGGCTGATATTATCGCCTCCTGTTTGTGGGTAGATACCTCGTTTTCCGAGTTGCGGTTCACAGAACGGATCAGTGCGACGGTAAAAGACATCGGCTTCAATTGTGTCAACGATGCTTTTATATAATTCCAGTACTTGGTTTAATGCGTTGAAACTCAAGAGTGATTTATCATCGAGAGAAGTGTGATATTCGGGGTATTCTCCGTACATTCCTCTTACAATGGAGCCAATGGGTAAATTGTAACCAGGTGAGCAATACTGGCGTTCGTCACTCCCAAAAGGAAAAAAGTCAACGAACTTGTAATCGATACCAAACTTGTTGTTTTCCAGCACTCGAGCAGCAACACGATCATTGTAGGCATCTCCGTCACGAGAACGTTTATAACGAATGCTTTGGGGTAAGCCAACACAGGTTAAGATGTATCCAGCTTTCATCGTGTCTCTTAGATGAGGGCCGTGTTCGGACAGATAGGCGATGGAACCGATAGTTTCGGGGGCAAGTAGAAAACGATAACTGTATCGCCGCGTTTTGAGTTGGCTGACGTATTCGTATAAGAAAGCTTGAACCAAAGGACCAGAAAGTTCATTGTTTGCGAGGCTTGGGTGACAAATATAAGAGGAGAAAAAAATCTCTTCTTGCTGTTCTCCGGCTAACACGATATCCCCGTAGGTTAAACTTCCCTCTTCAAGGGAAGAGTCGATCACAACGTGGTATGTTCCGTTCTTTGGTAAGGCATCGTACTGGTGCTTACTTAAGCAAAAACCCCACTGGGGCTTGTAATAACTGGTTCGATAGGGGACGGCGTCGGGCTGTTCGGGCAGAAAATGTAAATGTGGTTCCAGTTCATGCCAAGCCATGCGTTGATCAATTGGGGTGGAATATCCCAGAAGATGCAGGTTGTTTTCTTTGAAGCAGGCGACTTTGTCGCCATTGGGTGTTTCAATCCAAGCGTCTTTGATGTTCCATTCTTGGGGAATAGTCCAGTCATGTACAACGGTTCCGGTGGGTACTTCATGTACAGTCAGCGGAATAATTTCTTTGAGAATATCAATAGACTGGCGCACTCCGTCGCCGGTTAGGCTACGACATATTGGCCATAACCGATCGAAATAGTGCTCTAGCCGTTGTTCAATACTTTGCTTCATACTAACGAAATGATCGTTGCCCGTGTTTGTGTGAATTAAGTTGCGCCAGCGTCCTTAAGCGGAAAGAAATCTACGTGATTACGATCCACAGGTGACGCTTGATAAGCCCAAGTTCGATCGTGTTATGCGTTACTGCGACTTCTAGAGATCAAAGTGCATTACCTCCGCTTCACCCAGATTTTGCTAAATCTGGGTTGGGTTCTGATTTTGCCATAATATAGAGAGCGGCGTACAATACAAACTCAGGTGTGACTGCATTACCTACTGGGCTTGATTGTATCGAAATAGTAAAATGAAATCGGCAGGCTGGGTATGTGTCAGAATAAAAGAACTAATTTGATGCACTTCTTAAGCTGACATCCTCATCAAACTCGATGACGCTACCGTGGGATAGATTAGGGTGGGATAGATTAGGGGTGGACTCGTTGCTTTTGTTGCATGAACGAGTAATCGAGAATTGCTGTTTCAAGCGGGATATATGTTTCACCGATGTAACGACGATTCGTTTTGTAATAACTGAGAAAATTGTTCGGAAAAACTCCAGTGCGCAAAAAAATAGCAATTGGTACGGTCAATTTTGGAATGGCGTATGGGGTTGGTGAAGGTTGTTATCAGGTAACTAGACAGCAAATTGAACAGATGCTGGAGTACTGTGTCGATCAGCGGCTTGATCTTTTTGATACAGCCCCAGCTTATGGTAACTCAGAGTGTGTATTAGGCGAGATCTGCCCAAGCGGAGCTAAAATTGTTACAAAAGTGGTGAAACTGGAAGTCGATGTGGTGACAGAAAACGCTATTCAGACTTTGGAAGACGGACTCCAGTGTTCGTTGAAGCAGCTGTCTACTTCGTCGGTTTATGGGTTGTTGGTTCATAACGTTGATGATCTATTCAAACTAGGTGCAGAGAAAATAGTGGCATGGATGATGGGTTTGAAAGAAAGAGGGCTGGTCAGAAAAATAGGTGTTTCTGCCTATTCTCTAGCTGAAGTGAACGCGTTGTATACAAAACATCGTTTCGATCTCGTACAGTTACCTATTAATCTTTTTGATCAGCGATTTTTGGCTTCTGGAACGTTGGATTGGTTGCACGACAGCGGTGTTGAGATACATGCACGAAGCTTATTTATGAAAGGCTTGCTACTGAAGGAAATCTGCCCAAGGGAAGCCGATGCCGTGCTTAAAGCACACCATAAGCATTTTTTGGACTATCTTGTTCACTCATCACTTCACGCCTTTGATGTTTGTATGATGTTTGCAACTAGTTTGAAAGTTGTGGACAGATGGGTGTTGGGGTTTTCAAAACTAGCGCAACTAAAAGAGGTCGTCGAATGGAAAGAGACAGAATCAGTTAGACGGGTTCATCTATCAAAATGGTCGCTGGATTCACACACAAGTGTTGATCCTCGAACGTGGAAGTAACGCTGTGTGTTGCCGTATCATCTGTCAATTCCCCTCTTTTCAAGGGGAGCTTGTCAGTGTGCAATTCGTATTTTACTAAGTTCCTATTATTGATATTGTTGAAATGAGTTGTTGGGCATTCATATTTGCTCGGAGTGGGTCCAAAGGCCTCCCCGGTAAAAATATAAAAAATTTGTTGGATAAACCACTTATCGCCTACTCAATTGAAACGGCGTTGGAAAGCCCTAGCATTGATCGAGTGATCGTTTCCACCGACGATGCTGATATTGCGGATGTTGCCAAATCCTTTGGTGCTGAGGTTCCTTTTTTACGACCGAGCGAGTTGGCTCAGGATGCGTCTCCAGAATGGTTGGCGTGGCAACATGCGGTGCAGTGGGTGCAGGATCATTGGGGTATGTTCGACAAATTTATCTCGCTGCCGGCCACGTCCCCGTGTCGTGTTGTGAGTGATATCGAAAAGTGTATTGATGCGTTATCAGATTGTGTGGATATTGTAGTGACGGCAACGGAATCACAGCACAACCCTCATTTCAATATGCTAAAAGTTAACAAAGGTGGCGGCTATTCTAGATTTAATGAGAATGAGGCCGGGCAGGAGATAGTTCGACGCCAGGACGTTGACCAGGCATATAACATGGCGACTGTGGCTTATGTTTGTCGACCCGGATATATATTGAGCGGAAATAGCCTTTGGGAAGGCCGTATGGATGCCGTCATTGTGAAGCCGGAGAACGCCATTGATATTGATACGGCTTTTGATTTTTTTCTGGCCGAACTTATTTTAAAAAACCGCTATGTCAACTAATCCAGTTCTCGAAGGACAAGTGATCTTCATTACCGGCGCAGCCGGATTAATTGGTCGACGCTTCGTCTCTGTAGTATTAAAAAATGGTGGCCAAGTGGTGGCTGCTGATGTGTCTGAGCAAGGATTGTCGGAATTGGAGGCCTTGTTTGGTGGCCCTAGTTTCCTTGGCGTGAAAGTCGACGTTAATGACGCAGTCAGTGTAACCGAGGGACTTGAACAGGCAATCGAACATTTTGGTCGAGTCAGTGGATTAGTGAATTCGGCCTATCCGAGAAATGCTAATTATGGGCGGGACTTCCTTTGCGTTGAATATGATGACTTTTGTGAAAACGTGAATCTGAATCTTGCGAGTACTTTTCTGGTGTCAAAAATATTTGCCACTTACTTTAAGGAGCTAAAGCAAGGTAACATCCTAAATCTTGGTTCTATCTATGGTGTTGTTGCGCCGAAGTTCGGCATTTATGAAAACACATCAATGACGGTGCCTGTGGAGTATGCAGCCATCAAGGCGGCTGTGATTCAGTTGACAAAATACATGGCACAATATCTGAAAAAAGACGGTGTTAGAGTGAATTGCATTAGCCCAGGTGGTGTGTTCGACCATCAACCAAAACCATTTTTGATAAAGTATAAGGACCAGTGTGGTTTACAGGGAATGTTAGAGCCGGAACACTTGGACAGTGCGTTGTTATTTTTGCTCGGTGAGCAATCGAAAATGGTGACTGGTCAGAATATCGTCGTGGATGATGGGTTCACGTTATAACTTCAACATAGTGGGATCTCAGCATAACTGCTGCACTTGAAAATGCGTTGTTAAAAATAGGCTCAAAATACTCATTTATAAGTATAAATCGTGCTTTTTCGCCCATTTTTGCCTAACCTTTTCGTCGCTCGCGACGTTATGCTGAGGTCTCATAGTGTTAAAAATAAGTAGTTGATCTGAATAATGGGAAAAAAAGTACTAGTTACTGGCGCTGATGGATTTATTGGCTCTCATCTGACTGAGGCATTGGTTGCCAATGGGGACGATGTTCGGGCGTTGACTTTGTATAACTCTTTTAACAGTTGGGGTTGGTTGGATGATGTTCCGGGCCTTGGTGGTCAGGTTGAAGTTGTGGCGGGCGATGTGAGGGACCCTGCTTTTTGCCAGATGATTACCAAAGACATTGATGTGGTATATCACCTAGCCTCACTGATCGCTATTCCCTATTCCTATCATGCACCGAACAGCTATGTGGAAACGAATGTTAATGGTACGTTGAATATGTGTCAGGCGGCGAAGGACAATAATGTCAAACGGTTTATTCACACCTCAACCAGTGAAGTGTATGGTACGGCGCAATATGTTCCCATTGATGAAAATCATCCCCTTCAAGCCCAATCTCCTTATAGCGCCACTAAAATAGCTGCTGATGCATTGGCCATGAGTTTTTATAATGCGTTTGAATTGCCTGTTACGATAGCGCGCCCGTTTAATACTTATGGGCCTAGGCAATCTGCGCGTGCGGTGATTCCGTCCGTGATTATCCAACTGTTGGGTAGAGATCGAATCAATGTGGGTGATTTATCCCCAACCCGGGATTTTAATTTTGTTAGTGATACCTGCAAAGGATTTATGACGCTAGCGGGGTGCGAGAAAGCGGTTGGTGAAACGATAAATATTGGTTCAAACTCTGAAGTCAGCATCGCGGATACCATTTCATTGATCGCTGAACTAATGGGTAAAGAAGTGGAAGTCTCCCAAGAAGCGCAACGAATGCGGCCTGAAAAATCCGAAGTGTTTCGCTTGCATTGTGATAACCGTAAAATCATCTCTATGACAGGATATCAGCCGGATGTATCGTTGAGAGACGGGCTACAGCAAACCATTGATTGGTTTTCAAAAGAAGAAAATAGCCGCCGTTACAAAGCGGATATCTACAATGTATAGTGATTTCGTTGACTTTGTTAGGGAGCTTTATCAATCTGAGGATTTTATACCGCTGCATGGGCCTCTGTTTTCTGGTAATGAAAAACAGTATGTATGCGATGCCATCGACACCACGTTTGTGTCCAGTGTCAGCGAATATGTGGATCAGTTTGAGCGGAAACTTTGCGAATTTACCGGTGCGAAACATGCTGTTTCTGTGATGAATGGCACCGCCGCGATTCATTTGGCGCTTCATGCGCTGGGGGTGGGGGCATCTGATGAAGTTATCACACAGCCTTTAACATTCGTTGCTACCTGTAATGCCATTGTTTATACCGGCGCCCAGCCGGTGTTCGTGGATGTCGATAGAGACACAATGGGGTTAAGCCCTGATCAACTCGATTCATTTCTACAATCCAATGCAGAAATGAAGGACGATGTGGCTTTCAACAAAATCACAGGAAAACGGATCGCAGCTTGTCTGCCGATGCACACATTTGGCCATCCTGTTCGTATTCGTGAAATTGTGAGAATCTGTGATCACTGGAATATTCCAGTGATTGAAGATGCGGCAGAATCCATTGGTAGTACTTATCAGAACCAGCATTGTGGTACGTTTACTACTCTCGGTGTAATGAGCTTTAATGGCAACAAAATTATTACCACGGGTGGTGGTGGGGCGTTGCTAACCGACAACGAAGCCCTTGCCAAAAAACTTAAATTTCTGTCAACTACGGCTAAGACCCCCCATGCATGGAAGTATCGCCATGACGAACTTGGATTTAACTACCGGATGCCTGGGCTAAATGCTGCGCTAGGATGTGCACAGATGGAACAGCTTCCCAATAAGATTAAAGATAAGCGCTTGATTGCTCAAGCCTATGCTGAGTTTACCGCGTCGAAGTCCTATGATTTTGTTTGCGAGTTGGATGAATGCCATGCTAATTACTGGCTCAATACATTGATTCTAAAAGATGAAACGGAGCGCGAAGCGTTTCTGCAATACACTAATCAGCAGGGTGTGATGACTCGTCCTGCTTGGGATCCCATGCATTTTCATGAGAGATTTTCCAATAGTACCGATATCGCTTTTCCCGTTGCTGAAGAACTTTATCGTAGGGCGGTAAATATTCCTAGTAGCTCTCGGGTATGACGCTGTTGAACATGACACCTAAGCGACTGCTATTGATCGGCGGCGGCGGGCACTGTGTGTCGTGTTTGGATGTGATTCGGTTGACGGGTCACTATCGAGTCATTGGTGTGATTGACAAATTTCTTGGATTAGGGGATAGGATAGGCGATACCTCCGTGATCGGAAGCGATGATGAGATCGCTCATTGGCTAGGGAAAGTGGATCAGGTTCTAATTACGTTGGGTGTGGTTCATCGAAGTGGGAGAAGAGCGGAGCTATATCGTTTGCTTCATGGACTGGGTGCAGAATTCGCTCAAGTGGTTTCGCCAAGGGCGTATGTCGCCCCGGATGCCGAGATTGGCCAAGGTAGCATCATCATGCACGATGCGCTGGTTAACAGTGGCGCCCGAATTGGACAAAACTGCATCATCAACACCAAGTCGCTAATTGAGCACGGTGCCAGCGTTGGCCACCACTGTCATATTTCCACCAGAGCAACGCTCAATGGTGACGTGAGTGTCGGTGATAATGTGCTGATTGGCAGCCATGCAGTGGTTTTCCCTGGATGTCAGATTGGTGAAAACACGGTGGTAGGCGGGGGGCAGGTGGTTAGAAAAGATCTAAAAGCAGGATATCACCCAAATAGAGAAAAAAGATGGTAGTAAAGCCCGTGTTCATTATTGCAGAGGCTGGAGTCAATCACTGTGGTGACTTGGGTAACGCTAAAAAGATGGTGGAAGTTGCTGCTTTGTCAGGTGCGGATGCGATCAAGTTTCAGACCTTTAAAGCAGAGTCGTTGACGGTGACTAATGCGCCCAAGGCTGAGTACCAAAAAATGGCCACGGGAACTGAAGACAGCCAGCAGACAATGTTGTCCAAACTGGAGCTGTCGGATGATGATCATCGTGAGCTATTCGTCCACTGCCAGCAGTACGGTATTGAGTTTATGTCTACCGGGTTTGATACGGACAGTGTGGATTTGCTGGTTCGTCTTGGTATCAAACGAGTCAAAGTGCCGTCGGGTGAAATAACCAATCTTCCATTATTACGCCATATTGCTGCGCAGGATCTCCCGGTGATACTGTCCACAGGCATGTCAAATCTGACAGAGATTGAAGATGCGATAAAAGTCATGCTGACAGCGGGGTTGAATCCAGCTAGGTTGACGGTTTTACATTGTAATACGGCTTATCCTACTCCATTTGAAGATGCGAATTTAGCCTGCATTGGTACGATAAAAAGTCAATTAGGGGTTGAGGTCGGATACTCTGATCATACGCTCGGCGATGAAGCCTCTGTGGCAGCAGTGGCATTGGGTGCGCTAATTATCGAAAAGCACTTTACGCTGGATCGTGATCTGCCGGGTCCTGATCAGTTTTGTAGTTTGGAGCCTGAGGAGCTCAATCAATTGGTAACCCGAATCCGGAATGTTGAAATCGCACTGGGGCAGGGCGTTAAGCAGGCCACTGCTAGTGAAAAAGTGAACATCGATATCGCCCGCAAGTCACTGGTCGCCAGAGAAGAAATTCTCCCCGGTGAGGTATTCAGCGCAGATAATGTTGTGGCTAAGCGTCCAGGAACAGGGTTATCACCCATGTGTTGGGATGAGTTAATTGGTACGTTAGCTAAACGTCACTACCAACCTGACGATCAGTTGGAAATATGAGCAGGAAGATCTGCGTATTCACCGGAACTCGGGCGGAATATGGGCTTTTGTATTGGTTGATGAAGGACATCATTGCTGCGCAAGATTTGACGTTGCAACTGATTGTTTCAGGCTCTCACTTGAGTTCCCATCATGGTCATACCATCGAAAAAATTGAATCTGATGGTTTTCATATTAACTGTGCTGTGGATTTGGAGTTAACCGAGCACGACACACGCAGTGATATTGCAAGCGCCGCAGGCCGAGCTACCGCTGGTGTTGCTGACGCGCTCAAAAAGCTAAAGCCGGACGTCATACTGTTGTTGGGTGATCGCTATGAGCTGTTGGGCGCTGCCACTGCCGCGTTGTTATGCGGAGTGCCAATTTTCCACCTCCATGGTGGTGAACTGACAGAAGGTGCTTATGACGATGCCATTCGGCACAGCGTCACAAAAATGGCCAGTTGGCACGGAGTAGCCAATGAGGTTTACCGTAAACGAGTGATTCAGATGGGAGAAGAGCCGGAGAAAGTGTTTAACGTCGGTGGTTTGGGCTTGGACAACTTTACTCGGTTGGATTTGCTTTCCAAAGATGAATTGCAGGACCAGTTGGATTTTCATTTTGGAAAAAAGACGGCATTGGTTACCTATCACTCCGTAACGAATAGTACCGACGAAGACGTTGGGTTTGAAAACCTGTTAAAGGTCCTAGAGGAGCGAACAGACATTTCAATTATTTTTACTTATCCCAATGCGGATCAGGGCAGAGCTGAGTTAGTTAAAAAAATGGAACGATTTATCTCGCGTTTTCCCGAGAGAAGCCGGGGTTGGCGTTCACTGGGCCAATTACGTTACCTTTCAACATTGAAATACGCTGACGGTGTGATCGGGAACTCATCAAGCGGTATTATTGAAGCTCCTTCATTTGGCATCGGTACGGTGAACATTGGTGAAAGACAGTCTGGCCGCTTAAAGGCCTTCAGTGTGGTGGATTGCGACTCGGACTACGCGTCGATTTCCGCCGCGGTGGAGAAAGTGTTCGATACCGACTTTGTTAATGGGATGGGTCAGCTCAGTAATCCCTACGGAACTGGTGGGGCAGCACAAAAGCTGGTGAATATTTTGCAGACCCTAATACTCCCCGACCAACTTGGTAAGCCCTTCTTTGATATCCCTTTCGATTTGAGCTAATTAAGCTTGAGATTCAGTTATAATTCGCCGACTCTCGATTGCTCCGGCTAAAACATCAGTTACTCAAAAATATGAAGCACAAGTACCCCGAATCAGTTGACTTATCCCGATTTCAATCGGATGCAAGTAATTTGGAGACCTATTACGGATTGCCTCAGGATATTCAGTTTTGCTCTTGTTGCATTATTTCAAATCAAAGGCCGAACTCTGCCCAAGAGTTCAAGCACAATGCGGCGTCAAAGAAAAAAACCATTCGCTTTAATGAAGGGAAAGTGTGTGATGCTTGCAAGGCAGCGGAGCTAAAAGCGAAGGTAAACTGGGAAGATCGAAGAAAGGAGTTGGAAATACTATGTGATAAATACCGCAAAGACGATGGGTCATATGACTGCCTCGTGCCAGGCTCTGGCGGCAAGGACAGTTTTTATCAAGCCTATATGTTGAAGTATGAATTTGGAATGCATCCATTGACCACGACTTGGGCGCCGCATTTGTACACGGATTGGGGGTGGAAAAATCAGCAAGCTTGGATTCACGCTGGGTTTGACAATGTCCTTATTTACGCCCAATGGTCGGGTCCACCGTTTGTTAACACGTCTTGCCGTTGAAAACTTACTGCATCCTTTTCAGCCTTTTATTTTGGGACAAAAGAATCTGGCACCAAAGATAGCAGCCCAAAATGACATCCAATTAATATTCTATGGTGAAAACGAAGCCGAATATGGAAATCCAGTTTCAGATATGTCTGATGCCAAACGAAGTTGGGAGTACTTCACCAGTTCAAAAGACGAAGAAATGTTTCTTGGCGGCACCAGTGTGGCAGAACTTTATGACAGTTTTGGTCTGAAAAAAGTGGACATCGACCCATATTTGCCTACCAATCCGGACATTATTGAGAAGACCGGTATTGAAGTTCATTATCTTGGTTACTACCTGAAGTGGCACCCGCAAAGCGCGTATTATTTTGCGATGGAAAATGGCGGTTTTCAGGCGTCACCTGAACGAACTGCTGGCACGTATAGTAAATACAATAGTATTGATGACAAAATAGACGATTATCATTACTACACCACGTTTATCAAATTCGGCATAGGAAGGACAACCTATGATGCAGCGCAGGAAATTCGGTCAGGGGATCTGACTCTTGAAGAAGGCATTGCGTTGGCTAAAAAATACGATGGTGAGTACCCGGATCGTTTTGAAAAGGAGATCTTCGAATACCTTAGTATTAATAAACATGAGTTCCCGGTTGCCTCGAAACAATTTGAATCGCCAACCATGGACAAAAACTACTTCATGGCATTGTGTGACCAATTTCGATCGCCACATTTGTGGGCCCATGTCGGTGGTCAATGGAAGTTACGCCACCAGGTCTGGGATCAGGTTTATGATGAATCCGCATCAAGCGAGTGGTCTGGGAATCGGTGATCTCATCGACTTTGACTCTCAACTGAATTCGCCCAGACTTATGCAGAGGTTTCCTAAGTAGATGACAAGAATAATAGGCCGACTTGATGTAAAGGGCAGAAGACTCATTAAGGGAATTCAGTACGAAGGGGTGCGTGTTATCGGTGATGCGCTTGATTACGCTCGAAAGTACTATGCCGCTGGAATCGACGAGCTGGTCTATATTGATGCGGTGGCAAGCTTGTATGGCAGGCCCTCCATGAGCCAGCTTCTAAAGGATACAGTGGAGGAAGTGTTTGTTCCTGTCACCGCCGGAGGTGGTGTCAATACGGTTGATGATGTACGGCTACTACTCTCTTCTGGCGCGGACAAGGTTGCCATCAATACGGGTGCAATTCGCAATCCTTCCCTTATCAGCGAAATAGCAGATCGATTTGGCTCACAGTGTGTGGTGATTTCCATTCAAGCCAAACAAACAGCCACCGATAAATGGGAAGCGTATGTTGAATGCGGCCGCGAAAAAACCGGGATAGACGTTATTGAGTGGGCCAAAGAAGTAGAGAAGCTTGGCGCGGGTGAAATCTTATTGACTGCTATCGACAAAGACGGCACATATCGAGGAGGCGATATTCCTTTGGTTCAGCAGGTGGCCGGGTTTGCGAATATTCCTGTGATTGCATCTGGTGGGATCGGGAGCGTAGAAGACGTCTCGGACCTCATTGATTCTGGTTATGCGGATGCGCTTGCGATTGGAAAAGCGCTTCATTTTGAGCGCTTGGATATGGCCTCGATCAGGCAGGCGGTTAAAAACACGAAACGTGGTGAATAAGATAGCTTAAATACGATGAAAGTTGGAATACTCGATTATGGCGCAGGAAATATAAGGAGCGTTTTTAACGCGGTTCGCCAGGTGGGATTTGACCCGGTATTGGTATCAGATCCATTTGAGCTCGAAAAACACAGTCACATTATCTCCCCCGGTGTGGGTAATTTCGGTTATGTCGTGGAATTATTTATAGAAAAGGGTTTTAAGGAAGCCGTGCGCCAATACATTCAGGGAGGTCGATACTATTTAGGAATTTGTGTGGGAATGCAGATGCTATTCCAGGGAAGTGAAGAATCACCTGATGTGACTGGTCTGGGAGTGATGCAAGGACAGGTTAGGAAAATGGTGGCTTCTAATCATGCTGTTGTTTCTGGGAAAGAGCAGTCAGGGGGTCGAATAAAGTTACCTCATATCGGTTGGTCGGAAATTCTTCCTGAATCACACGTCATCGATAAGCCATGTCCTTTGCTCGATGGGGTTGGTCGTGAGGACAAATTTTATTTTGTGCATACTTATACGGCGGTCCCTGAACTGCCGGAGCAATTGATGGCCATTACTCGGTATGGCGAGAATCGAATTGCTTCTCTTGTAGGACACGAGAATACCTTTGGCACCCAGTTTCATCCGGAACGCAGTGGTCGTTTCGGGCTCAGGTTATTATCAAACTTCTGCAATTTGGGCTAACCACCTTTTGTTAAATGCGACTTATCGATAATCTTACCGTTTCTGTTACAGCCAACACCGAGCAGGTGATTCGAGTAATCGACGAATGTGGCTCGCAAATTGCGTTGTTGATCGATGAGTCTGGAGAACTCAAGGGGGTCGTGACGGATGGAGATATTCGTCGAGCAATTATTAAAGGGGCGACATTAAAAGACAAAATCCAACCCTATATCGATAGTGATTTCATTTCTGTGGATCACGAAACAAGCCAAGCTAGCGTGCTAGTAATGATGAAAAAATACAATATTCATCAAATTCCGGTCCTTCGGAATGGAAAGCCGATTGGAGTTCATGTCCTAGATGATTTGATAACGGAATCTCGACCAGACGTTGAGGTTGTCATTATGGCGGGAGGTCTCGGCACGCGACTTCGTCCGCTAACCGAGGAATGCCCTAAGCCGATGCTGAAGCTGGGTGGCCAGCCAATATTGGAAATCATCATCAATTCTTTGGTTAAGGAAGGCATCACGAAAATCCATCTTTCTGTGAATTACCTTAAGGGCGTGATTGTTGATTATTTTGGTGATGGTTCAAAATTTGGTGTGGAGATTCAATACCTGATTGAAGAGAACCCTTTGGGAACGGCGGGCGCATTGACGTTAATGAATAGACCAGATAAACCAATATTGGTAATGAATGGAGATGTGCTAACCAAAGTCGATTACGGCCGTCTTATTGATAGTCATCTCAAAAGTGAAGCTCAGTGCTCTGTCTGCGTCAGAAAGCACGTCGTCGAAGTGCCGTTTGGCGTTGTTCAGATGGAGGGGGATGTGATTTCTGGTATTACTGAGAAGCCGACTTTTGAACACTTTGTTAACGCTGGTATCTATGTGTTAAACCCAGAGATTGTGATTGATTTGGAAGCAGGTAAACGAATAGATATGCCAGAATTGCTATTGGATGTGATGGACAAAAAGATGAAAGTGCATGGATTTCCAGTCTATGAATATTGGCTGGATATCGGTCGTCATCAACAACTAGCGCAAGCCGACAAGGATTATACTGATCCGTCTTTTTTCAAAGGCCAGAGATAATTCTAGCGATTTCTCTCTATAACACACCACATTACCCTATCCAAAACCAATAGGGTCTAAACTAGGCTTAATTATCCGATGGGTTATTTCGCTTTACGCTCTCCCATATTGATCATCGAGTCGCTCGATGTCGTCCTCACCAAGATAGCTGCCGGACTGCACTTCAATAATCTCTAAAGGGGTTTTCCCAGGGTTTCTGAGCCGATGTGTCGAACCGAGTGGAATGTACGCTGCTTCATTCTCTGTCAGCATGAAAGTGTCATCATCACAGGTGACTTCCGCTGTGCCAGAAACCACAATCCAGTGTTCTGCTCGATGCAGGTGTCTTTGCATTGAAGTGGACTGGCCGCTCTTGACCATGATTCGTTTGACCTGGAATCGCTCGCCTTTGTCGAGACAGTCATAGTTTCCCCAGGGACGGAACGCTTTGCGATGAAGTTCTGCCTCGGGTCGATTGGCCGCTTTTAGTTTGTTAACAATTTGCTTGATGTCTTGGTCGTGCTCCTGTGTGGTGACCATTAGGCCATCATGAGTTTCAACAACAATCAAATTACTGACGCCAAGTGCGGCGACCAGTTTGCTTTCAGCGTGGATATATGAGTTAGTGACTGACTCCAAAATAACATCGCCTTTAGTGACGTTTCCTGTGTCATCTTTTTCACCAGTAGCCCATAACGAACTCCATGATCCAATGTCACTCCACTGACTATCCATTGGGACCATGGAAACTTTTTCCGATCGCTCCATCACAGCATAATCAATAGAAATACTCTCACACAGAGAATAATGCTCTGTGCTCAATCTCAGGAAATCGAGGTCAGAAACAGCGTGTTCCATGGCCGAACGGGTGTTAAATAGGATGTCTGGACAATGCTGTTCCAGTGCCTCTACATAATCTTCGGCGGTGAAAACAAACATACCACTATTCCAGTAATAGTCTCCACTTTCCAGATAGGAGGTCGCTTTCTCTTCGCTGGGTTTCTCCACGAACTCTTTCACCGGGAAGACCTCGGTCTCAACGTTTGGATCAATGCGGATGTACCCATAGCCGGTAGCGGGTTTGCTAGGATAGACCCCGAAAGTGACCAAGTTGCCTTGCCCTGATGCCTGACTAGCCAGTTGAATAGCATTGAGGAATGATGCTTCTCCTTCGATTAGGTGATCAGCTGGTAACACCAGCATCGTGTGGCTCGTGTCTGTATCACGATCCAGTAATCGCATTGCCGCTGACGCAATAGCTGGTGCGGTATTGCGAGCGGTAGGCTCAAGAATGATGGTGTCATGATTCATTCCAATTTCCTGCATTTGCTCGGCAACCATAAAACGATGATCTTCATTACAAACGATAATGGGATCCGCAACATTCGGAAGATGTCTAAGCCTCAACAGCGTTTTCTGGAACAGGCTTTCTTGATCGATAAGACTGATGAATTGCTTAGGGCGCATGGATCGAGAAAGGGGCCAGAGGCGTGTTCCTGATCCTCCAGATAAGATAACGGGGACAATTTTTTTCATTAGAAAGAACTACCGGTTATGACACGTTGAATGTCTGAGTCAATCATCATTTTAGTCATGGTTTCGAGCGAGGTTGTGGGTTCCCAATTCAGTATGGATTTCGCTTTCGAAGGGTCACCGATCAATAACTCGACTTCTGCAGGTCGGTAAAACTGAGGATTTACTTTAACGACGATCTCTCCGGTTGCGAGGTTGGTAGCGGTCTCGTTTTGCTCAGAACCCTTCCATTCAACATCGATATCGACACACTTAAATGCCATCTCAATAAATGAGCGCACTGATACGGTTCGTCCGGTAGCGAGAACGAAGCTATCAGGTTTATCAACTTGTAGCATGGCATGCATTCCCTTGATGTAGTCCATAGCGAAACCCCAGTCACGTTTGGCATCCAAGTTTCCAAGTTCAATGGCGTTCTGCTTCCCTTGAGCAATCCTTGCGACACCATCAGTGATTTTTCGGGTGACGAAATTTTTTCCACGAAGCGGTGATTCATGGTTGAATAGAATCCCGCAAGTAGCAAATATATCATAGGATTCACGATAGTTAATGGTTATCCAGTGCGCATAGAGTTTGGATACCGCATAGGGACTACGCGGATAAAAGGGTGTATTTTCGTTTTGTGGTGTTTCCTGTACTTTACCGTAAAGTTCTGATGTAGACGCTTGATAAAACCGAATGTCACGGTCAACGATTCTGATGGCTTCGAGAACGTTTAATGTCCCCAATGAATTAATCTGGGCAGTTGCCGTTGGTTGTTTAAAGGAGACTTCAACGAAGCTCTGCGCAGCAAGATTGTATATTTCATCAGGCTGGCATTCGGCGACCAAGCTAATGGCGTTTCCTGGATCTGTTAGGTCCAGATCTTTCAAAACAAATTTCTCATGGTGGAGTAAATCCAGCTCTTCCAAACGCCAGAAATTGATCGAACTGGTTCGCCGGTAAGTTCCATATACCCGATAGCCAAGTCCAAGCAGATGTTGTGCCATGTAGGCACCGTCTTGTCCCGTGATACCCGTGATGATTGCTGTTTTTGACATTACCTATATCCTATATCGAAATAATTTTTCGCTTTTAAGCCGCTAATTCTAAGCTCGAGCCAGATTGATCGTCCAACTTTCATCCTCGGTAGCGCGATGCGTTTCGAAGCTATTCTCAATTTCCTCTTTTCGTTTTAGCCCGACGGTTAGTGTTTCACTGATAAGATACTCTTTATGAGTGGAAATTGCCGCTAATACCTTTTCGGACCCTTCAACACACAAATAAATTCTGTCAGATATTTCCAGACCAGCAGACTTGCGGGCATCCTGGACGGTACGCACAACTTCCCTAGCCAGTCCTTCGATAATTAGCGTTTCGGTCAAAGAAGTGTCCAGCGCAGCTAAATACCCATTACCTTCAGATGATGCGTACCCTTGAGCAGATGAGGTTAATACTTGAACGTCATCGGGTCCAAACTCAATGGGTTGCTCTTGGATATCAAGTGTAAATGATTCGCTATTGGAAACTTTGCGGGCAATCCAAGCGCCGTCGGCTTGCCCGAGAGCTGTTTTGATTGCGGGCATTAATTTTCCATGGCGCTTGCCGAGCCTAGGAAAATCCGGTTTTATGCTATAGCTGACGAGCTTTGCATCTGGGGCAATAAATTCGACCTTTTTGACATTGAGTTCTTGTAGAATTTGCTGTTCGTGTTTGATGATCGCAGCTTTTGCCTCTTCTGCGGGGGTTCTGATCAATATTCGTGAAAGTGGTTGACGCACCTTAACTTTACTCTCTTCCCGGGCAGAACGACCCAAACCAACGACATGTTGGACCACGTCCATTTCGAACACGAGATTCTCGTCCAAATATTGGATTTGACAAATGGGCCAAGCTGAAAGATGAATGCTCTCAACCTGATCCTTATCGGCCCGAGAAAGGTTTTGATACATTTGCTCACTGAGGAACGGCATAAAGGGCGCGATAAGTCTTTGAATTAAATTCAGGCATTCATAAAGTGTGAGATAGGCTGACTGTTTGTCATCCCCGGCATCACTCTTCCAGAACCGTCTACGGTTTCTTCTGATATACCAATTACTTAGCTGATCAACCAGCTTCTCGATTGCCTGGCCTGCACCATGAGCGTCATATTGGTCCAGAGAATCGGTGACCGTTCGAACGGTTTGGTGGGCCAAAGCAAGAATCCATCGATCAATTTCAGGTCGTTGTGAAACTTCGATGTTTCGGGATAGGTCGACCTTATCAAGACGAGCATAAAGTACAAAAAAAGCATAGGTATTCCAAAGGGTGTTCACAAAAGACGCGGCAACCTCCCGAACAATGTCAACTGATATTCTCTTTTGGCCCTCTGGAGCAGAGCGTGCGAGAAATAGCCATCTCAATGTATCAGCACCAATCGTGTCAAATACATCGTATGGATTAACGATATTGCCCACGGACTTGGACATTTTTTTACCGGTTGAGTCTACGATATGGCTGAGGCAAACGCAGTTTTTATAGGCAATCGAATCATCAACCAGCGCAGCGATGGCGTGTAAGGTATAGAACCATCCTCGGGTCTGGTCGATGGCTTCGCAGATATAATCTGCCGGAAAATGTTTCTCAAATTCTTCTTTATTCTCGAATGGATAGTGCCACTGCGCATATGACATCGCACCGGAGTCGAACCAGCAATCGATTACTTCAGGGACTCTGGTGTATTCACGATTATCCTTGGTAAATTTAATTTCATCGATTTGGGGGCGATGTAAATCAACTTCCGACATTGATCGGCCAGATAACTCCTCTAGTTCCTGAAGGGAGCCGATACAGATAAAATCACCCTTACCATCCGTCCAGACTGGAAGAGGTGTCCCCCAAAATCGTTCTCGGGACAACGCCCAGTCGACGTTGTTTTCTAGCCAATTTCCAAAGCGACCGTCCCGAATAGTTGTTGGTACCCAGTTAATGGTTCGATTTAGCTCGACCATTCGGTCTTTTATTTGAGTCGTCTTGATGTACCACGCCTCTTTGGCATAATAAATAAGTGGATCGCCGGTGCGCCAACCAAAGGGGTAGTTATGAAGCGTTTTTTCATTTCGGAACATAATGCCACGCTCTTCAAGAATGCGATTGATGATTGGATCAGCGTCTTTGAAAAACAAGCCCGTAACAGGTTCAACTTCCGATTTGAAATAGCCATCCAATCCCACACCATGAATAACCGGGACGCCCTCCCGTTTGCCAAGTTCAAGGTCGTCAACACCATATGCGGGTGCAGTATGAACGATTCCAGTGCCGTCTTCTGTGCTAACAAAATCTGCACAAACGATCCGGAAACAGTCACCTTCTGATACCTCAAGATAGCTAAACAGTCGCTGATAGCGCCTCCCCGCCAAATCACGCCCCTTAACAGTGTCAATCACTTCATGGGGAGCATCACCTAAAACGGTCTCTACTCGACTGCTCGCGAGAATCAGTATCTCATCCTGATATTTGATTTTCGCATAGTCGATGTCTTCTCCCACTGCTAGTAACAGGTTTGACGGAAGTGTCCAAGGCGTGGTTGTCCAAACCAGCAGTGAAGTGTTTTCTTCGTCTTGTAGTGAGAAACGCACCGTAATAGAGGGGTCTTCGACTTCTTTATAGCCTTGTGCCACTTCATGGGATGAAAGTGTGGCTCCGATGCGTGGATCGTAAGGAACTACTTTGTTGCCTTTATAGATGAGTCCTTTATCCCAAATCCTTTTTAGTAAGTGCCATGTTGACTCAATGTACTGATTATCCAGCGTGTAGTAGGCCTCGTCCAAGTTGACCCAGTAGCCCATGCGTTTGGTCATGGTTTCCCACTCACTAATATAAGTCATGACCGAATCGCGACAACGTTGGGTAAACTCAGCGATACCAATCTGCTTTTCAATCTCTTTCTTGTCGAAGATGCCAAGTTGTTTTTCAATCTCGTGCTCAACAGGAAGTCCATGTGTATCCCAGCCTCCTTTTCTAGGGGCGTAGTAGCCCTGCATGGTCTTATATCTTGGATAAATGTCTTTAAATGTTCTGGCTAATACATGATGGATGCCAGGTTTTCCATTTGCTGTAGGCGGCCCCTCGTTGAAACTAAAGCGAGGTTTATTCTCACTGTTCGCGAGGGTTTTATCGAAAATAGACTGTTGCTTCCAAAAATCAAGAATATCCTGTTCAATTTTCGGACCGTCGTATCGATTTGAGACTTCATTAAAAACACTTTTGTCGGTAGACATAGGGTTACTCGTTAAATCTATCAATAAGTCAGTTGATCACATCCATCACACTGATTTATAAAAGTCATTGTGGATGTAAAAAGTCATAAAAAAAACCCCGGAGAAACACAATGATGTATTTCTCCGGGGCGATGTTTTGGGTAAACCTACATAACGAATTTACCTGATAACCGCGGTACCACCCGGTTTTTCTCTGGCTTTTATAGACCAGATCTCATGGAATGAGAATTATACGCCTCCTCACTCCCATGCCCAGTATCGAGGGCGAGTCGTCTGAATCTACTAGACAGTTTCCGTACAATCATTTCCGCGCAAAAGAAAAGGCGGTACCGGTCTTGTTCTTCGGTCAGCTGCTCTAGGGTGATATTCACCAGTGCTATTTTCAGAGCTTTCACCATCCCCTGATCGCTTGCCGTTTAGGCTAAATAGTTAACTGATTACTCTTCCCTTTCAATGCATTAAAGAGTTGAAATGTACCCGTTGTTCGTTGCCATAGCAAGTTACCAGGCCAAAAATGGGCTCCGACAATGGTTTATCGCCGAGCTTGCCGCCGGCTGAACAAAACAAGAATAAATGCGATTGCCACGCCACTAATCAGACCTGATGTATGTGCGGTATTCGCTATACTAAGGTCAAATAGTTTTTCCAGCAAACCGGACCAGCACAATAAAAACCATCCCAGCATCAATTTGATAATTGACGGGTTAAGTTTGATCCCGAATCGCGGATTGTATTTCCCCTGAATCCAGACATAACCAAAATATCCATAAATAATGCCAGACATCCCGCCGAAAACCGGACCAGAGGCAAAGTACTGAGCCAGATTCGAAATGACGGCAATAATCAGGGTGAGCAAGATAAGCGATATTGCTCCCTGGCGGATTTCGATAATTCTACCTAGCTCCCAAGTCCAAAGCATATTGAAGACTAAGTGGAAGACTCCAAAGTGAATAAAAATTGGAGTGACTAATCTCCATATTTCCCCGTGTTGAATTTCGGGAAGTGCTGGACTGTAGTATTGTGAAATGAGCAGTGGGAGCAGTGTTTGCTCTCTATTCCAAAGTTCCATTAACGCATAGACGAGAATAGAAACGGCGATCAGTGTCATACTGACAGGAGGTCGGTTCGGCATCAATATTACTGCTCAATCATTTCTACTCGGTCGCTTTCTCCCAAGGTGACCATTTTTCCATCCAGCGTTTCGAAGTTGCGGCCTTTGATTGTTTTGTGTCGAGCTTGATAGTTCGTCGTCTCTCCAGACTCCCCAATGATCCGAATATTAACGATGCGATTATCATTATTTGAGCTGATGACGAAAATAAGGATCGAGATTGATACCAAGACTGCAATCATCAAATAAGCCACCGTCCTTGTGGACAACGACTTCTTGGTGGGATTCATCAGATTAGTGACATTTCCTGTGTCTTTTTCCAAGGGTGAGTCATTTTTGTTTTCTTGGAGATTTTGATTTTTAGTTCGAAAAAAAAATCCAACACCAACTATTACCAATAAGGTAAATAAAATTTTGGTCAACATATTCTTTCTACTTTTTGGTCCCCGGGTGGAAGCTGTAGAAAGTATCCATCGCTTTTTAGCTGATTGATAACGTCCTTGATATCAACTAGGGCTAGCCTAGATTTAGTCGCGAGATTGACGCTCATGACGAATTGGGTTTCGCCAATGAGGTTAATTAAGGCATCAGGTACAAGACTGAAGTCATCTTTTTGTGTGATATAAAGATAAGTATTGGTCTTGCGGCTGCCTTTGTAGATCCAGGTTTGCATGGGGCTATTCTAAATCAAGCCGGGGTGGTAATCCTACCTGATTTGTAAGTAAAAGCGTTGAATGTCGGTTGCCAAAGAAAATTGCGATGGCCAACCATGAATTGAATCATGGTTGGCTCAATGATGAAGTATTGGGAAGTTAGTGAAGTGTTTCACCGCACCCTTAGAAGGGAAGGAATGGTTTTTTGGTTAATGCTTTAGCGGTTACTTACCCCAGAACCAAGGCCAGCTGGTTTTTTTTTCTGTGTGGCCTCGCTTATCCAAGGGAATAAAGGAACGTTGTTGTTCGCCCAAATATAGCTGACGAGGGCGGCCGATTTTTTGTTCGTCATCGTTTAGCATTTCTTTCCAATGGGAAATCCAGCCTACTGTTCTACCGATCGCAAACATCACAGTAAACATAGAGGTGGGAAATCCCATCGCCTTGAGGATAATGCCGGAATAGAAATCCACATTGGGATAGAGTTTTTTCTCAATGAAATAAGGATCTTCCAGTGCGATACGCTCCAACTCCATGGCAAGTTCTAGTTTTGGGTCATTGACGTCGAGGACCTGTAATACCTCATGGCAAGTTTCGCGCATGACCGTCGCCCGTGGATCATAGCTTTTGTAGACACGATGGCCAAATCCCATCAATCGGAAGCTATCATTCTTATCTTGGGCCTTTTTGATGTATTTTCCAACTTGGTCCACAGTGCCTATTTCATCTAGCATTTTGAGCACGGCTTCATTGGCGCCGCCATGAGCCGGTCCCCAAAGGGAGGCAATACCTGAGGCGATACACGCATAAGGGTTAGCACCGGACGATCCCGCTAATCTCACCGTCGAGGTTGAGGCATTTTGTTCGTGGTCTGCATGCAAAATGAGGATTCGATCTATCGCTCTGGATAAAACCGGATTAATTTCGTAATCCTCTGCTGGATTGGAGAACATCATCTGCAACAAATTTTCAGAATAGCTATATTCATTACGAGGCATGGGGAAAGGCATGCCCAGAGAGTATTTATAGGCATATGCGCCAATGGTTGGCATTTTAGCGATTAAGCGGTGCGCCGCTAGCTGCCTTTGTTCAACATCCGTGATGTCGATGCTATCGTGGTAAAAAGCAGAGAGTGCGCCTACGACTCCTACCATGATTGCCATGGGATGGGCACTTCGCATGAAGCCGGAGTAGAAACGAGAGAGTTGTTCATGTAAAAGAGTATGGCTTTTGATATCTGAATCAAAAGAAGTTTTCTGTTCTGGTGTGGGTAGCTCACCATAGAGCAGCAGATAGCAGGTTTCCATGTAATCACTTTTTGCTGCCAATTCTTCGATTGAATATCCGCGATGCAATAAAACTCCCTTATTGCCGTCAATAAAGGTGATGTCGGACTTGCATGATGCGGTAGAGGTGAAACCGGGGTCGTAGGTTAAGATGCCTGTTTGGCCGTATAGGGTTTTAATGTCGATGAGCCGATTCCCCATGGCACCTGTGCGAGCGGGGAGTTCCCAAGATTCGCCAGTGGAGCTGTCGGTCAAAATGAAGTTGCCGACAGGTGCGGATTCAATGGCGGGTTCACTTGCCGTATCGCTTTTTGTATTCATTGCTAAAATTCCCTAACTAATGTTTATTTTTAGCATTGAAAAAATTAATGCTAAAAATGTTTTATAACTAAAAAAACCTATACAAGATAAAGCAATTTGTTACAAATGACAAATAGAAAGATGACGTGTAGTGGTTATTATAAGCATTTATGATGATAGCCGACTGGCTTGACTGTGGTGGTTGTGTTGCATGAAGGATAACAACAAACGATTAGCTTCAGTATAAATAACATGACAGATTGATTGATTGATAGATAGTTCAATGAGGGGTATGTCAATCAACCCATTGTTTTGGGGTGTTATTATTGCAAATTTGCTTGCAGCGCCACTATTTTCTAGTATTGTCAATCGATGTTCGCCAACAGTGTAGAGAGAGGGGTCGGTACTTTTGCCTGCTTCCATAGCATTTTAGTTTGGTCCTAAGGTGGTTTGAATCTTCATAATTGATCTGAGGGGCAAATATTTAATGTTGAAGTAACAAACCTGTAATTCGAACCAAATTTTAGATAAATCACACTTATGTTGAAAACAGAAAGAACATTGAATGGCTTAACGGGGAATGTGTCCGCCCTTCAACTGGGTAATCCAAATGGTCGCCCTTTATTAGCAGTGCATGGATGGATGGACAATGCGGCGAGCTTTATTCCTGTGGCAAAGCAGCTGAGCCATGAAAATTGGATTAGTGTGGATTTGCCGGGGCATGGGAAATCAGAGGGCCGACCGAAAAGGGATTGTGCAACCCTACGTCTGTAACTTTGATTTAGGTTGAGTCATTATCGTCGTTCCACACGATATATCGCTTGTCGGCATTGCTCCATTCATCGTCAATCTCGACGAGGATGGCACTGACAAGCC
>WLWV01000136.1 GCA_012103395.1 Gammaproteobacteria bacterium
GCTTGTCAGTGCCATTCTCGTTGAGATTGACGATGAATGGAGCAATGCCGACAAGCGATATATCGTGTGGAACGACAATAATGACTCAAACTAAACCGAAGTTACAGACGTAGGGTTGCACAATCCTGATTATCAGGAAATGACGCGGTAAAATAATGGCTGTCGCAATAATAATAGCAAGTATCCAATAAATTTATTGCGCTACTTACGTGGCCGATTGAACCTTGTATATACAAATATGACAGATACTTTTCCAAAGTTGCTAATAAGGAATGCTGATGCTTTTGGCGATAAAACAGCCATCCGAGAAAAATACTTGGGGATATGGCAATCCTGGAGTTGGCGGCAAAAGCGTGATGAAATTTTTGCCTTGGCGAATGGTCTCGCGGCTCTTGGATTTAAGCGTGGGGACAAAATTGCCATTATTGGCAGCAATCGCCCTCGCCTTTATTGGGGAATTTGTGCGGCGCAATGCCTTGGTGGCATTCCTATTCCTGTTTATCAAGATTCAGTTGCTGAAGAGCTACAGTTTGTGCTCGACCATGCTGAAGCGAGTTTTGTACTCGCAGAGAACCAGGAGCAGGTTGACAAGGTATTAGAGATTAAATCCCATTGTGCTGCACTTAAAACTGTGATCTTCGATGATACCAAAGGACTTCGGGATTACGAACTGGAAGACTTGCATGACTTCGAGGGTGTGCAGAAGAAGGGGCGTGAATTCGAGGCCAGCAATCCAACCTTCCTACAAACGGAAATTGATAAAGGCTCTGGGGACGATATCGGCATATTTTTGTATACCTCGGGTACCACAGGAAAGCCTAAAGGCGTGGTTTTATCCAATAGTAATGTACTCGTAACCGCGGTCAATAGTGTTGGCCTCGATAATTTGAGCAGAGACGAAGAAACGCTGTCGTACCTGCCGATGGCGTGGGTTGGGGATCACATTTTTTCTTATGGGCAAGCTTATGTGACCGGCTTTTGTATCAATTGCCCTGAAAGTGATGAAACGGTTGCCACTGATCTGAGAGAAATTGGACCCACTTACTATTTTGCTCCCCCCCGGGTGTTCGAGAATATATTAACGAGCGTCATAATTCGTATGGAAGACGCAGGCTCTTTCAAAAAGAAGCTCTTTCATTACTTTATGGGCGTGGCGAAAACCGCAGGTGGGGCAATTTTGAATGGTGAGTCGGTTTCGGTTATGGACCGATTACGCTATCGATTAGGCGACTTTCTTATTTTTGGTCCGTTGAAAAATACCATGGGCTTTAGCCGAATTAGGTTGGCCTATACAGCTGGTGAAGCGATTGGCCCCGAGATTTTTGACTTTTTCCGATCCCTTGGTATCAATATCAAGCAACTATATGGTCAAACTGAAGCGGGTGTTTTCATTACGACTCAACCTGATGGCGAGGTTTATGCTGATACCGTGGGCACACCGTCGCCGGGGGTGGAAGTAAAAATCACTGACGATGGGGAAGTGATTTATCGAAGCCCGGGTGTTTTCCAGTATTACTATAAAAATGAAGAGGCGACTCGGGAAACAAAGAATGAAGAAGGCTGGGTAATGACCGGTGACGCAGGGTATTTCGATGATAAAGGGCATTTGAAAATTATTGACCGTGCTAAAGATGTCGGTAAACTGAATGATGGGTCGATGTTTGCACCGAAATATATCGAGAATAAATTGAAGTTTTTTCCACAAATCCAGGAGGCCGTGGCGTTAGGACAAGGTCAGGACTTTGTGAGTGTCATGATCAATATTGATCTGGATGCGGTGGGGAACTGGGCTGAACGCAATAACATTGGCTACGCTAGTTATCAGGAGCTTGCGGGACATCCCGAGGTATACAAAATGATGCTGGAAAATGTCGAAAAAGTGAATAAAGACCTGTCTTCGGACCAATTTCTGTCTGGTTCACAGATCAAACGTTTTCTTATTTTGCATAAGGAGTTGGATGCGGATGACGGTGAATTGACCCGCACTCGTAAAGTGCGTCGGCGAATAGTGGCGGAGAAATACAATGTGCTGATTGCGGCGTTGTATGCTAATGAAACCAACTGCCATGTTAAGACCGAGGTCACTTTTGAAGACGGGCGAAAGGGATCCATTGAATCTGATCTAGAAATTATGGACGTAAAAAGGTTTGAAGTCATTGATCAAAAGACAGCCAAGGCGAGTTAAATGATGATGCAAAGACAATTTGGTGAGGCGATGCTTGAGGTAAAAAATATCTCACTTTCTTTTGGCGGGGTGAAAGCGCTGACTGACATCAGTTTTGATATTCTTGAAGGCGAGATTCGCGCCATTATTGGCCCAAATGGAGCAGGTAAGAGTTCAGTGTTGAATGTGATCAGTGGTTTTTATCATCCCCAGGAAGGAGAAGTTTGGTTTCGTGGTAAAAAACGCATGGGTTTGAAACCTCATGAGGTGGCGAAACAGGGTATCGCTCGGACTTTTCAGAATATCGCTTTGTTTAAAGGGATGTCCACCTTGGACAATTTGATGACGGGCCGCATCACACACATGAAGACCAACTTATTCTGGCAGATGTTATGGAAAGGACCGGCTGAAAGGGAAGAAATCGAACATCGTGAGAAGGTTGAACGCATTATTGACTTCCTTGAAATTCAGTCTATTCGTAAAACACCGGTTGGAAGACTGCCTTATGGATTACAGAAGCGAGTAGAGCTGGGCCGTGCATTAGCGGCTGACTCGAAACTGCTGTTACTAGACGAGCCTATGGCGGGAATGAATCTAGAAGAAAAGGAAGATATGAGCCGTTTTATTTTGGACGTGAACGATGAATTTGGCACGACTATCGCTTTGATCGAACACGATATGGGGGTGGTCATGGACTTATCGGATCGTGTTGTAGTGCTGGATTACGGACGTAAGCTTGCTGATGGTACTCCAGACGCTGTGCGCTCTGATCAGTCTGTTATTGATGCCTATTTGGGAGTTAGTCATGACTAAACCAATGGTTAACGAAAAAGTGTTCCGTGAAGAGTACCGTCTCATGCCGAACCTTGCTTCTGACGCTGGCCCCTGTCGTTCGATGAATATGATCTTGATGAATATGACTATTGCTGGTTTTTGCGTTATCGCGGGAGAAAGACCATGAGCCCGGACTTCCTCTACGCTGTCGAAGTGATCCTCAATGGCCTGATGGCTGGGGTCATGTATTCCCTTGTCGCCCTTGGTTTTGTTTTGATTTTCAAAGCATCAGGGATTTTTAACTATGCTCAAGGAGTCATGGCTTTGTTCGCGGCATTAACATTGGTTGGCTTTCAGACGGGTCAGGTGCCATTTTCTCATTTGATCAATGCCATGTTCGGCACCGACTACCACAACTGGTCCAATGGGATGAACAATTTCATGGCGATTGTCTTGACAATGCTGGTCATGATTGCTTTCGCGTGGTTGGTGGAAAGAATTGTACTTAAGCATCTGGTCAATCAGGAACCCATTATTTTATTCATGGCAACCATTGGCTTAGCTTTCTTCATGGAAGGATTCGGAGATCTGATGTGGGGGGCGAACATTAAAGTACTCGATGTAGGAATTCCATCTGGAGGATCGTTTTGGTTGGAAGATGTGACGCGTGGCTGGGCGGCAGAGGGATCGGAGTACTACGGTATGTATATTGATGTATTGGATGTTTGGGCGGCTGTTATTGCGGTTGTGCTGGTTGTCGCCCTGACTTTGTTTTCTCAGTTTACTAAGACGGGTCGTGCGCTTAGAGCGGTAGCAGATGATCACCAAGCGGCATTGACGGTTGGTATTTCATTGAGAGCCATTTGGGTTATCGTTTGGTCGATCGCTGGATTTGTCGCACTGGTTGCTGGAATTATGTGGGGGTCGAAGTCGGGTGTCCAGTTCTCTCTATCTTTGATTGCATTGAAGGCATTACCGGTGTTGATTTTAGGTGGTTTTACATCTATCCCCGGAGCCATCATCGGTGGATTAGTCATTGGGGTGGGAGAAAAACTGTTTGAGTACTCTATCGGCCCAATGATTGGAGGAGCCACTGAAAATTGGTTCGCTTATGTATTGGCTTTGCTTTTTCTGATGTTCAGGCCCCAGGGTTTGTTTGGCGATAAAATAATCGAGAGGGTCTAATCATGTTTTATAGAGAATCAGGGGACTTCAAAACGTCCTATGCTGCTGATCAGCAAACGTTTCCCATACGTTTCGATCGATGGGCGATAGGTCTGGTTTGTGCATTCGCTTTTTTGGTGATGCCGTTCCTGATTAATGACTATTGGGAAAAGTCAGTTTTACTCCCATTTCTGGTGTGGGCTATGGCCGCATTGGGCTTGAATATATTGACAGGATATTGCGGACAGGTGAGTTTAGGAACGGGCGGTTTTATGGCGGTAGGTGCTTATGCCTCCTATAAGTTGACAACCTCTTTTCCAGAACTCAATCTGTTTATTGTTATCCTGCTCTCAGGAGGTGTTACGGCAACGGTGGGAATTCTTTTTGGTTTACCTAGCCTAAGAATAAAAGGATTCTATTTAGCGGTGGCAACCCTAGCTGCTCAGTTTTTTCTCGTTTGGTTATTCAATAAAGTGCCATGGTTCTATAACTATTCTGCATCAGGAATGATCACCGCTCCTGAACGAACGATGCTTGGTATCGCTATCAGCGGCCCGAATTCTCCGCCTTGGGCTACCTATCTATTTTGCTTAGTGATAGTTGTGTTCTTCGCAGTGATTGCAAAAAACCTCACGCGAGGTCGAATTGGTCGTTCCTGGATGGCTATTCGAGACATGGACATTGCCGCCGAAATTATCGGTGTGGCACCGCTAAAAGCAAAGCTATCCGCGTTTGCAATTAGCTCTTTCTACATTGGTGTATCAGGCGCAATGTTTTTTATGGTCTATCTTGGTGCCGCAGAGCCAACAGAAGCCTTTGGCATCGATAAGTCATTTTTGGTGCTTTTTATGATTATTATTGGTGGTTTGGGATCCATTTTCGGGTCGTTCGTGGGGGCTGCTTTTATGACATTGATGCCAGTATTGTTTAAGAATATCATGGTGGGGGGGCTCGGTTGGCCCACCGATCTGGTATCCCATATTATCTTTATGTTGATAGGTGGGTTAATTATGTTCTTTTTGATTGTTGAACCCCATGGGCTTGCCCAATTGTGGCGTGTGACGAAAGAGAAGCTTCGACTTTGGCCGTTTCCCCATTAGTGCGGTCGAAATGCTCAACTATGGGCAATAAAAAATGAGTTTTTACATCTCACGATTGAGGGCCATTTAGATGTTGATTGGCCCGTGTGTATTGTTTTTCATAGTGGATGCTGATCATTACTTAAGGTGGTCTAACGATACAATTAACGAATCTGTAACAAACTTTATTCTCCGGGAGGAAAAATGAAACTAACAAAACTCACTGCTGTTGCCGTCGCCGCCACCATGGCGCTAGGAACTGTAACGGCTTCGGCCGACTTGGTGTTTCCATCGCTGAGTTACCGTACTGGCCCATATGCGCCTAACGGCATACCTTTTGCTGATGGATACGCGGATTATTTCACTTTGCTTAATGAAAGAGATGGGGGAATTGGTGGAGTTCCTATTCGAATGATCGAATGCGAAACCGGCTATAACACTGAAAAAGGGGTGGAGTGTTATGAATCCACAAAAGGGGAAGGCTCATTGGTCTATCAACCATTGTCAACGGGGATCACGTATCAGCTGATTCCTAAAGCCACCGCAGATGGCATTCCTGTTCACTCCATGGGATACGGTCGGACGTCAGCCGCAAATGGTGCGGTTTTTAGCAATATCTTTAATTACCCGGGTACTTACTGGGATGCGGCATCCATTATTGTTAAGCATGTTAGTGATCTGGAATCTGGTGATCTGAATGGTAAGAAAATTGCACTGGTTTATCATAACTCTGCTTATGGAAAAGAGCCTATCCGTACACTGGAAGAGCTGTCTAAAAAACATGGCTTTGAGTTGTCTTTGTTAGCGGTTGATCATCCAGGCCAAGAACAGAAATCTCAATGGTTACAAATTCGACGTGAGCGTCCGGATTATGTACTGATGTGGGGTTGGGGTGTCATGAACCAAGTCGCGATCCAGGAAGCGGCAAATATTCGATATCCAATGGATCAATTTATCGGCATCTGGTGGTCTGCGTCCGAGAATGACGTTATTCCTGCTGGAGATGGAGCCAATGGTTATAAGGCGGTTACCTTTCATGGTGTGGGTGCGGATTTCGGTGTATACGATGACCTGAAGAAACACGTGGTGGACACAGGTAAAACCGCCGGTGATGGTTCTAATCTAGGTACTGTTCTGTATAACCGTGGAATGTATGCGGCAATGCTGGCTTCTGAAGCAGCAGCAACAGCACAAAAAATTCACGGTGTTGGTGATATCACTCCACAACAAATGCGTGACGGTATGGAGGCATTGAAAGTAGACCAAGCTCGTATGACCGAGCTCGGGCTCAAAGATTTCGGCCCTGAGATTAATGTTAGCTGTGCTAATCACGGTGGCCCGGGGCTGGGTGCCATTCAGCAATGGGATGCATCAAGCAGTAGCTGGTCTTTGATTACCGATTTCGTTGAGGCTGATCGGGACGTTGTTGATGCCTTAATCGCTGAAGATTCGGCTGCGTTCGCTGCTGAGAACAACATCACCCCTCGCGATTGCGGTTAATCTGTTTTGGCCATAAAGTTAATTCGTTATCCAACGGTCCCTAGGTAATACTTGGTACCCAATACGCATTAACTGTGTCATTGAGTTTAAGAAAAGGGAAGCGAAAAATGTCGCTTCCCGATTCTCAAAAAGATATTTTAAGCATTGTATTCGTTATGTCATCAGCCAAAAACATTGTACTGAGTATTAAAAACATAGAAGTTATCTATGACCACGTAATCTTGGTGCTTAAAGGCGTTTCGTTGGACGTTCCTCAAGGAGGGATTGTTGCCTTGCTAGGAGCAAACGGCGCTGGCAAAACAACCACCATTAAATCTGTATCCAACATTTTGAGAACGGAGCGGGGTGAAGTAACTAAGGGGTCGATAGAATTTATGGGAGAGAAGGTGGACAACCTCTCTCCTAACGAACTGGTGAAACGAGGTGTTGTGCAAGTAATGGAAGGACGGCATTGTTTCGAGCACTTAACCGTAGAGGAAAATTTGCTGACTGGGGCATATACGAGAAAAGATGGCCGTAAGGCTGTTCAGGACGATCTTGAAATGGTTTATAACTATTTTCCAAGATTGAAGGAGAGAAGAAAAAGCCAGGCAGGCTACACTTCTGGTGGTGAGCAACAGATGGTGGCGGTAGGGCGAGCATTGATGGCCCGACCCAAAGTTATCTTGCTGGATGAGCCGTCAATGGGATTGGCTCCTCAATTAGTGGAAGAGATTTTTGAAATCGTTAGAAAGCTGAATGAAAATGAAGGGGTCACCTTTTTATTGGCTGAACAGAATACTTCTATTGCTCTGCGTTATGCGACTTATGGTTACATTTTAGAGAATGGCCGGGTGGTGATGGATGGTGAAGCTAAAACATTGGCGGAAAATGAGGATGTCAAAGAGTTCTACCTCGGCATCAGTGGGAACGACAAAAAGAGCTTCAGAGATGTAAAACATTATCGCCGTCGTAAACGCTGGCTGTCCTGATCTGTGGATTAATTTTTACCTTTGTTTGAGTGTCGTGGGTTCTAGCTGCGAGATCAAAGATCTTATTGTGTTAAAAATATAGACCTACTATTTTGTTGTTTGGCTGTTGGGTTAGCTGACTCGATTGGATGGATAGAGATTGAATGGATAGAGTCGAGAATCAGATCTGAAGACGAGGCAGCGTGGTGAGATGTCGATCAAAAGAATGCAATTGTTAGTGACTACAGGGTCTAGGTAAGTTATAGGGGTTTGGATTTTCGGCTGTGATTAGACATCCAGCGGTATCTGTATTATTGAAAATTTTCGCTATCAGGGTTTTTATGTCAAATTTTTACGATTCACTGGAAACACGCAATGCCGATGATCGCCAACAGGAACTGGTGAAATTGTTAGCGAGGCAATTAGCCCATGCCAAAAATACTACGTTGGCATATGGTGAATTACTCGAATCATTCGATTGTGAAAGCCTTAGCTCGTTCGATGAATTTGCGACGTACCCAATTACTCGGAAGTAGGAGTTAATCAAAAAACAACGACAAACCCCTCCCTTTGGTGGGCTTTCTTCGTCCAAATCGGGTCAACCTTCCTATATTTTTTCCTCTCCGGGTCCCATTTACGAGTTGAGTATGGCTCGGTCTGACTATTGGCGATTTGCGCGCGCGCTTTATGCCACAGGTCTACGCGCCGGAGAAATTGTCCATAATTGCTTTTCCTACCACCTCACCCCGGCAGGTTCGTTGGCGGATACTGGGTGCCATGCCCTTGGGTGTACTGTGATACCTGCAGGGGTCGGGCAAACTGAGTTACAAGTTCAAACCATCCATGACCTCTCGCCGACATGTTATGTGGGAACCCCATCATTTTTGAAAATTATTCTTGAGAAAGCGGACGAATTAGACGTAGACGTTAGCTGTATCAACAAGGCATTGGTTTCCGGTGAAGCTTTACCACCCTCGTTAAGAGCCTTTTTTATAGAGCGAGGTATTTATACATTGCAATGTTATGCCACAGCTGACCTTGGGTTGATTGCTTATGAGTCTTCACCAAATTCGGGTTTGGTTATTGATGAAGGGGTTCATCTTGAAATTGTCCGACCGGGTACGGGAGATCTCGTTGCTGATGGTGAGGTGGGTGAGGTCGTGGTAACCACGCTAAATCCTGATTATCCACTAATACGTTTTGCCACTGGTGATCTTTCAGCCATCATGGAGGGACAGAGTGCCTGTGGTAGAACTAATCGGAGAATCAAAGGCTGGATGGGTCGGGCGGACCAAACTGCGAAGGTCCGAGGTATGTTTATCCATCCAGAGCAGGTTGACCGGGTGGTGAAAAATCATCCTGAAGTACAAAAAGGTAGGCTGACGATTGAATGGGTTGATCAAAGTGATCAGATGACGCTTTTTTGCGAAACAGATGAGCCATCGGCGTCCCTGTCGGATTCGATCGCGAATAGTATTCGGGAACATTGTAAAGTACGAGGTGACGTGAGTTTGGTTTCTCCGGGTACGCTGGTTAACGATGGATTAGTGATCGACGATGCGCGGAAATATGATTAATTAGTTGTAGAAGTTCAGACTTGAGCTGACAGTTACCCGTTTATCAGTAGCTGTCTGTCAGATAGAGTTTAGTTTACAAACTTTTCTTTCCAGATCGCTTTACCGTCGATGAGTGTTTCCATCGGCGTT
>WLWV01000137.1 GCA_012103395.1 Gammaproteobacteria bacterium
TGGCTCAACATTCAATACTAAAGCCTGAAAAACCGGCTTTGGCTTCGCTCTCTACGTTCACTCCGCCAAAGCCAATAGCGAAGCTGCAATAGAAAGCTAAATTACAGACCTCAGATTACACTACCATCAGTGAGTGGATTTGTTGTGCGATTGTTTGAGTCTGGCGGCAAGTGCAACCGATTACCGATTGAAGTGTTGCTAAGTGCTATTTTCCAGTTTGATTAATTTACAAGAGAATATATTGATGTCAGTAGAGATTCCTGCTCGCGCAAGCGCCGTCATTATCGGTGGTGGTGTTATTGGAACCAGCGTGGCCTATCATTTGGCCAAACTAGGTTGGACCGATGTGGTGCTCCTTGAACGCAGCCAGTTTAGCTGCGGCACGACTTGGCATGCGGCTGGGCTCATTGGCACTATGAGAGCCAATGAAAGTCATGCAAGGTTGTGCCAATATTCAATGTCGGTGCTTAAGGAGTTAGAGGAAGAGACAGGGCAATCCACTGGCTTTAAACAGGTTGGATCGTTATCCATCGCACATAGCATGGCAAGGTTGGAAGAGCTGAAACGTGTGGCCTCCATGAATAACGCTTTTGGGGTCACCCGGGTGGACATGGTGACGGCGGAAGAGATCAAGCATCTTTATCCTTATCTTGAGACGTCTGATCTGCTGGGCGGTAGTTGGGTTTCCCATGACGGTTATGCGAGCCCCGTTGACGTTACGGCCTCCTTTGTTCGCGGTGCGCGAGGACGAGGTGCGCTTTGCCTAGAAGGAGTGAAAGTTACCGAAATAACTCAAGCTAATGGAAAAGTCACTGGCGTTATAACTGACCAGGGAGAAATTCAGTCAAACTTCGTTGTCAACTGCGGCGGGTTATGGGCAAGGAACATCGGCAAGATGGCGGGAGTAAATGTACCGCTGCATGCCTGTGAGCATTACTATGCTGTAACAGAAAAACTGGATGACATGCCTGTGAATCTACCAGTTATGAGAGACCATGATAAATGTGCCTACTATAAGCCGGATGCAGGTAGCTTATTGGTTGGGGCCTTTGAACAAAATGCCGTTCCTTGGGGGCATGAAGGTATTCCAGAAGACTTTAGTTTTGATGAAATCGAAGGGCACATGGAAGAGCAGATGATGCCAGTGCTTGAAGATGCCATGGAGCGAGTTCCCATGCTACAAAATATTGGTTGGAGAAAGTTCTTTTGTGGGCCTGAAAGTTTCACCCCTGATGACCAATTTCACATGGGTGAATCGCCGGAGTTGAAGAATTTCTATGTGGCAGCCGGTCTAAACTCGGTGGGAATTCAAACTTCGGGCGGATTGGGTAGAGCGCTAGCGGATTGGATGAACACGGGTCGGTCTCCGATGGATCTATGGGGTAACGATATTCGTCGAATGTACCCATTCCAAGGAACCCAAAAGTATATTCAAAACCGGGTAACGGAGTCACTAGGGTTGTTATACGAAAATCACTACCCGTTTAAACAGATGAGGACCTCGCGAGATGTTCGCCATTCACCTATCCATGAAAAACTAGTTCAACGGAATGCGTGTTTTGGTGAAGCCGCAGGCTGGGAACGCCCCAATTGGTTTGCTCCTAAAGGGGTCGAACCAAAATATGAATACAGCTTTGGGAAGCAGAACTGGTTTGAATATTCGGCAGACGAGCATCGTTCATTCAGAGAAAATGTTGCGATGTTTGATCAAAGTACTTTCTCCAAGTATCTTGTTCAGGGCAAAGATAGTTGTAAATCGCTGCAGAGAATCTGTACGGCTAATGTGGATGTGCCGGTGGGGAAAATGGTTTACACCCATTGGTTGAATGATGACGGTGGTATAGAAGCAGATTTGACTGTTACCCGAATGCAGGAAAATCAGTACTTGGTGGTGAGCGCTGCCGCAGTAACCCATAAAGATTTAAACTGGTTAAGTCGGAATATTTCTGAAGATGCGCATTGTATGGTTACGGATGTCACCAATGCATGGGCCATTTTTGGTGTGATGGGACCGAACAGTCGGTCGTTATTATCTGAGGCATTGAACCATGACATGTCAACAGAGCATTTCCCCTTCGGTACGATGCAGGACATCGAGCTTGGCTGCGCTGTTGGTAAAGCTGCTCGAGTTTCTTTTGTCGGAGAACTCGGTTGGGAAATTTATATTCCCGTAGACATGGCGCGACATGCTTATGACCAACTGTGGGAAGCGGGGCAGGGCCATAATTTGAAAATGGCGGGACTTCATGCCTTGGACAGCGGGCGAATAGAGAAAAAATTTATTCATTTTGGCCATGATGTGGCTGACGAAGATACGCCATTGGAATGTGGTCTGAGTTTTGTTTGTGACATGAATAAGAACATTCCTTTTATTGGGCGCGATGCGATAGCGAAACAAAAAGAAACAGGTAGCTGGAAGAACAAGAGATTGGTCCAATTCCTGTTGCAGGATCCTGAATCCATGCTCTACCATCATGAGCCGATCCGTTGCGATGGAGAAATAGTGGGGCATCTGACTTCCGGGAACTATGGCCACACTTTGGGCGGATCAGTGGGGTTGGGATATGTTCATTGTGATGAAGGAGTGACCAAGGACTATTTGGACAGTGGCCGATTCGAGATCGAAGTGGGTGGAGAAATGGTTCCCGCTAAAACCAGCCTGTCTGCGATGTACGACCCTAAGGCAGGGCGAATGAGAAACTAGTAGGTATGTTTTCACGTGTTTGAATGCTATTGATTCAAGCACATTGGTATAATGTAGTTAAGGATATGACGGGATAAACGGACTTTGTCCCGTTTTATTTTTCGTGTGGTGGTTTCATGTTTGTTAACCCGGCTTTGTGGTGTGGTTCGAAGATGGAGATTTAAAAGAGGTCGGCCAGCTTCCTGACTCCGTCTTCTAATTTATTGGTTGCTATTGAGGAAAACCCCAGCCTGAAAAAGTTTTGCGGTTTATGTTTTCCATGGAAAAAAACCGCCCCTGGCTCAAATAGGATCCCATGCTTCATGGCTTCAATGGCGAGCAGCTCGGTGTTGATGTTTTTTGGCCCTTCTACCCAAAAAGCAGATCCGCCGAAGGTGGGCCTACGGCTGCTTCCTGGAAAGTGGGTTTCCAGCAAATCCCCTAAAATGGCCCAACGCTCGTGCAGTATTTGACTTAGTCGATTGACTAAAGCATCGTGATATCCACGCTTGAGAAACTGGGCAATAATAAATTGGTTATTGCTTGGAGGATGCCTGAGAATAAGTCTTCTCAATGATCTTGCCTGCTCGATCAGCGCTTTAGAGGCGACCAGATAGCCAAGGCGAATGCCCGGAGCCAGTGTTTTTGAGAGGCTGCCAATGTAGATCACTCGGTCGTCACAATCCATGCTTTTCAAGGCGGGGGTGGGATCGCCTACGTAGTTAAATTCGGATTCATAGTCATCTTCGATGATAACAATGTTGTGTTTTTGTGCGGACTCAAGCAATTCGTATCGCCTATCTTTTGGCATGGTCACAGTGCTTGGATAGTGATGACTTGGTGTGGTGTAAATGCAATCGCATTTTTCTAATTGCTGGTCCGGGATTAAACCCTGATTGTCTACCGCTAAAGGCAATACTTTTGATGTCAGCATGCTGAATGTGTTCTCAGCATCAACATATCCGGGGTTTTCAATGCCCATGGTTTTGCTAGCATTTAGCAACAACAGTGCCGCGAGATAAATTCCCTGCTGGGCGCCCACCGTCACTAGTATTTCATCTTTTTCTGCCCACACTCCTCTTCTGGGTAGTATTTTCTTATGAATCTGATCGATGAGTTCAGGGTTATCTTGATCAACCTGATCTTTCGCCCAGCTATGTATGGCATTTATTGACGAGGCTTCCCGTGAACATTCTCTCCAGTCAGCAATTGGAAAGACATCACGGTCATATTGGCCGCAAATAAAAGGGAAGGGGTATTGGTACCAATTCGGTGGTTTTGTATTCTGACGAAAGTTGTGAGGCTTAATCACAATCATGTCTGACCAACTAATTTTGCTGGTTTCCGAGTTCTCTGGTTTGGGCGTTTGAGCTCGCCCTTTTAGAATTTCCGGATTGACGTAGAAACCACTTCTCTCCCGTGCCAGCAAAAAACCTTCGTCAACCAGATGTTGGTAAGCATATACCACCGTGTTTCGAGCGACGGAAAGCTGTTTCGCTAGTTTCCTACTTGAAGGAAGTGCGGAGTTGGGAGCAATATGGCCCTCAAGAATCGAGCTAACTATCATTTCCTGGATATGTGACTGCAAGGTGCCATCGCAGTGTTGAGGAAGTGTAAATAGATATTCCGTCACGGTTTGGATCTTTATCTTGAAGAAATATCATTATAGACCAGGATGATTACAATGATCGCGAAATAGCAGCGTCAAAACGACAAATGACGGTCTAAAAGTTTGAAATGAGTGACTCATACGGGAAACTTGATCGCTTTTTGAACGACCATCATCAATCAGTCGTACTAAAACGTGGATGTGATTGGACCAGAATCTCAATGGATTCGCTTTTACTTGGATTAGCGCTATGGCCTCTACTTAGGATGCATGCCAGATAAGCAGCATAGTAAACCGCATTCAACCGTTGTAATTGGTATTTGATTGCTCGGTGTAAAGGAATTATGGCGATATGTCGTCCGTGAATGTGTCAAATTATAGATTGCATACTTAGCGTGTTGTGAGCGAGAGTAGGCTCATGTGATGTGGGTCTCATGGTCTAGTCTGAACTAAGGATCTGTGGCGCTTAATCTTGGTCAACGTAGATTGTTTTTTGAGTGAAAACACAGACGTTAAGAGAGTTGTATATTAGAATGTTATAAACTACCATCCCAACACTTTTCTTAGAGTGTGCTGTTATTCTTGTTTTTCCAACTTCCATTGGAATTTCCGGCTTCGAACAGTGCAGCTTCGATCAGCTTCGGGGAGGCGTTCACATTGGAACATAATATTCATTAGTGACTGCCCCATCGATACCTTTAAATAAAAAAATTCCAAACTGAGGAGTTACTTAATGAAATCATTAATAAAATCAACATTGGTGGCAGCCAGCGTGGCCACTGCGTTGTCTGCAGCATCGGTGGTACAAGCTGCGGACCAAGTTAACGCGGCGTTCTTCCTAGAATGGGCAACACCTAACCTGATTGCAAAAGTTGATCAGGATTATGACAAAGCGATGGGGGTCGATGTAAACTGGGTTGACTTCACAACTGGTACTGCGATGACCGAAGCGATGTTAGCGGGTGATATCGATATCTCGTATTCACAAGGCTTGGCGCCTTTTGTTACTGCGATTCAGCAAGGTGCACCATTGAAAATGGTGGGTATCGCGGTTGTATATGAAGCGAACGATTGCTATGTGAAAGACGGTTTAGGTATTGACTCATCCAATGCTTCTGAGCTTGAAGGTAAAACCGTCGCTGTGCCACTAAATACCATGGCTGACTATGCTTTTCGTGAATACATGAGTCATTTGAATGTGGATATTTCAACCATGCAGATTGTTGATCAAGCGCCACCTGATGGCGCGAAATCACTGGCTGACGGTGCTGTGGATATGGCTTGTCTTTTCGGCGGGGTTGCTTCAGCAGCCGGTGCGGAAGTGGGTGCTCCCATCATGAGCTCTGAGCAAAAGGTTGAAGCGGGCATCGGTTCTTTCGACGTGATCTCGGTTACTGAAAAATTCGCTACCGAAGAGCCTGAATTGCTTAAAGCGTTTATGGAAGCAACAGAAGAAGCCAATAACGCCTTCAAAGGAACAGATGCTGAGTATGAGAAGCTTGCAGCAGCTTCTGGTATGGACGTTGAAACCACAAAAACTCAGATTAGCGGATTTATCATGCCATCAGCTAAAGAGCAGTTGGAGAAATACTTCGTGAAAGGCGGCATTGCCGAATCAGCGGCGGCATCGCTTGGTTTGGTGTTCTCGGATGCTTCCGATGGGGCTGCAATCGCAACAACGCTTGACGGATCTTTTCTCGAATAAGCATTAGTTGTTAGTAAAGCAGGCCGCGCAGAAGCGCGGCCTGCTTGATTCAATATTCATTTATTGAATATCAAAATTATAAGGTGTCCCCAATTTCACTTTGGCTAGCACCAAACTAAAACAATAGCATTGAATAGTTCCATCTGCGAACAAAAACTCATCCCTCAACAGGCAACACAAAGTTTTAGGTGATCTCCTGTGCGGCGTATAATCAATGACTAAAAATCGGAAGCGAAATGGCGGATCTTGTTTGTAAAGATATGAGTATGACTTTCACGAACCCCCAATCGGGCGGAGACGTTGAAGCGCTAAAAAACATTAACTTCACTCTGAAGAAGGGTGAGCTGTTATCAGTATTAGGGCCATCAGGTTGCGGTAAAACAACCCTCTTGAATATGCTTGCTGGTTTTATCAACCCCACCGGTGGAGAAGCCACACTAGGTGGTAAAACTATCGATTCTCCGGGTGTGGAACGTGGCATGGTCTTTCAACAAGGTGCGCTTTTTGAATGGCTGCCGGTGTCAAAAAATGTTGACTATGGCCTTCGGATGAAGAATACACCGCCAGAAGAAAGCGAAAAGCTGGTTGAAAAGTGGCTTGAAATCGTTGGCTTACAAGGATTTGGAGACACCCCTACCTATCAACTATCCGGTGGTATGCAACAACGGGTTGCTCTTGCTCGATGTTTGGTTAATGACCCCGATGTGATCCTGATGGATGAGCCGCTTGGTGCACTAGACGCATTGACACGAGAGAAAATGCAATCTCTGGTACTTGAGCTCTGGAAAGAAACCGGTAAAACCATCTTGATCATTACACATTCTGTTGAAGAAGCTCTATTACTGGGCGAACGATTGTTCGTTATGGCACCACGACCAGGGCGTATCCATAAGGAATACAATCTCCCTTTCGCCGAGCGCGGACTGACTGAGTCGCTGCGTGAGATCAAACAAGATAAGCACTTTTCCGATGTGCGTGAAGAAATACTCACGATGATCTGGAATATGGAAGAGGAGATAATGGGCCGTGTTTGAATTTTTATCAGAAAGCCGGGCTTCGGTTGCGGCAGTCATCATTATCATCTTATTGATATCGTTTTTAGTTTCTATTTTTATTGGTCGAAAGCAGAATGCATTAACGGCCAGAGACGAAGTATTTGGTGACCCCGAGCGAACAAAAGGCGGCTGGTACTGGGCGGTCTGCGGTGTGTCTGCACTGCTGTTAGTTTGGTTCTACTACTCTTGGGGTGTAGGACGAGCTTATTATCCTCAGGCTGCAAACGAGTTATGTCAGGTTGCTAAACTTGAAGAAGCGATCTCACCAATTAAAGCTGCATTACCAATCAGTTCACGATACTACAAATCAACGTTACTGGTGTCTCGAAACTCAAATCAATTACTCGATTTGAGATCAGAATTGCCTGCTGATTTGTTCAGCAGCGCTGAACAAAGTGAGATCAAGTTAATCATCGATAGTATTGAACGCCTTATAGTGAATTCCTCGGATCCAGCGAATCTTGACGCTGGACTGACCAAGCAGTTAGAGGGCCTTTCAGCTGATCTTGAAGCGCTCAGCGCGAAGTTGGGTGCCGGATATGCAGGTCTAACACCAACAGAGGAAGCATTAGCGCAGCCTAAGTGGGGTACGACATACATTGAAATTCCAGTGCTGCCAATGACTCCCAAAGGTGTCCTCTTTGATAATGTTGCGCTGGAAGCGCAGGCGATCACCAAACGTTTTAATAAAATTCGTAATCATCTTCCTGAGAATAATGTTCTAGTTACGGATATCAAGCAACGTATCGATACGTTAAGAGAAGCCAGTGAATCAGGCGCCTATGATGAGAGTACTTTCGAGCAGCGTGAGGCTTATGTAAAGGCTGTTGAGCGAATCTTCAGACGCTTGGATGACGGGCTTATTTTCCCTGCCGCTTCTTTAGAAGGCGTGAATACCGCTATCGCCAACCTTGATAGTGTAAGTGAAGACGCGCGTGGAGGTTTACGCATCGTTGAATCATTACTCCTGCCTGGTCCGGGTGTTGTTAAATCACGAACCCAGTGTACAGAACAAGGCTCAGCTCGCTGGTTACCTAAACCGACTGATGTGGTTGCGACTTTTATGCGGTTAGCCAATCCTGATTTGGAGAATGGGGGTGGTTATAGAGGTGTAACGTTACTTTGGTGGAAATGGTTACCCGTGGCGGATGTTGTAGGTTTCCTTTTTCCTGATTGGATTGCAGATGCATGGCCTGGAGAATATGCTAGACATGGGGCTGACGGATCAATTACGCCAAAATTCAAAGACAATTTGCTAGCCTTTGCCCAAGGTGAAATATCTTTAGGTTATGTTCCAATGTTCGATGGCCATATTTGGGATTCGATGTTTCGAGTTCTGATAGCGCTCTCATTAGGTATTTTGTTGGGCGTACCGTTGGGTTTACTCATGGGGGTGTCGAAATTCTTTAAGTCATTCTTCGATCCCTTAATAGAATTGTATCGCCCTGTTCCTCCGCTTGCTTGGGCGCCACTCATACTTACGATTTTTGGTATACAGGACGACGGAAAAATTTTCCTTTTATTCATGGTGGCATTCGCTATTATGGTTATATCAGCGCGCACGGGCGCTATTGGCACGCAACTATCGAAGATTCGGGCGGCACATTCCCTAGGATCAACTGACTCACAGATTCTCCGTAATGTTATTTTTCCGAACGCACTTCCCGAGATATTAACGGGAATTCGAATTGCGGTTGGTGTTTGTTGGGGAACGCTGGTTGCTGCCGAAATGTTGGCTGGTACAACAGGTGTTGGTTTTATCGAAAATATCGCCCGTACCGTGTCCGATTATGAGTTGATCTGGGTAACCATTCTCATTATGGGTCTGCTCGGCCTCTTGCTTGACCTGATCATGCGTTGGGTTATTGACAAAACCATACCTTGGAGGGGGAAAGGTTAGGTATCAATCTCAAAGGGGAATTAGGGACTTTCCCCTTTTATGTCACGACGGATTTCACTCTGAGGCGCTTAATCCTTTATCTCTCGTAATATGAAGTTGACCATATTGAGAGAAGGCGTTGCTAGATCAATGACCCAATCAGCTGAGCGTGAAATTAGGAAGGGATGTTGCAAGTACAGGAGTAGTCAATCGATGCTGGGGTGGTAAGCTGTAGAAGTTCAGACTTGAGCTGACAGTTACCCGTTTATCAGTAGCTGTCTGTCAGATAGAGTTTAGTTTACAAACTTTTCTTTCCAGATCGCTTTACCGTCGATGAGTGTTTCCATCGGCGTT
>WLWV01000138.1 GCA_012103395.1 Gammaproteobacteria bacterium
ATGGCTCAACATTCAATACTAAAGCCTGAAAAACCGGCTTTGGCTTCGTTCGCTACGCTCACTTCGCCTAAGCCAAACGAACATCGCTAAAGAAATAAATTACAGACCTCAGGGTACACTACCCTAAAAACTCAGCACCCAAAGATGCATGCGGCACGCCTGATCGGTGCGTTTGTTGCACTGTCTTGTGGTATCTGGGCGGTCGCTGTGCTGCCTCTCACTGTCGCGATCACTTTGGGATTTGCCCAAGTGTTTTTCGTCGCACTGCTGGCATTGAGCTTCCTGAACGAGCGCGTGGGGGCACATCGAATTGGGGCTGTTGTCGTGGGATTCGTTGGCATAGTCATCGTAATGCGCCCGAGCGTAGAAGGGATTATCGACCCATACGCCCTCATTCCGTTGCTCGGTGCGCTTGGGGCCGGCGTCGCAATTGTTTCGGTTCGTAAACTCTCGCAATCAGAATCAACCGCAACTCTGCTTATTTACCAAGCAGTATTTGTTGGCGTTCTCTCCGGTGTGCCGCTGTTTTGGCTATGGGTAACACCAGATTTGACTGGCCTTGTACTTCTATTGCTAATGGGTGTTTTAGCAACTGTTGGACAGTGGGTTGGCGTTAAGGCATTGCGCTTGGGTGAGGCCAGTGTTATTGGGAATATTCAATACGTGCAACTTATTTATGCGGCAATTTTAGGGTTCTTCTTATTCAATGAAATCCCTGATGTTTACACGATAGTCGGCGCCACGATTATTATCAGCGCTTCAGCTTTTATTTTTCACCGCGAAAGATCGGGGTCAGTGTCGTAACTATAAATCAACCAGCATCGAAGCTAATGGAGCCTGAAACGGAGAACTGCCTCCATGGATATACCTAGAGATACAACAGTGATGACTCAATCTAGATCACGAGCTTCTAATACCCGATTTACACGGTTTTCTCGAATAATTACGACACTGACCCTAATGGCATGGCCTTCCAAGGAATTTAGCGATGAAGCGAGCGCTTGAAAACGGCTGATAGTCTCTAAATGTGCTATGTCTCCAATATTGCTCACAATTTTGCTAAATGTTGTTTACGAGAGGTAGAGGCTACCATGGTTCAGTAAATCTAGAATTAACTCGTCTTGCTCTTCGGATTGCCCGGAGAAATCAGAGAACGCTCGCTCTGAACATAATGTTTTTACGAAATTGAACACCAACTCACTGCATGTGTACTGACGGCCATCAACAAATAACCAGGCACTCTTCCCCCGTTCTTGAAATGCAAACCGAGACCCTTCATTCTTCATAAGCATCCCTCCCTCTACTAAATGTTGATGAACATCATTTAGGTGATGTGCGTCAATCGTCATCTCTTCATCTGAATATTTAGGAGAGGTCATACATCGACCGAACCATTGAGCCACTCTATCGTGATCATCGATATACTGCGCTAGGATCTTTTGAACGTTCAGAACAGCCTCTGGTGTAATTTGCCCCGGGTTGGGTTGAGGCACAAGATTCGGGTCCGAATAGCGAATATCTTCATTCAGTTGCTCTGCAACTTCTTCGTAATAATCGAGCAAAATATCCCGGTGCGACGGAGCTCGAAATCCTACCGAACACGTCATACAACCATCACCAATAGCAACCCCATTGTGTCCAACACTCGGGGGCACATACAGCATGTCCCCTGGCTCAAGAACCCAACTCTGCTCCGACTCCCATTCCGTCAAAATTTTCAATGGAGTATCGGGACGGCACGCAGATGATTCATCATGTAATCCACCTATTTCCCATTTTCGACGCCCACGCACCTGCACCAGAAACACATCATAGTTATCATAATGTGGGCCAACGCCGCCCTCGTCGCCGGAAAGACTGATCATTAAATCATCAACACGCCAACTGGGTATGAAATAAAATGGCGAAAGGAAATCCGCTGCAGCAGGCACCCAATGATCCACAGCCTGGACCAACAAAGTCCAATGCTTCTTCGGTAAGTCTACAAAATTTGCCTCGTCAAAAGGTCCCTCCGTGAGATCCCATTGGTCGTTTTTCGCATCGTGAGAAATCAGTCTCGATTCGACTTCCTCTTCACAGGCCAATCCAGCCAATTCATCCGCCGTAACGGGGGACTCTATCTCTGGCAAAGTCTGTCGAATCAACAACGGTTTCTTTTGCCAATATTCAGCCAAAAAAGTATCAAGAGAAAGATCGCCAAGGGGTAAGTTGTTCATAGGTACAAAGCCGTTTATCTTTATTGGGAGATTTCTTTTTCTATCGGACTTTTCAAGCAGATCTTGTACTCCGTAATTATCAACGCAGACCCAGTTTTTCCGCAACAACGGCGATATGTCTGTTCACATCTCATCGCGCAAGCGAATCAGGTACTGTTTGGATCAGCTAAGACGGCGGTATCACACAACATGGGCACTAGTACCATCCACACAACATATTCGTGTCAACTCACCACTCTTACCGACTCGCTGGCCTCAACAACCACGAGGCTACCCAGAAGTCTTGAATTGAATGCCCAATAGCCTATTATGGATATCGTCAATCCGGCCTAGCAGTGCAAGTCGATTCGTCCAAGAAAGTCTTGCCCAAGGACAGATGCTAAGCGGTCCTGGATTATACCCCCAGCGGGCCCCCTGTCCCCATTCAACCCCAAGATTAGTAGACTCTCGCTCTCCACTTCTATCATGATTCTTTCGCCTGAATCCCAAGTATAGGGCGTTTATTCACCGTGTTTTAGAAATGTGTCTTAGGCCATATTTTGTGAGCTGGCTAACATGAGCATCCAGACTCACTTTAATCTTCTAGAAAAATCGAACAAAAGCTTGGAAAATCGGCGGCTACTGCGGTACAAACGATGTTTTGGTAGAAATTTAAGACTAGCTGGGTTCAACAATAGCGTGTCTGGCTACGGCCAGCTTTTTTTCCATTCGTTATTTGTCAGTGCGAGAACGCTGCTGACTAAAAAGAGAAACTTTCGATGAAATATACTAAAGCCTTTGAGATAGCCGAGTATGATCGACGTACACTCGAGCTGAAAAAACGAATGGCGTCCTCTGGGTTTGATCTTTTAATCTGTCAGGATCCAGCTAGCATGGGGTGGCTAACTGGTTTTGATGGTTGGTCGTTTTATACCCCACAGGCTGTGCTCGTGCATCTGGAAGCGTCTTCGCCGATCTGGTTTGGTCGTGCGCAAGACGCCAAGTCAGCACATATAACCACAGACCTTCCCGCCGATAATATTATCGGTTTTAGCGAAAACTTGGTCCACCATTCGACAAGACACCCCTTCGATGAACTATGCGATCTAATAATCGCTCGTGGTTGGGGTTCAGCCCGAATTGGTGTTGAGCTCGATGCACATTACTATACCGCCCGGGCGCATCAACACATTGTAAAAGGCCTGCCTAATGCCACCATTTCGGATAATCAGGAAATCGTTAATTGGGCACGATTGGTAAAGTCAGAGGCCGAACTGATTTATATGCGTGAAGCGGGCCGCATTGTCACCGACACCATGAACAAGGCCATTTCTAAACTACAACCGGGGGTTCGTCAGTTCGAAGTCATCGCCGATGTCTACCACACACAAATCACCGGATTTGATAATAAGTTCGGTGATTACACCAGCCTGTGCCCGCTGATTCAGGTCGGCGAAGGCACTAGCACACCCCACTTAACCTGGACCGACGCGCCACTGCCCGATAGCGGTCTCATCGTCATGGAGATCGGCGCCGCCCGACGTCATTATCACGCACCACTTACGCGCACTATGCACATGGGTAAACCACCTGCCGCAATCGAGACACTCGCTGATGTCATCATCGAAGGCGGCGACCGCGCGCTGGAAGCGGCGAAACCGGGCGTCACCTGTGAAGAAGTTGAAGCCATTTGGCAGAGCGTTCTCAAGCGGCACGGCTATCGCAAAGAGAGCCGAGTCGGCTACTCCATCGGTTTGAATTATCCCCCAGATTGGGGCGAGCGTACCGCGAGCCTGCGCCCCGGGGATCAGACGGTGATGCAGGCAGGTATGTGTTTCCACTTTCAATCCGGCATGTGGCTGGATAACTTCGGTGCCGCGATCTCAGAGCCATTTATCGTGACCGACAAGGGTGGCGAGCGCCTAAGCCATGTTGACCGCGAACTCATCGTGGTCAACTAATTGCTGACCGAAACTTCTCGCACTGTGCTAGCGGCCCTAACTCAACCCAATAACGTCTTAGCCATTCCTCTAAGGCTAGTCTATGGAACACGCTACAGCAAAAGGCACTCTAGGTTAGCGAAAGAGAGCTTGATAAAATTATTCTACCTCGATACAGGACTGCTTGGGGTAGATAAGTTTGTCGCCCCTCCGTCACCTATATTTCGCTGATTGAATCGACTAACATGACTTACATTTCATGAACAACACGTGAGGAAAAAACCATGCCTTTGTTTTCACATGATGAAATGAAACGAAGAATTGAAAATGCAAAACGGATTATGGCCCAAAGGGGGATAGATGCGATTGTTATCAATTCTGTCCATAACACCTTGTACTACAGCGGATTCTGGATGGTTCCCTGGGGGCGATATCAAGGCGTTGTCATACCCAAAGAGGGTGAACCTGCTCTTATCGCTCCCCGTATCGAATTTGACAGGCCGCATCGGATGAGTGTCTTTGAAGATGTGAGAATTTATTGGGATAGTGAATCATCGGTTGACGGTGTCGTTAGAATTATCGGCGATGTTCTCGCGGACAGAGGTATTCATCATGGTGTTATCGGCTTCGAGGAAACGTTCGCCTCTTATGAATTCTATTCCAGATTACAGGTTGGGTTGCCCAAATTCAACTTTGCGCCGATGGCCCATGATTTGATGGTCGCACAAAAAATAAAATCGGAAGAAGAACTCAATGTCATGCGGCAAGGGGGCCAGATTTGCGATATCGGTGCTAACGCTTGTGTCGATGCAATTCGAGAAGGTATCACTGAGGTCGAACTTCAACGAATGATGATACAGGCCATGGAGTCCGAAATATGCCGACGCTTCCCTGATGAGGAATGCGACGGAACGTTTGCGTGGTTTCAATCAGGGCCAGTCAACACAGCGGGCGCCCATGCACTCAATACCACTCGTAAACTTCAACGAGGAGATGTACTCAGTTTGAACTGCTTTCCGATTATTGTCGGCTATTATCATCTTCTGGAACGTACCCTTGTGCTCGGGCCCATGTCCGATGACGTCAGGAAGTACTTTGAAATCGAAGTCGAGGTTCACCATTCGGGAATTTCAGCGCTTAAACCTGGTATTCGCTTAGGTGATATCGACGAAGAGTACATTAATCCTATTTACCGCAAACACGGATTGCTGGAGAACAGAACCTTCGGCACAGGTCACTCATTCGGTATCATGCACTATTGGTATGGACGGGATGAGATTGGTGAAATAAGGCCCTACAACGACACTATCCTAGAACCGGGAATGGTCATGTCCATCGAGCCGATGATCGCCATTGACGGCGGCGGCGGATTCAAACATGCCGACATGTTCATCGTAAAAGAAGATGGTGTCGAACAGCTCACCAACTTTGACAATGGTGTTATTGTGATCGATTGACTTTTTTCTAATGACCAGCCCATTGGATTTTACGATACTACATCCTTGGAATATCGTTTGCCGATTGAGAACGTATCGCAAAGCGCATTAGCGCCTACCTCCTGTAAGTTAAGAAAAACCAGTCCATACAGGCAAAACACAGATTAGGAGTTAATACACAAATGCCACATTCCACCTACCTTCCACATCGCATGGGACAGGCGACGGTCAGTCCACAAGGCCAGTTTGAAGCGGGTTCATATCAGGAGTTCACGGTCACCTACACGGCGGGATATTTCGGAATTGACGATACTGGATCAATCAAGGTTGTGCACCGCTTTGCATCCGACATGGGGCGGCCTCAGTTCGATAACCCGACTGCACCTAACTACACCACAGTCGAGGCAACCAACGGCGCCGTCCTCCATGTGGAATACGACATGAAACGCAATATCCGGCCTTGGGATAAGACACTCTACATTAAAGTCGTACGTGGATTCTTGCGAGAAGATGATCAAATTATCATCCGCTTTGGTGATCGCCGTCAGGGTTCCCCCGGCATTCGTTTGCAAACGTTTGTTGAACATACGTTCGAGTTCCGCGTTTTGGTTGACGCCTTCGCCGTCTATAACTACGTTGAGCTTACCCAACAGCCCACAATCGCCATCATACCGGGGCCACCCGCACTTTTTAAAGGCATTATTCCCACCCAACGAAATCAAGGACAAATATTTAAACTACATCTCAAGGGTGAGGATCGTTGGGGTAATCCGTCCGACCAGTGCCAAGGTACGTTTTCGTTAAAGTCATCCGCAGCGGTGTCGGGGCTGCCAGAAACAGTGACGTTCTCCAAGGGCGAGTTCTCTGCGGCAATTGAAGGACTCTGTATTAATGAAACCGGCGATGTAACCATCGACTTGGTTACTGACGGAGATCAAATCGTTTGTTCATCGAACCCTATTCGCATATCGAGTGCTGTCGAGCTTCTACCCTATTGGGGTGATCTTCACGGCCAGTCAGAAGAAACCATCGGCACCAATTCAGCTCGTGATTTCTATGAATTCGCTCGGGACAAAGCGTTTCTCGATGCCTGTGTTCATCAGGGCAACGACTTCCAAATTACGTCAGAATTCTGGGAGCACTTAAATGAGCTTTCGGCAGAATTTACCGAAGATGACCATTTTATTGTCTTTCCCGGCTGGGAATGGTCAGGAAATACCGGGCTCGGCGGAGATCGAAATGTTCTGCACATGCATGAAGGACAACAAATTCACCGCTCTTCCCACGCGCTGGTTGATGATCTGACCGATGTCGATACGGACGCCACATCTGCCGACGACCTATTTCAAGCCCTAAAAGGAGAGGATTGCACCGTGTTCGCGCATATCGGCGGTCGCTACGCTGATATTAAAGCGTCTCATGATACGCGACTTGAGAAATCTGTCGAGGTGCATTCAGCCTAGGGTACTTTTGAGTGGTTGATTGCTGATGCTTTTGAACAAGGTTACCGTGTTGGTATCGTATCAAATTCCGACGGACATAAAGGGCGCCCCGGAGCTTCTCATCCAGGCTCAACAAAATTCGGTGCCTATGGCGGATTAACCTGCATGTTAGCGCCATCCTTTTCTAGAACAGGATTTATGGAGTCACTGCAAAAGCGACACCATTATGGGACCACTGGTAGTCGCGTGGTGCTTGATACTCGTGTTACTTTCGAAGGGCCGGCAAAATTGTATTCCGACGACCCAAATCTAGGTAACGTTACATCCAAAATAGCGAACGAAGCGATGATGGGCGACATTCTGCGCAGCAGCGACAATGAAGTTACGTTTAGCGTTGATGTTCATGGCCCCTCTCCGATAGAACGTATCGATATTCGCAATGGCCTGGAAACGATTGAGGTGTACAGGCCTTACCAAGAAGCAGATCTAGGCCGACGAATTCGAGTTTTATGGGAAGGCTCTGAGTACCGAGGCCGTGGGCGCGAAACTGTCTGGGACGGTCATGCCGAAGTTATGGATAATAGCTTTGAAACTCTGACCCCTATCAATCGCTATAATCCAGACAAGAAATTCGACCAAACCGCACCAGGCCGGCTCGAATGGAGCGCCCTGACCACCGGCGGCTTTGGCGGCTTCGACGCCGTACTGAAAGACTCCCAGCAAGGAACACTAAAAATCGACACTACCCTGATAAAGGAGGAAATCAGTGTTCAAGATATCGGCCGGGACGAAATAATCTTTGAGAATGGTGGAATCGAACGTCGCATTCGTATATTTCGTTTACCTAACACTAATCCACATCGCACAATAAAGCTCAAGCGCAAGATTAAGCTACGAAAACATGGAGATAATGCACTCTATGTTCGTGTGACCTTTGAGGACGGACACTACGCCTGGTCCAGTCCAATTTATATATTCGACTAATTAATTAGACATACAAGTCCACAACACCCAGAGTACAGATATGTCTAATGATTTAGGCCTTTCCTCTATACACGTGACTTTATTCATTCGCACGAGTATCATTTTATGGAATAGATGGCCTCCTTCCTAAAAGCTTGCCGCTGTTGATTGAATAAAGCCCCGCTTTCGCGGAAACAACAGAGATAATTACGACTCTGACCCCAATTACACTGTTTGGAAGCATGGAAAAAAGTCTGTTTCGATTTATTTGGAAATACTCAAAAAGAGATCAGCTAATTTTATTGGCTGTGACACTACTGACGTTTCCTTTTTTATATGTCTCCTTGGAGTTGCCTAAACGTATTATTAATGATGCGATCGGTGGCACAGGGGAAAACGTCGTGCTGATTGGACTTACACTCAGTCAAATTCAATTCCTGATGATCCTTTGCGTCGGATTTCTGTTAGCTGTTTTGGTAAACGGACTGATAAAAATGCGGCTCAACACCATGAAGGGGGTTTTGGCCGAGCGTTTGTTGCGTCGATTTCGTTTTCAGTTACTAACCCGTATTTTGCGTTTTCCACGTCCATATTTTCGCACCACCAGCCAAGGTGAATTGGTCTCTATGGTGACATCAGAAGCGGAACCCATGGGTGGACTAATGGGTGACATGATATCTCAGCCTGTTTTCCAAGCCGGGCAGATGCTTACCATTCTTGTTTTTCTGTTCGCCCAAAGTGTCTGGTTCGGATTGGCGTCCATTGCATTGATCCCATTACAAGCTTGGATCATTCCCAAACTACAACGCCAGATAAATCTTTTAAACAAAGCCAGGATTCAAGAGGTGCGCAAACTGGCAGCGGATATTGGGGAAACTGCCGCGGGCGTTAGTGACATTCGCACCAATGGGGGGCTGCGATATAGGATGTCATTGTTTTCCGATCGTCTAGGCAATCTTTTCGGCATTCGTTTTGCAATTTATCAAAAGAAGTTTTTTATGAAGTTTTTAAACAACTTCATCAATCAACTAACCCCGTTTTTTTTCTATGCTGTTGGCGGGTATTTAGCGATCACAGGAGAAATTACGGTAGGCGCATTGGTAGCAGCCTTAGCCGCTTATAAAGACCTGTCATCGCCTTGGAAAGAGTTGCTAACCTATTGGTAGTGTAATCTGAGGTCTGTAATTTAGCTTTCTATTGCAGCTTCGCTATTGGCTTTGGCGGAGTGAACGTAGAGAGCGAAGCCAAAGCCGGTTTTTCAGGCTTTAGTATTGAATGTTGAGCC
>WLWV01000139.1 GCA_012103395.1 Gammaproteobacteria bacterium
GAACGCCGATGGAAACACTCATCGACGGTAAAGCGATCTGGAAAGAAAAGTTTGTAAACTAAACTCTATCTGACAGACAGCTACTGATAAACGGGTAACTGTCAGCTCAAGTCTGAACTTCTACAGAATAACAATGCTAACTAATCGGGTCTATGGGTGATTGACTCTACGAAATCCTTGTGTGAAACCGTGTTGTCGCATTCTTGTGACTAGAATGCGACAACAAGCATGCAATCAATCTTGGGTTTCGACAGCCTTCATACTCAGTCGAACTCGACCTTGTTTATCTACTTCCAGAACTTTAACGGTAACGGTATCGCCTTCTTTCAAAACATCACTGACCTGATTCACCCTTTCGTTTGATATTTGAGAAATATGAACCAAACCATCACGACCAGGCAAAATATTAACAAAAGCACCAAAATCCATTAGTCGAACCACCTTACCTTCATAGATAGCGTCGACTTCGACGTCAGCGGTAATCTGCTCGATTCGGCGAATAGCATCCTGGGCAGCAGCATTGTCAGTCGATGCAATTTTCACCGTACCGTCATCTTCAATATCGATGTTGACTCCGGTCTCTTCGGATAGCGCACGAATGGTTGCCCCCCCCTTACCAATAACATCACGAATCTTCTCAGGGTTAATTTTGATCGTCACGATTCTTGGTGCATAGTCGGACATTTCCTGGCGCGGTAAAGAAAGGCTCTTGTCCATTTCAGACAAGATATGTAAACGTCCATCTTTTGCTTGCTCTAGCGCCTTCTCCATAATCTCACGGGTAATCCCATCAATCTTGATGTCCATTTGCAAAGCCGTGATTCCGTCGGCCGTACCAGCTACCTTGAAATCCATGTCACCGAGGTGGTCTTCATCACCAAGGATATCTGTCAAGACGGCGAACTGGTCGCCTTCTTTAATCAGGCCCATTGCCACACCTGCGACAGGAGCTTTGATATTAACCCCAGCATCCATCAACGCTAAACTAGTGCCACAAACACTCGCCATAGAGCTTGACCCATTAGATTCCGTAATTTCAGAAACGATACGGATGGTGTATGGAAATTCTTCTTGGCTCGGAATGACAGCCTGCATTGCACGTTTCGCTAATTTACCGTGGCCAATCTCCCTTCGCTTTGGAGTACCAACTCGTCCGGTTTCTCCGACACAATAAGGAGGGAAGTTATAGTGGAGCATGAAGGTGTCACGGTATTCACCACTAATCGCGTCAATAACCTGAGAATCCCGCTCTGTGCCCAAAGTAGCTACAACAATTGCTTGGGTTTCGCCACGAGTAAAGTTTGCTGATCCATGAGTTCTTGGCAAAACACTGGTTTCAATGTTAATCGGACGAACAGTGGAGGTATCACGGCCATCAATTCGTGGCTTGCCAGCCAAGATTTGACCTCGAACAGCCTGCTTTTCTAATCGTTTAATTTCATCCGCAACCACACCCGCTATACCCGCTTCATCTTCTTCGCCACAAACAGCCAATATGGTTTGGTCTTTAGCTTGAGACAAGGCTTCCTGTCTAGCAGATTTCTCAGAAACCTGATATGCGTCCTGTATACGACTTCCAACTTCCGCAGTCACACGATCTACAATGGATTGGTCTCGTTCAACAGGCTTCCAGTCCCATTTTTCCTTGCCTATTTCCTGCCCCAATTCTTTTACTGCCTTGATGACAGATAAGCTTTGTTCATGGCCATACATAACAGCCCCTAGCATTTGCGCTTCGCTCAACATCTCAGCTTCAGATTCAACCATCAATACAGCATCTTCTGTGCCAGCTACGACCAAGTTCAGAGACGATGTTTCACTCAGGACAGAAGCGCTAGGATTAAGCACGTATTCACCATCCACAAAGCCGACGCGTGCCGCACCAATAGGGCCATTAAATGGTAGCCCCGATATTTCAATCGCTGCAGATGTACCAATTAGCGCCAAAATGTCAGGATTGATCTCTGGATCGATTGACATCACAGTTGCGATAACTTGGACCTCGTTCATAAACCCTTTTGGGAAAAGCGGGCGTATAGGTCGATCAATTAGTCGACAGGTTAAAATAGCGTTCTCAGAAGGTCGACCTTCTCGTTTGAAGAACCCACCAGGGATTTTTCCAGCTGCGTAATTTCGCTCTTCATACTCAACGGTCAATGGGAAAAAATCCCGTGGCGAACCCTCTTTTTTGCCAACAACAGTAACTAGGATAACTGTATCACCCATGCTGGCAATGACGGAACCATGGGCTTGTCTAGCCACGGCTCCTGTTTCTAAACGGACTTCGTGCTGACCATATTGAAAGGTCTTGACTACTTTACTCACTTATTTACTCCTTGCGTTAAATACGCAATTATTTACGCAAGCCAAGCTTGCCAATTAGGGTGCGATAACGCTCAACATCAGATTTCTTCAGGTAGCTCAACAGTTTTCGTCGGTGATTAACCAAACGCAAAAGCCCCCGACGGGAATGATGGTCATGGATATGAGTTTTGAAGTGTCCAGACAAATCCAAAATACGTGCTGTCATCAGTGCAATTTGAATTTCAGGTGATCCTGTGTCGTTTTCGAAACGTTTGTGTTCTTCGACAATTGCATCTTTGTCTTGTGCCGTAAGTGACATAATAAGAGTTCTTTAATTTTAGGTTATTACCTGTGTTGAAGTAGCGCCATGGAAGCATAACCTCAAAACACCGTATCCCCCTAAATGGGGGCAGCGTATTCTATCCACCCCCCCTACATTCCACAAGTCTATTCACGATAAAACCGAACATATTTTCGCTGGAAACTCGTATAATCACCCCTCCAAATAACACTAAAAATTTATAAAGAGAAACAATGAAACTCAATCGCGTCGGATTTGTCGGATGGCGTGGCATGGTGGGCTCTGTGCTGCTTCAAAGAATGATGGAAGAAAATGACTTTTCTTTAATTACCGATCCTGTTTTTTTCACCACCTCACAAACCGGACAAGACGGGCCAGACGTGGGTAACGGGAAAAAAGCACTTGTTGACGCGAATGACATCACCACTCTAAAAAACATGGATGCAATCGTTACCTGCCAAGGGGGAGATTACACGTCCAACATCCACACCGAGCTGCGGAATCAGGGGTGGAACGGTTATTGGATCGATGCTGCCTCAACGCTCCGCATGGCTCCTGAAGCAACGATCATCCTTGACCCTGTCAATCAACCGGTAATCGAACAAGCACTTGCTGATGGAAAAAAGGATTTCATTGGAGGGAATTGCACCGTTAGCCTCATGATGATGGCATTGGATGGTTTGCTAAACGCGAATCTCGTTGAATGGATCTCTGTCATGACTTACCAAGCAATATCTGGGGGTGGCGCACGCCAAATGGAGGAGCTAATTACTCAAATGGGTCAGGTCTACGCCAGATCGAAACCGTTGCTTGAAGATAAGAACGCATCTATCTTGGATCTAGATAAGGTGGTAATCGATACCATGAGATCAGATCAGCTTTCTACCTCACAGATTGGTTATCCGCTGGTCGGAAATCTTCTACCCTGGATTGATAAAGATCTAGATTCTGGGACCAGCCGCGAAGAATGGAAGGGTTCAGCAGAAACTAACAAGATACTAGCACGAGATGACAGACCTATCCCCATCGAAAGCACCTGCATTCGTGTAGGCGCAATGCGCTGCCACAGCCAGGCTTTTACCATTAAGCTTACAAAAGACGTCCCGTTGGGTGAGATCGAATCCATATTGGACAGCGCAAATGACTGGGTTTCAGTTATTCCTAACCAACGAGAAGCTTCGTTAAACCAATTAACACCAGCCCATGTAACGGGAACACTAGATATTCCCATTGGTCGGGTGCGCAAATTGCACATGGGTGGAGAATATATGTCAGCCTTCACCGTTGGCGATCAGTTATTGTGGGGAGCCGCTGAGCCGTTGCGTAGAATGCTGCGAATTTTGTCACAGCACTAGTTTTTGCCACCAAATTCAGGAATCCAGATTAGCAATTGAGCCCACATACTGACAAGCTGATTGGACGACTGACAATTTGGAACTATATTAACAATTGATCCTTAATCTAAAGCTTTTATGGGACAACACAAATCGGCTTTTACTAGCTATCGATCATCATCAAGATGATCGATAGAAAAGGATTTTGTTAGTCGGAGCAACTATATGTTTTTAAGGGGCGGACTAAGAAGTTTCCCCTAGCCAAATTAGCACACTTATTGAGATCTCAGGATAACGTTGCGAGTGAATAAAAATCAAGATTAACAATGGCGCGGGGGTCTCTTGCAACCAAAAATTGACAATCAAAGCTTAGTACATAACATTCAGTAAGACGACATTGGGAATCAAACGTTTTGTTGAACAACAAAGAAACAACGGAGTTCGAATGCCTGCATTGAAATACATATTCACCATCGCGACGATAGCTATTACTTGGATAGCATCCCCAACTTTCGCGCAAACCATGGTAAAAGCAGACACCTTATCCAACCTTTCTATCACGGTTGAACGTTCCGTTCCTGCTCAAGCTCTGGGGCTAAAACAAACCGACGTTTCATCGCAAATTATTGCAGAGGTAAGCAGCCTGCCTCTTCTGGTTGGCCAGCGGTTGGAAGACCAGCAACACGTTGGTACATTAAATTGTGTTGATAATAAGTTAAGTCTGAAAGCGGCAAGGGCAGAATTTAGGGCACTCGATGCCAACCGAGTTTTGGTTGAAAAGCAGCTCAGCAGACTGGAAAAGCTGCGCTTGAATCGCAATGCGTCTGAAGAACAGATAAACCAGAAACAAGCCGAGATGAGTTCTATTGGAGCTCGGCTATCAGCGCAATCTATCGCCATTCAAATCGCGGAGCGTCAGATAGAAAAATGCCAAATCATCGCGCCATTTGGAGGAGTTATCACTCAGATACACAGCGAGAAAGGTGATTTTGTTACCCCGGGGACATTACTGTTTTCGATGGTTGACCCTGACAACATTGAACTCGATGCGACCCTGACAAATAGTCAACTGGCCCAACTGCTGGCTCAACCATCGCTTTACTTTCTGTTTGAACAGAACATCTTTCCGGTGGAAATACGTACCGCTCTTCCTCTTCTAGATGCCATTTCACAAACACGACAAGTTCGTCTAACTTTTCCACACAAAAAACCATTACCAGGCGCTAGAGGGCGACTCCAGTGGGTACTACTGGGCAACATCCTGCCATCGTCTTTGGTCATCGAGAGGGAGAAACAGCAAGGCATTTTTGTTGTCGAAACAAATGACGCCGAAAATCAGACAGCCACGTTTATTCAGCTGGAAAACATCACCCTTGGACAGCCTGCCGTTGTTGATCTCGACAAAGAAGCACTCATTATCACAGATGGCCGTTTCAGTTTGAATAATGGTGACAGGATCGTACTGGAATAACTCACCATTTAGATAGCGCCTTTAAAGGAGTCGTATAAAGAAGATGTTTCAACGTATTTTACAAAATCATGTCCTAGCAAATCTGTTGTTCGTGCTAGTCATGATAATGGGCACTTCAACCTATCTTCTCATGCCCAGAGAACAGGATCCAACCATTAATTTCAACTGGATTGACATCACAACGATTTACCCGGGTGCGTCAACGCCGGACGTGGAAAACCAAGTTTCAAATGTGCTTGAGGATGCTATTAGAAACGTAGGAGATATCAAGTTTGTTTCCAGTAGCTCTCGAGATAGTGTTTCCTCTTTGCTGGTTCGATTCGATGAAATATCCACCCGCACATTCGAAAAACGACTGGCTGATCTTAGACGGGAAATAGAAGGCGCAAAGGATCAGCTGCCTGCAGACGCCGCTGATCCTTTTATATCGGAGATCACGACTTCCAATGCTTTCCCCACGGCAACCGTAGTAATTAGTGCCATTTCCGATGACCAAAACCTCCGCCGACAAGCAGCAATGCTTAAACAGGATCTCGAACGAATAAAAGGCGTGGATCGCGTGTTAGAAAATGGACTGTCTGACCCAGAAATACATATTGAATTTCGCCCTTCTCAACTTGAAAAATTTGGTCTATCACCAACAGCCATTGCGGACACCGTCCAACTTTACTTTCGTAACACATCAGCAGGAACCGTGGATGTTTCCCAAACGAATTGGTCGATTAAGATAACCGGAAATCAATATGATCTGGAACGACTTGGCAATGTTCCTGTTCTTACTATCGACAGAGATATCACGCTAAAAGAAGTGGCGAATATTTATGAGTCCAGTGAACCCAAACGGGAACTGGTTCGGTTCGAAAACGAACCGGCTGTGCTATTCGCTATCACGAAACAGGAAAAACAGAACATTCTAGAATTGGTAGAACGTTTAGCAGACTTCATTGAGAAAAAACAGTCTATTTATCACTCTCTGGGGGTCAAAGTGGCCTTGGTTGATGATCAGACGCAGATCACAAAAGATGCGTTAAGTGTTATGCAGACCAATGCCATGCTGGGGCTTTTCTTTGTCATTATAGTCACTTGGATCTTCCTTGGCACTAGAATGGCGTTGCTAACGGGTATCGCTATCCCTTTTATACTAGCGGGTACGTTTTGGTTCCTTGGCAGTATAGGGCAAACCATTAATGTTTCGGTCTTACTGGGCGTAGTGATCTCTTTAGGAATGCTAGTCGATGATGCCGTCGTCGTGGTTGAGTCCATTTATTACCGACTACAGCGAGGGTCAGCGGTACTACAGGCAACTATTGAAGGGCTGTCCGAGGTTATCACACCAGTCACTACAGCAGTTTTAACCACCATTGCCGCGTTCTTACCCTTAATGTTGTTACCGGGTATTCTCGGAAAATTCATGCTGGTTATTCCTCTGGTCGTTACCACCGCATTACTTATCAGCCTAGTCGAAGCATTCTGGCTACTTCCTGCACACGTTGCTGCCTTTAAGGTTGATTTCTCGAAGCAGTCTCGAATTCACAACATGAGGGAAAGCCTTCAACGCTGGATACGACTCCGCTATGGAAAACTCATGATCCGGGTTTTAAGGCACCCAATAATAGCCATTTTGGTCCTATTAATGGTGTTTGGGGGCACTATTAGTCTAGTTGCCACTGGAAAGATAAAATTCGACTTTTTCGCCAGTGACCCAATACGACTTTTTTATGTCAATATCAAGATGCCTTCGGGTACCGAGCTTGAAAAAACGATGGACAAGGTTCTTGAGGTCGAGGAAAAAGTATCCGTTCACATAAAACTTGGCGAAACCCGATCCGTGGTTAGCTACGCCGGGCAAATGCTAACCCAAACCGAGCCTTTTTTTGGCGACCAATACGGCCAAATTCTGGTTTCTCTGCATCCCAAAACAGCCGGGCTACGGGGCGTTGACGAGATGATTGAATCCATGACTCAAGACGTGATGTCCACAACCGGTGTTGATCAAATCTCATTTTTGCGGCTGTCCGGTGGACCACCTGTTGCCAAAGCAATTAATGTCAAAGTCAGAGGTAATGAATATGAACAGATTCATTCAGCATCCCAGGAAATAAAGCAGTTTCTTTTGAACAGCAACGAATTCCTAGAAGTAGCCGATGACAACCTTCCCGGCCAGAAAACTCTGGATTTAACCTTAAACGGAGACGCTATTCAGCGTACCGGGGTGCTTCCAAATGAAATTTCCAGAACACTGAGGTTACTCGCTAATGGCGAAGTGGTTACAAACTTCCGGCACCAAGGGGAATCAATCGATATTCGGGTCAAGTCATCAAAGAAGCTACAACAAATTGACGACCTACTCGAGTATCGAATTTTGTTGCCAAGTGGTGACGCGGTTCCATTAAGCCAGTTGGTAAATGCCCGTAAGACCCAAAGTGCAAATACGATTCGACACTACAACTACCGCCGAGCGATCACTGTAGAGGCCGACATCGACACCCTTAAGACCGACGCCATTATGGCGAACCAAAAAATCAAAGACTATTGGAAAACAATTCAACATAAATACCCCAACGTTGATCTCGACTTCAGCGGCATGTTAGATGATATCGAGGAAAGCCTAAGTGCAATTGGAATGCTGTTTCTTATGGGATTGGGCCTCATATATCTGATATTAGGCACTCAGTTTAAGAGCTACTTTCAGCCATTTTTGATTATCATGACCGTACCAATGGCAGCCACCGGAGTCGTTCTTGGGCTGTTTATTGGACAATATCCACTCAGCCTCTTTACGTTATATGGGGTTGTGGCATTGGCGGGAATTGCGGTAAACGCGGCGATCGTCCTAATCTCGACCGCGAACAAACGCTTGGGTGATAGATACAACGTCACCAGCGCAATTGTCCAAGCTTCAAGGCGTCGTGTGATCCCCATCATGATCACATCGCTCACTACTATCGCCGGTCTTTTTTCTCTTGCCACTGGATTAGGAGGTCATTCACTCTTATGGGGGCCAATGGCGACGTCCATGGTTTGGGGAGTCGCAGTATCCACATTGCTTACCCTATTTTATATCCCTCTACTATACCGGCTGTTTATGAAGCCTTGGAGAAAGTCAGCTCTGAAAAACAAGACCTTGGTCAGCAAAGAGGCGACGACATAAGTCGTCGCGAAAAGCGTTAGGTTATGCCATTATAGAAACCGAACCTTGATCCAGCACCTTTTTAAGCGAAGATAAGCAAGTTCTTACGTTTTCGGTTCTGCTTGCTTCTCCCATTAAACCGATGCGCCAGACTTTGCCTGTTAAATCACCCAGCCCTCCCCCAATTTCTAGTTCAAAGTCTCTAAGCAATCGGTCACGTATTTCCGAATCCACGATACCCTGTGGAATTTCAACCGTGTTTAATTGAGGCAATCGATCGGATTCATTTACAAACATTTTGAGTCCTAAGTCAGTTAATCCATTCACCAGTTGTTCGTGATTTGCCTGGTGTCTTTCCCACGTATTCTCTATCCCTTCCTCGTGGACCATCAATAATGCTTCATGTAGCCCATATAGCGAATTGATAGGCGCAGTATGATGATAAGAACGTCCTTTTGTGTTTCCATCAGCGTTCCAGTAACCCATCACCAAATTGAGATCTAAAAACCAGCTTTGCACCTTCGTTTTTCGATTTCTGACTTTTTCCAACGCAGTTTCACTAAATGTAATCGGCGAAAGGCCAGATTGTGCAACCCTACGTCTGTAACTTCGGTTTAGTTTGAGTCATTATTGTCGTTCCACACGATATATCGCTTGTCGGCATTGCTCCATTCATCGTCAATCTCAACGAGAATGGCACTGACAAG
>WLWV01000140.1 GCA_012103395.1 Gammaproteobacteria bacterium
AGTTACCTCGTTGTGTTTTGATATTGTTTGGTAACTACATCAAAACGGGTAACTCTCATTAAATCAACCCTCGCTTCGCTCGGATTGATTTAATACGGTGTCAGATTTGGTCTAAACTTCTACATTTTAGCTGGAAAAAACACCAAAAACTTTTTCCATTATTTCGGCTTGTTTCTGTCTCTACAATCTGAATTTCTGCAGTTGCAGAAATTCAGGCTCGGCCTAGCAGTTACTCTTTTCTCTACTAAGATCTATGTTTCCAAAACCTATTTCTTAATCTTGGAGGGATTGTAGGTAAGCCAATACTTTGTCTGGGTGGTCTGCTGCTTTCGGTACTTTTTTCCAATGCTTTAAGACTTTGCCATCAGGACCAATTACTACCGTTGAACGGATCGTTCCAATCAATTTTTTTCCGTACATCATTTTTTCTCCCCATGCTTTGTATACAGACATAACTACTTTTTCTGGGTCGGACAGAAGTGTGAAAGGAAGATTGAATTTTTCTATGAATTGAGTGTGTGATTCCGCTCCGTCTGGGGAAACCCCTATGATTATGGCATTAAACGCAGGTGTATTATCCCGAAAACCACACGATTCTTTAGTGCAGCCCGGTGTGTCGTCTTTGGGGTAGAAATATAATACTACGGTCTTCCCCCGATGGTCACTGAGGGAAACATCCTTACCGTTTTGGTCTTTCAAGGTAAATGCTGGTGCCGCTTTATTTTCTTCTATATCCATTCTTAATTTTTCGACTCGAAACGATTTTTTCCACTACAAAAAAGTAAAGCCCGTAAGCTACATGGACTCTTAAGGTTTTCTGGTCGCTGTTGTGTTGGGTATGTCTTTATAGGGCCTGTTCGATTTCAGTGGTAGCCGTCCGCTACGAATTTCACCCGAAGGAAGCGTCGACTTGTCTTCCATATCTACCGAGCCCTTAAATTGGCAACCGTCACTCAATACCACTCTAGGGGCTCTTATGTCACCGATGAGTCGTCCTGATGGATTTATCGTGACTTGCTCATTGGCCCGGAGCTCCCCTTTGACTTCTCCATCAACATTGATTGTTTTAGCGATTACATTCGCGTTCACTCGACCACTTTTGCCGATTAGCACATTATGCTCGCGAAAATCAATGGTTCCTTCTACGCTACCATTGATGACAATATCTTCTTTTCCGCTTATATCGCCGGTGATAATAATGGAGGAGCTAATCAAAGCCTTTTCATCAGATGGCGTTTCATCTGAGTCGATCGCCTCCGGTTTTGTCTTCTTTTCAATCATGATGGTTGATCTAAATGGCAAATGAACATCAGGGTCTGTCAGTATTTATGTGATAGCGTCTAGTTTTGCTACTTTGTTGGCAAAGGTTCACCAGATGGCGACTATGGTATTGTAAAAAGTGAATTCCCAAAATCGAATTTTCGCTATGAACGTACGAAGTCTAACGCTTCCATAGAGAATTCGCCAGCCAATAACGATGAGCGATAAAAAGCTAGTGGATACATGCGTGATTTGGAATGCATAAATAGATGAGGCCTCGCTATTTCGTCAAATGTGGCGCCGACTTAATTAGCACTTTTAGGCCAATCAGCCGAAGTATATATAATGCACATATCGACTACATGCACGTCTATATTTCTGGCAGAGGTTTGCAGCTGTTAGAGAGAGAAGCTATCCGTTCCTGAATAGGCGAAAGCCCAAATTAGGGTAGGTAGGTCATTACAGCATATACACAGCTCTATAAAGCTGTGCATATGGTACCGAGGGTCGGACTCGAACCGACACTGAGTTGCCCCAATCAGATTTTGAATCTGACGCGTCTACCAATTTCGCCACCCCGGCACAGGGGGTGCAAAGATATAGTGTTTTAAGTCAGGATGCAATAAGTGTAGATAAAATTTTGATCCAAAATTAGTATGCATGGAAATATAGTTCGGCTAAAAATGTTTCCGCTTGGAGGGAAATTGAATAGAATCAAAGTTATGACTAGCAATAGAGATACCTATGGATCTAAATCAATTCGATTATGTACTACCTGCGGGCTTAATCGCCCAATATCCGCTACCTAAAAGAACTGCCAGCCGATTGTTGTCAGTCTCACCATTGGACGATGGGCTGGTAGAGTGGTCTTTTGACCAACTAGAGAAATTGTGCTCCCCAGGAGATCTTTTAGTCGTTAACAACACGCGAGTTATTCCCGCAAGACTATTTGCGAGGAAACCAACTGGTGGAAAAGTCGAGGTAATGCTCGAGAGGGTTATTGACGAGTTTAGAGCGCTTGTCATGTTGGGTGCGAATAAGCCAATTCGGATTGGCCAGGTTTTACTTCTAAATGATGATACAGCGAAAGTGGTCGGTAGGCAGGGACAATTTTTTATTCTGCTATTTAGCCGCAGCGCAGAACTGATATTTCAGAATCAAGGAGTAATGCCTATTCCTCCATACATTAAGCGAGAGTCAGGGCGTAAAGATGAGGAACGTTACCAAACCGTTTATTCTCAGAAGCTGGGCGCGGTTGCTGCACCCACTGCGGGACTTCATTTTGATCAACAGTTGATTGATCGCTTGGTGGACAGAGGAATAAATTGGGCGTCAGTAACGTTGCATGTTGGTGCTGGAACATTTCAGCCCGTTAAAGTTGAAGACGTTCATAAACACGTCATGCATAAAGAATATGTTGAGGTCGACTCAACGGTTTGTGATGCAATTCAGCAAACCAAGAATAATGGGCGTAACGTGATTGCTATTGGGACCACTGTCGTAAGGGCTTTGGAAAGTGCTGCATTGTATTTCGATCAAGAAGACCCAAGTACGAAGGCATCGTCACTCGGAGCGTATGTTGGCGATACCGATTTGTTTATTTATCCAGGTTTTGAGTTTCGGGTTGTGGATGCGCTATTAACTAATTTCCATTTGCCTAAGTCAACATTACTAATGATGGTGTCAGCCTTCGCTGGATATGAAAAAGTGATGGCAGCTTATCGGTTTGCGATTTCTCGAAATTTTCGTTTTTTTAGCTATGGTGATGCGATGTACTTGCAGAGGTCTCAATGAAATTTACCATCCACGCCACCGAAGAAAAATCTCGACAGGGTAAAATAAGTTTTGAACGGGGAGATATTGATACTCCCGCTTTCATGCCTGTGGGAACCAGTGCGACTGTGAAATCACTCACGCCTGAAGACGTTGAAAGTACAGGAGCCCAGATTATTCTGGGAAATACATTTCATTTGATGTTACAGCCTGCCATGGAGGTGATAGAAGCCCATGGAGGCTTGCATAATTTCATGAATTGGAGAAAACCAATCCTAACGGATTCTGGGGGGTTTCAGGTTTGGAGTCTGGCTGAGTTACGAAAGATCAAGGAAGAAGGTGTCACCTTTCGCTCCCCTAAAGACGGTAGTTATATTTTTATGGGCCCAGAGGAATCGATGGATATTCAAACGACACTGGGATCGGATATCGTTATGGCATTTGATGAATGTACTAACTATCCTGCAACTCATGAAGAAGCAAAGAAATCCATGGAGTTGTCCGGGAGATGGGCTGCAAGGTGCAAGGAAAGTTACAAAGGGAACGGCACGTTGTTTGGCATTATTCAGGGAGGAATGTATGAGGATCTTCGGTCTGAATCACTAAATATTCTGGAAGGAATTGGGTTCGACGGATATGCTATTGGTGGATTGTCGGTTGGAGAGCCGAAAGAAGACATGTCTCGTATTCTGCAATACCTTGCCCATACGCTGCCCGCCGATAAGCCGAGGTATCTGATGGGTGTTGGAACGCCTAAAGATCTGGTTGAGGGTGTTGCCCAAGGAGTCGACATGTTTGATTGCGTTATGCCCACTCGGAATGCTCGTAATGGCTGGCTGTTCACACACGATGGGGTGGTGAAAATTCGCAACGCAGTTTATCGATTGGATACCAATCCAGTGGATGGAAAATGTGATTGCTATACGTGTAAAAACTATTCAAGATCCTATCTAAGGCATCTCTATCACAAAAAGGAAATTTTGGGTGCAAGACTATGTTCACTGCACAACATTCACTACTATCAATCGCTGATGAAACGAATCAGAAAAGCCATTTTAAATCAGGAGTTTACCGAGTTTTCCCGTTCCTTTCAGGGTTAAACTAATAACGCAATGGCCTTCATGTCATGTCAGTTAGCTGCGACGAATCCGAGGTTTGGATTTGCGAAAACTTTCCATAGAATGTGGTGGGTTGCTCTGATAGGCACCAGTTTATCTCTCTTTATACCTACCTTACTCGCTCAGGATAGCGGCCACCGGCTGGGTGCTGAATCCTATTCTCGCGGTGAATATGAAAAAGCGGCGAATCTTTGGCTAGCAGAGGCGAATGAGGGTTCAGTAGATGCTCAGTTCAATTTGGGGATTTTGTATTACGAAGGAAAGGGGGTTGATCGGGACAGAAACGAATCCATTTTCTGGTTTTCAAAAGCAGCTCAAGCGGGACATGCTCAAGCACAATACAATCTCGGCCATTTGTTGGTAGAAAAACAGCAAGATTTGGCGCAAGTTAGAAGAGGAGTGGTTTGGTGGAAGAGATCAGCGGAGAATGGCTCAATTCTTGCTCAATATAACTATGGAAAAGCGCTGTTCTACGGATTGGCAATTGATCAGGATCTTGAGCAGGCACATTATTGGATCTCGAAAGCGGCTAGATCTGGAGAAGGGGCTTCCCAGCGATTTTTAGAAGACCATTCCGAGGTATTTGCAACGCTGCAACACGCTGAAAGGGAACGTTTTCGTGTCGCAGAAGAGAATCTGGCTAGGGAAATGCAAGGGGGGCAGAGGATCGTGACCTCCAAGCAGGGGGGTGAGGTACGATCATTAGATGTGACGGTTAAAGGCCTGGATGATGACAATGAGGGTGTTTACAAAAAAGAACAATTAGGGCCTTCAGAAGACCGTGATGACCAACCAGTATCCGTTTTACTATCAGATAAGCAAATAAACGATGCGGATAAGGTAGGAGTGGATGCCGGTGCAATTGATCTGAAAGATTATGTTCTGGTGGGAAAAAAACAGGCAACTCTGTATTCTCAGGGAAACCAAGGTGCTTTCACCATTGGGGATATCGCGCCGAATATGTTGTTACGGGTGGTTGGTAGGGAAGGTAATTGGTTATCTGTTCAGGTCCCAGGTGGAATTCCAGGTTGGGTAGAGGCCCGTTCTGGAAAGCGTCTGAACCGTTTTTTTGAAATTACGGCCAATCCGGCTATCGTCCATGCTAAATCGAATGATGTTTCCGGGGCAAGCCAATTTGGGAAGCTGTCTTATGGTGCAAAGTTACTTCTGATTGACAAAAAGGAAGGTTGGTATCAAGTGCTTGTTCCTGAGGTAGTGCCCGTTTGGCTGGAGGTGCACTTTGTTCAGCGAGTGTCCGCTCCCGTCTCGCAAATTGGATCCGTGTGGCAAGCACAAAGAGTCCAGAGAAAGAGTGGGATTGTTTCTGGCTATTCACAAAAATCATTCAGTATGGATTCTGATCAAGTAACCGTTGAGAGAGTTTCCGAATCCATCGCCTCATTGAAAAACCAATTGGGAGATTATTTCAAAACCGGATTTAACAAACTGATTCCAATGCTAGGGTCGACGGTGAGCAAGGCACCTCTGGATAATGATGCCCCAGAAAATATTATCGCCTTGCCAGGTGGAAATCAGGAGAATTCCTCCAAAGAGTTGCAAGATGGAGACGTTCAGGACGATTTGTCTATCGAGCCCAAATCTTATTCAATCGAAGGGACGACTGAAGCCCAAGAGATAGGTCTAATGGCTAAAAGGCAGGTAGTTCCCTCTGATCAGGGACGCATTACTGACGTTAATGAATTTGATGTGGAGGGAGAGCAAGGTGCTATGGGCTCGGAAGCGAATCGAGATGGTGTCCGGCTAGATCAGGCTTCTTTACAGGACGTGCTTCAGTCTTCGGTGGATAGAAGCAATGACGTTGTGCTTCGTTCTAGAATCAAAAAGCAAATGTACCGAATTAATACGGATGACATCCCTTTGATTCATGCCCCGCACCAGAGTGGTGTATTAGTTGAGCGCGTAAAAACAAATCTTCTGGTCGATGTGGTGGACATGAAAGATCAATGGGCGAAAATTCGTGTGCCTGGTGGTCTGCCTGCGTGGGGTCAAGCTGAGCAATTTATTGTGGATAATGAGCGTGCAATTGTTTTGGGGCACCGAGTGAAGTTAAGAGCTGTTTCTGGAAATGATATCGATAATCCCATTTTGGGTGTTGTGCATCGTGGATTGCATACAAGATACCTTGATAATTCAGGTGATTGGATCAGAGTCATGACTCCTGAGTGGATAACCGTTTGGGTTGATCAGTCTTTTCTTGGTTCGATTAAGAGCTCTCAATACAATCCCGATATTTTGCAAAAGGAGTGGAAGGAGCAGGGTGACATCAGAAAAGGGATGTTGGAATAGAGTCATACCGAGACTGTGTTTGATGTGAAACGAAATTGGGTCCATTTGGAGATTTGATTGATCAGGATTGGTTCAGTATTTCGGATAGATTGTCGCGCATAGCAAATACTATGCTACCAGTAAGTAAAATTGATGTGCAAAATAGGAACAGTATTCAATACAATTCGGCTGTAATAACTTTATCTATAATTTGGAGCACTTAATGTTCAAGAAAAACGAAAATACCGCTGATTTTGATCCTGAATTGTGGGATGCCGTTGTCAGGGAAGAAAATCGACAGGAGGAGCATATCGAGCTTATTGCTTCGGAAAACTTTACCAGTCCAAGAGTATTGGCAATGCAAGGATCTGTGTTGACCAACAAATACGCCGAAGGTTATCCGGGTAAGCGATATTACGGTGGCTGTGAGTTTGTTGATGTGGCTGAGCAGTTGGCTATTGATCGCGCTAAAGAACTGTTTGGAGCAGATTACGCGAATGTTCAACCTCATTCAGGTTCTTCAGCAAACCTGGCCGTTTTTATGGCGTTAGTTGAGCCGGGTGATACTATTTTGGGAATGAGTCTGGCTCATGGTGGGCATTTGACTCATGGAGCAAATGTCAGTTTTTCAGGCAGGATCTACAATGCCGTTCAGTATGGATTACATGAAGAAACAGGTGAAGTTGATTATGATGAGGTTGAGCGACTTGCAAAAGAGCATCAACCTAAAATGATTATTGCTGGTTTCTCCGCTTACTCTCGGATTATGGACTGGCAGCGGTTTCGTAATATCGCGGACAGCGTCGGTGCTTATCTCTTCGTTGACATGGCCCACGTTGCGGGTCTTGTTGCTACTGGCCATTACCCTAATCCAGTTCCCATTGCGGATGTCTGTACGACCACTACTCATAAAACACTCAGAGGCCCTCGGGGTGGCATGATTCTGGCGAGAGAAAATGAGGATATCACCAAGAAACTAAATTCGCGGGTGTTTCCCGGTACACAAGGAGGGCCTCTTATGCATGTGATCGCAGGAAAAGCAGTTGCCTTTAAGGAAGCAATGGAGCCTTCTTTCAAAGAATACCAACAACAGGTTTTGGATAACGCCAAGGCAATGGTAGAGGTATTTCAAAGTCGTGGTTACCAAATCGTTTCTGGCGGTACAGATAACCATCTTTTTTTGTTGGATCTGATTGACAAAGATGTAACAGGAAAAGATGCCGATGCGGCTTTGGGTCGAGCGAATATCACGGTCAATAAGAACTCTGTTCCAAATGACCCTCGTTCACCTTTTGTCACCAGTGGCCTGCGCATTGGTACTCCTGCGATGACCAGCCGTGGTTTTGGGGTTGGTGAGACAAAGGAGATAACAGGCTGGATTTGTGATGTGCTTGAAAGCATTGATGATGAGTCCGTTATCGAAATTGTAAAACAGAAGGTTATTAACCTCTGTCAGCGTTTTCCTCTTTACAAAAGTTAATATACTATATGATCTTTTCGGGCCTGGTATGTCCAGGTCCGATTTCTGCTAGACCTTCCCAGACTTGTCGTTATACTAACGATCATGTCACTGAACTTTCAAACTTGTTATGATGCTATTGCAAATCGGGATACTCGATTTGATGGTCATTTTTTTACAGGTGTAAGTAGCACTGGTATTTTTTGTCGCCCGATTTGCCCCGCCACCACCCCGAAGCCAGAAAATTGTCGGTTTTATCTCTCTGCTGGCGCTGCCATGGACGCAGGGTTTCGCCCCTGTCTTCGATGCCGCCCTGAGTCTGCACCTTACAGCCCTGCTTGGAATGGTGTAAAGACCACAGTTAGCCGTGCATTAAAAATGATTGATGACGGCGCGTTAGATGATCAGAGCGTTGACCAGTTCGCAATGAAACTGGGAGTAGGTGAGCGGTATCTTAGGAAACTGTTTTCAGAACATGTAGGGGCTAGCCCAACGGCGGTTGCTCGGGCCAGAAGAGTACTCGTCGCAAAAGGCCTAATTACCGACAGCAAAAAACCAATGACTGAAATTGCTCATCTAGCAGGTTTCAGGAGTATTCGACAGTTCAATGATACGTTTAAGCATCTATACGGCAAACCACCAAGTTCGCTAAGGAAATCAAGTAAATAAAGACGGAGGTTTTACTCATGAGAACACTCTTCTACGATGTCTATCAGAGTCCCATTGGTGATATCACCTTTGTTGAATTTGATGATGCACTTTGCTATCTCGACTTTTCTGAAAACAGTGACAGACTAAAACGCCTTTTAACCATTCGGTTTGGTAAGTACCGGATTGAACGTGGCTCAATACTTGAAATACACAGTCGGCTGGATGCCTATTTTGATTTCGATTGGTCCGCATTTGATGGTTTGTCGATCACGACCGGGGGAACTGAGTTTCAGCAGTCTGTTTGGAGAGAACTTGGAAGAATTCCCACTGGCAGCGCAATTTCATATCAACAGTTGGCTAAGACTATCAATAAACCTAAGGCAATTCGAGCTGTTGCAAGTTCAAATGCAAGAAACCCAATCTCGATCATCATCCCTTGCCATCGAGTGATCGGAAAAAACGGTGCCTTGCGTGGATACGCCGGTGGTCTGAAAAGGAAGCAATGGCTACTGGAACACGAGGGTATGAAACTTTGAACTTCTGTGGGAGGCTTCTCATATTTAGCTGTAGAAGTTCAGACTTGAGCTGACAGTTACCCGTTTATCAGTAGCTGTCTGTCAGATAGAGTTTAGTTTACAAACTTTTCTTTCCAGATCGCTTTACCGTCGATGAGTGTTTCCATCGGCGTT
>WLWV01000141.1 GCA_012103395.1 Gammaproteobacteria bacterium
GCTTGTCAGTGCCATTCTCGTTGAGATTGACGATGAATGGAGCAATGCCGACAAGCGATATATCGTGTGGAACGACAATAATGACTCAAACTAAACCGAAGTTACAGACGTAGGGTTGCACAATCGTCAACGACTTTATTTCTTACGTTCCAGACTTTCTGCTTGATTCTTACAATGAAAATAAAGGATCTGCAAAAATAACGGTCCTGAAGATTGATGACTGAGTTCTGACACGATCTGAGTTGTCGCTTGTCAGTTGGGCCAGAGTAACGTGATAACCCCTTCATCATTCCATTATTTATCGGAATGATGAAGGAGGCTGTGTTGTTGTTCAACGCCGTTAAATTGCTTCAATACCTAGAAGTGACCCGATGTGATTAATCGTTATCTGCGGCTAAGACTAAGGGCGCTCCGCATTCCTATATTTCGAGGGAATATTCAAGTCTCCAGCTCATGGGATAATTCTCTCAAGATGGTTAGTCACAGATAAACCGAGGCAATTCGAACCGCTCGTCAAACTATCCGTTCGGCGAATTTTTGTATGCTGTTTTAAAATTGATGTGCAACGGGTTTTCCAAATAACCACGTAATCAGAGTAGAATGACGCATCTTTCAAACCCCTCTTAGGAGAAAAAATGTCTACAGAAGATACATGCTGCTCACTCGCCCCATACTTCAGAGTAAATGATGGGAAAATGGATGAGTTTAAGGCACTGACCGCAAAGTTTGTGGAAGCAACCGCTACGGAGGAAGGCGCCCTGTATTATGGGTTTTCCTATAATGATGATGTTGCCTATTGCCGTGAAGGCTACGTCAACGCTGAAGCAACACTGGCGCATTTAGACAATGTGGGCGCATTGGTTCAGGAGGCATTAACTATGTCTTCTCTTGAAAAACTTGAGGTACATGGGCCGGAGGCTGAATTGGCCAAACTAAGAGGTCCACTGGCCGGGCTTAACCCCACATTCTTTACTCTTGAATCCGGTTTTCGCAGATAACGTTAAAAAGTCTCTGAACAAGCGATGAATGGTGGCAAGCATGACTTTTCATGAGTCAGTAAATCACTTACAAGCTGATTGATGTTTTACGATGATGGTCGACAAGCGATCAGATTGACCATTTCAAAGGCAATGGTGGCGGCGGCTAATGAGGTGATTTCGGCGTGATCATAAGCAGGTGCGACTTCGACAATGTCTGCTGCGATCAGATTGACTCCCTTTAGCCCTCGGATAATATGGATCATCTCTCGGCTAGACATCCCCGCAATTTCCGGGGTTCCCGTTCCAGGTGCATGGGCCGGATCGAGAACATCAATATCAATGGATAGATACAGTGGGTTATCACCGATTCGATCGCGAATTCGTTTCACAACATGATCAACACCGTGGGTTTGTAGTTCGTCGCAATGAACAACCTTAAAACCAAGTTCTTCGTCATTCTCAAGATCTTGGCGACTATATAGTGGCCCACGAATCCCCACGTGCATAGACGCGCTGTCGTTAAAGAGTCCTTCTTCAGCTGCTCGGCGAAAGGGCGTTCCATGAGTGTAGGGTGCACCAAAATAGGTGTCCCAAGTGTCCAAGTGCGCATCAAAGTGGACTAGCGCGACTGGACCTACCTGTTTATTGACGGCACGTAATAATGGAACTGCGATGGTGTGGTCTCCACCTAAACTGACGATTGACTTAGCTTGTTTGAATAATTGGGTCGTAGTTTCTTCTATCTGACTAATGGCTTCTTCAATGTTATAGGGGTTGCAGGCAACATCTCCAGCGTCAGCAACCTGCAGTTGTTTGAACGGTTCGGTATCATAGGCGGGATGAAAGTTGGTTCTCAAATGGCGTGAAGCCTGACGAATGGCTTGGGGACCGAAGCGGGCGCCGGGTCGATAGCTTGTTCCAGAGTCGAAGGGAATGCCAAGAATGGCAACGTCACAATAAGGTACGTCTCGCAGTTCTGGCAAGCGGCAGAAAGTGGAGGGGCCCGCGTAACGTGGGACGATGGTGCCGCTAATTGGCTGTATGGGAGGTGTTTTTTCTTCGCTCATTTTTGGACTCAAAGACGGTGTAAACGGGGTTGAATTAGGGAAACATTATTCAAAACGCTCAGGCAAAAAAGCCTTCTGCTGTGCGTCTATTGGTTTTCCCGAGATTGTATCAGCAATCCACTTTCCGGTTGTCGGGCCGAGGGTTAATCCCAGATGGCCATGCCCAAAGGCTTGCCAAAGTCCGTCTCTGTGAGGTGTCGGGCCGATGATAGGCAATGAATCTGGTGTGCTTGGCCGGTGGCCCATCCATGGCTTGTCTAACAACTGCTTGCCAAGCGGAAAGGTATTTTGAATCTCGGGGATTAACGCGTTAATTTGACGCGGGGTAGGACGAGTGTGTTTGGCCACTAACTCAACGGCTGAAGTCGCTCTTATGCCCATTTCCATCGGTGTGAGAACAAACCCGGCATGTGTGTCGATAATTGATCGGGTTAAGGGCTTGTTCGCGAGGGGCTGGTAGAGATAGTGATAGCCGCGTTCGATGGCAATTCGGTTTTTTAACTTGGTCGTTTTTAACAACAAAGGCGAAGATGCACCCATCGCCACCACGATATCCGTCGACGCCATATTCTCTTCCTGGGTCGTTAGCTCCCAGCCCGAACGGGTTTGCGTGATGTGAGAGATGGTGCCTTGTTTGAATGTTCCACCCAGGCTGATAAACAGCGCTGTGTAGGCTTTGCAAACCGCAGATGGATTGGTCACCGTTGGCGTCCCATCGAGCCAAATACCCTTGGCATATTGTCGGATCAAATGAGGCTCAAGTTCTGCGATATCCTGGGCGTTAACAATTCGAAAGCTAACGCCATTTCGTTCATATCTTAAACGTTCCTCTTTTGTATCCTCGAATCCCGCGTCATCCCGATATAACCTCAACCATCCGGTGTCGTTTAAATAGCGAATGGCGTTACTTTCGTGGAGGAGTTCTCGATGATGTGAAACAGAATGACGAAGTAGATAGCTGAGTGCTGCCGTCCCATGACTGTTTGCCGTGTCATTGCAGTTCCCTAAAAACTGACCCAGCCAGGGAAGTAGGGAGGGGAAATGAGGCCAATGCAATCGAAACCGAGTGTCACGATTGGTCGCTAGTGATGGGAGCTGGTGTTTGATTGTTGTGCTGGCCAGTGGATGGATTCCGCTATTGCAAATAATCCCGGCATTTCCAAAACTGGCTTCTTCGCCCGGCTGGTTGCGATCAACCAAGGTAACATCGAACCCTTTTTTAGCGAGCTCGAGCGCACAGCAGACACCAACGAATCCTGCTCCAGCTACGATGATCTTTTTCATGATTTTTTACGCTGCCAAGTAATTACCAATAGTAGTAGCCAAGAGTAATCGCCAATAGAGATGACCAATAACGAGCGTTACACGAACATTCTGTTCGATTAACAATAGTATAAAAACTGTGCCGCAATGACAATGTTGAATCACCATCCCCGGTCATTACTTTTCCCCTTCACACGGTTTAATTTTCTTTGACTTCTAATGATCCCTCAACCATTATTAGGGCAATAATTAGTGTTACTGATATTATGATTAGAATAACCTAGACGTGGACGATTTTATGAGCGGCAAACTAACACTCGAAGCGCTTCGGCACGCTGTGGCGGAAAACAAAATAGACACAGTACTTGCTTGTCAGGTGGATATGCAAGGGCGATTGATGGGGAAACGCTTTCATGCGCAATTCTTTATCGATAGTGCATGGGAAGAAACTCATAGCTGCAACTACTTGCAGGCCACAGACATGGAAATGGAAACCGTGGAAGGGTATCAGTCGACTAGCTGGGCGTCTGGTTACGGTGACTATGTGATGAAACCGGACCTTGACACTATGCGATATGTGCCTTGGTTGGAAGGCACGGCGTTGGTGCTTTGTGATGTTCTGGACCACCATCATCACCAGCCGATTCCTCACTCCCCAAGAGCGGTGTTGAAAAAACAGGTTCAACGCTTAGCTGAGCATGGAATGAGTGCTTATATGGCCACTGAATTAGAGTTCTTTGTGTTCCGTGATAGTTATGAGGCTGCCCAAGAGAAAGGTTATCGTGGGCTTGAAACGGTCAGCGCGTACAATGAGGACTATCACATTTTTCAAACTACCAAGGAGGAGGATGTGATGCGAGCTATTCGAAATGGTTTGCAAGCAGCGGATGTTCCCGTGGAGAATACTAAAGGGGAGGCTTGTGCGGGGCAGGCAGAGGTGAATGTCCGTTATGCCGAGGCACTAACCATGGCTGATCGGCATGTGATCGTGAAAAATGCTTGTAAAGAAATAGCCTGGTCTAAGGGGAAGTCAATCACGTTTATGGCAAAGTGGCATGACAAGCATGCTGGCAATTCCTCTCATATTCACCAATCATTGTGGAGTAAGGATGGGTCGATTCCTCTGTTTTACGATAAGTCAGCAGAACATGGTATTTCAGATTTAATGCGGCACTATGTTGCGGGTTTGTTGCACCATGCGGATGAAACGACCTACTTTCTGGCTCCTGCTATTAATTCATATAAGCGGTTTCAAGCAGGAACTTTTGCACCAACGAAGGCGGTCTGGAGTCTCGATAATCGCACCGCAGGCTATCGATTATGCGCAGCGGATACCAAAGCGATTCGCGTGGAATGTAGAGTGGGCGGCGCGGATCTGAACCCTTATCTCGCCATCGCAAGTCAAATCGCGGCAGGCTTGAATGGTATCGAGAATAAGATGACGCTGGAACCTGCTTTTGTCGGTGATGCGTATGGCGGTGAAAAGCTGAGGGAAATACCGAAAACCTTACGGGAGGCAACTGGCGCGCTGAACCAATCCTCCATGTTGCGAGCAGCCATGGGCGATGAAGTCATTGACCATTATGTCCATGCTGCGCAATGGGAGCAGTTCGAGTACGATCGACGAGTCACGGATTGGGAAGTAAACAGAGGGTTCGAGCGTGCATGATCATCTTTACCCCGACTCAGCCCGAGATACGCCTCGACAATTTGCCCGCGCAAAAACATTTACACAATAATAAAGAGATGAGAAGAGGCGTTATATTCATCATTTCTAGATCAACTCAAATAATCCGTTAACTGCCATATGAATTCACTGAAATGCGTTTCCCCGGTAGATAATACCGTCTATGTCGAGAGGAAGTATGCCGACGCATCCGATATCGCTCAGGCACTGCAGCGCTCAGCCAAAGCCCAAAAAAGCTGGAAGATTACTTCCATTGAGGAGCGCCAGCGCCTATGTTCAAAAGCGGTGGATTTATTTGTGGAGCAGAAAGAAACTATTTCTCAGGAACTGGTTTGGCAGATGGGGCGACCTGTTTCTTTCGCGCCTTTTGAAATCGATGGTTTTGAAGAGCGAGCAAGGCACATGATTGACATTGCCGTGGATGCGTTAAAACCCGTTACCCCTGCACCCAAACCAGGTTTCAATCGTTACATTAAGCGGGAGCCGTTGGGTGTTGTGTTTGTGGTTGCGCCTTGGAATTTCCCTTACTTAACGTCTGTTAACGCGATCATGCCTGCTTTGCTTGCGGGCAATAGCGTCATTCTTAAGCATTCCGCACAAACGCCATTGTGCGCTGAGAGATTGCATGACGCATTCAGTGCGGCGGGTTTCCCAGAGGGGGTGTTTCAATACCTCCATTTGAATCACGACGACACTCAGAAAGTTATTCAGAGTGACGAAGTGGATTTTGTGGCTTTCACAGGATCTGTGGCGGGTGGGAAGATGGTGGAGGATGCGGCAGCTGGTCGGTTTATCGGTGTGGGCTTAGAGCTGGGAGGGAAAGACCCAGCCTATGTTCGGTCAGACGCCAAATTGGACCATGCCATTGAAACGTTGGTGGATGGCGCCTTTTTTAACTCAGGTCAGTCTTGTTGTGGAATCGAACGAATCTATGTTCATCAATCGGTTTATGATGACTTCCTTGGGGGGGCCGTTGCGTTGATGAATCAGTATATTTTGGGTCGACCGGACAATGCTGCGACGACGCTCGGCCCGATGGTTAAAGCTGGCGCTGCGGATTTTGTTCGAGATCAAACCCGGGCGGCAGTTTCGGCGGGTGCGGTGATGCATACCCAAATGGATAACTTTCCTCTTGAACGGACCGGGACACCCTATTTGGCTCCCCAAATACTGACAAATGTTGATCATTCGATGAGAGTCATGAGAGAAGAAAGCTTTGGACCTATTATTGGTATTATGCCGGTAAAAAATGATCAAACCGCGATCGAACTGATGAACGATAGCCAATATGGTTTGACTGCATGTGTATTTACACAGGATGAGGAAGCGGCGATTCGCATTGGTGAACAGGTTGAGACGGGAACCTGGTTTATGAATCGGTGTGATTATCTTGATCCTGCCTTAGCGTGGACCGGGGTGAAGGATTCTGGTCGAGGGTGTACGCTTTCAAGCGTGGGGTTTGAACACGTGACGCGACCTAAATCTTATCATTTGAAAAGTGTGTAACGATTTCACAATATGGCCTCTGATTAAAAAGATCAAGGGTAAAGATATTTTTTTGGTACTTCGAAGTGCTACCACCCCGCACACTCCGAATTGACCCCATCGTCTAAGAGAAATCTGCGCTACAACAAGCTTGTCCTGAAACCTGTACTAATAAAGACTGAAAAAAATCGATGAATGCTAATTGGAACTACCCCACTTCTGTAAAAGCAGGAGTGAATAGGGTGAATGAGATTGCACAAATCTGTGCAGAGTTTAATGTTTCTTCCCCACTTTTGGTCACTGATCCGGGTTTGGCCGCATTGCCGATGTTGAGTAATGTGGTTGAGACAGCAAAACAATCCGGGCTGAATATTAATGTATTCAGCAACATAAAACCCAATCCTACCGGTGGTAATGTGAATGATGGCATCGATGTCTATCGTCAAGGTGGGCATGATGGCGTTATTGCCTTTGGTGGTGGTAGCGGATTGGATGCGGGAAAAGCCATCGCCGTGGCAGCGAATCAAAGCTGCTCTATGTGGGACTTGGAAGACATTGGCGACAACTGGCTTAACGCTGACCCCGCAAAGATTCCTCCGATTATCGCGATCCCGACGACCGCGGGCACCGGGTCCGAAGTTGGTCGAGCTTCGGTGATTGTGCATGAAGAGCAGGAACGTAAAGCCATTATTTTTCATCCGAAAATGCTGCCAGGCTGCGTTATTCTGGATCCGGAATTGACAGTGGGTCTACCGGCGAAGCTGACCGCCGCTACCGGGATGGATGCGTTGTCCCACAATCTGGAAGCTTTCTGTTCACCGCTTTATCATCCAATGGCCGAAGGCATTGCGATCGAAGGTATTCGCATCATTAAGAATTACCTGCCCACCGCGGTGCACGATGGAAGCGACATTGACGCTCGCATGCAAATGCTGGTAGCGTCTTCCATGGGTGCCACCGCCTTTCAACGAGGTTTGGGTGGGATGCATGCACTGGCTCATCCTTTAGGCGCAATATATGACGCCCACCATGGAATGTTGAATGCGATTCTGATGCCTTATGTGCTAATTGCTAATCAGTCGGTGATTAAGGAACCCATTTCGAGGTTGGCTCGATATCTGGAACTTGATGCCGACTTTGAAGGGTTTTTGCAGTGGGTAATCGATATGCGTCAACGATTGGGTATTCCCAATGATCTGGCTGCCATTGGTATTAATGATGACCGAGTCAGCGAGCTTGGTGAGATGGCGGTGATGGACCCTTCAGCGGGAACGAACCCTATCCAGCATAATGCTGCGGCTTACACACGCATTGTTGGAAATGCGGTTCGAGGAGTACTGTAAGCGGCATGTAGAGGATGAATTACCTGTGAAAATCTGAACTTTGTCTTATAAATTTACCAATCCAGTTTAGATATAGGCTGGCAGTGTATAACCGGGTTTGGCCTCAAAGGACATTCAGAGATTTTGATAGAAAATGATTGTTTGCAAAAATCTTGTGGTTGGCTCTTGAAGTTTTATCACTTTAATATTTAACCACCTGCTAATGGAACAGTACTACCACGTAGTATTTTCTCTGGCTTTGAAGTGACCTATCCCTCCAATTGTTACCATGATTTGGATGAGATTTCCGATTAACCTATGCAGTAGGAGATCTCAAAATGAAGAAGAAACGATACACAGAAGAACAGATTGTTGGTGCCATCAAACGGCATGAATCTGGCGTTAAGGTCAAGGATATTTGTCGCGAGTTGGGCATGTCCGAAGGGACGTTCTACAACTGGCGAAGCAAGTATGGAGGGATGGAAGTCTCCGAAGCAAAGCTCTTAAGGGAGCTGGAAAGTGAAAACGGCAAGCTTAAGACATTGTTAGCAGAGAAACTACTAGAAAACGAGGCGATGCGTGATGTTCTTGCAAGGAACTTCGGGGTCAGATCTTCGATTTAGGATTTACATCAACTCCAGAGGCGCTGGGAAATTGTACTATGATAATCATTCTCGTAAATCAAAGATCTGACCCTAATCCGCTCTCGTGAATCTACGCAGAGCTGGCGGGAGCTGTTGCTGAATCTGAAATCCAGAGGCATGAACGCCCCTGAACTGTCCATTGGTGACGGCGCCATGGGATTCTGGTCAACGATGGAGGAAGTATTCCCGCAGACCCGTTATCAGCGCTGCTGGATGCACAAGACGATGAATGTATTGAACTGCTTTCCCAAGTCGGGTCAGCCCAAAGCGAAACAGGCATTGCACAACATCTGGCAAGCGGCTACCCGTGAAGAGGCGGAGAAGGCATTTGACACCTTCATCCGGAGCTACGAAGACAAGTATCCAAAGGCAACCCGGTGTTTGGAAAAAGATCATGAGGCACTGGTGTCATTTTATGACTTCCCGGCCAAACACTGGCAGAGTCTGCGAACGACGAATCCGATTGAGTCCACCTTCGCGACGATCCGCCATCGTACGAAACGATCGAAAGGGTGCTTAACGCGAGGCGGAATGCTGTACATGATGTTCAAGCTGGGGCTGTGTGCCCAGAACAAATGGCGCCGACTGCGTGGATTTGATGAGTTAGCCAAAGTCATAAACGGAATACCATTCAAGAAGATTGTGCAACCCTACGTCTGTAACTTTGATTTAGGTTGAGTCATTATCGTCGTTCCACACGATATATCGCTTGTCGGCATTGCTCCATTCATCGTCAATCTCAACGAGAATGGCACTGACAAGC
>WLWV01000339.1 GCA_012103395.1 Gammaproteobacteria bacterium
GATGGCTCAACATTCAACACCTAATCCAGAAAAACCGGCTTTGGCTTCGTTCGCTACGCTCACTTCGCCTAAGCCAAACGAACATCGCTAAAGAAATAAATTACAGACCTCAGGGTACACTACCACGAGAAAAGTAACATGACCGATAATAATAGCCAGCCGTCGATAAAATTGGTCAAGGTAAATAAGTTTTTCGGCTCATTTCAAGCGTTGAAAAATATCGACCTCGAAGTGTACAAAGGAGAACGAATTGTTATCTGCGGGCCGTCTGGGTCGGGGAAATTCACTTTAATCCGATGTATTAATCGTCTAGAAGAACATAATGATGGGCAAATCGTCATTGATAACATTGAGCTCACCGACAAGGTTGAAGACATTGACGCCGTTAGAAGGGAAGTGGGAATGGTATTCCAAAGTTTCAATCTGTTCCCCCATATGACCATTGCAAAAAACCTGATGATTGCTCAGCAGTTGGTTCGAAAAACACCAAAAGCTGAAGCACGGGAAGTCGCGATGCAGTATCTGGAACGAGTAAAAATCCCGGAACAAGCTGATAAATACCCAATACAGCTATCCGGTGGTCAACAACAGCGAGTGGCGATTGCTCGTACACTGTGCATGAAACCAGAAATTATCTTGTTTGATGAGCCAACGAAGTATTGGACGTGATGGTAGATCTTGCCAAAGAGGGTATGATCATGATCTGCGTCACCCATGAGATGGGGTTCGCGCGCTCAGTGGCTGATCGGATAATCTTTATGGACGCCGGTGAAATTGTTGAACAAGCTGAACCGGCCGAGTTCTTCGAGAACCCAAAAAATGAGCGTACCAGGGCGTTCCTTAACCAGATACTTAGCCATTGAGGGGGCGATTAATCCTATTTCTCAGTCTCAGGAAATGCCTCACCAAGGGCAGCACTCACCGCTTTTGCGATTTGCACATCCTGTACCGCGACGCCGGTTAGGTCCGCCACTGTAACTTGCTCGTCTGACGTTCTGATGCGCTTACCATTGGCAATGGCACTGCCCAATTCAACAACCTGATCCAGGTTAAACTCACTCGTTGACAACGCTTTATAAATTTCACCACGCTCTGTGCATTGAACCAAGCTATCCGCAACAACAACGTCAGCGGCACAGAGAATTTCTGCGTCTAATTCCTGTTTTTCCGCCGTGTCGGAGCCCATCGCAGTGATATGCACCCCTGATTTTATTTGATCGGCATTGATCAGCGGTGTAGCAGAAGGTGTGGTCATTAAAATCAGATTGCTGACATCAGTGACAGCTTCTGATTCAAGCGTTGTGCGCACATCATACCCATCATCCTGCATATAGTCCTTATAGGACTGTAAACTCGCTTCGGAACGCCCCCAGACGATAATGCGTTTGCAATCGGTGATAGATTGAAGATACTGCACCTGCATTTTCGCCATTACTCCAGTCCCGAAAACCCCGATCGTAGTAACTTCTTTAGGCGCCATGTATTTGGCAACTATCTCCCCCGCAACAGCAGTTCTTACATTGGTCAGAAAACCTTCATCCAAGGTAGTGTAATCTGAGGTCTGTAATTTAGCTTTCTATTGCAGCTTCGCTATTGGCTTTGGCGGAGTGAACGTAGAGAGCGAAGCCAAAGCCGGTTTTTCAGGCTTTAGTATTGAATGTTGAGC
>WLWV01000142.1 GCA_012103395.1 Gammaproteobacteria bacterium
CGCCGATGGAAACACTCATCGACGGTAAAGCGATCTGGAAAGAAAAGTTTGTAAACTAAACTCTATCTGACAGACAGCTACTGATAAACGGGTAACTGTCAGCTCAAGTCTGAACTTCTACAATTCAGGTCAATATTTCACTGACTTCATTTAGTCCAGCAATCAGCTGTGAAATCATTTTTGATACTTCCTGTCCAGAGGTCGATGTATTGGATACGACCACTGTGTCCTGTTCTGCTGTTAACTGTTCGAGTCGGGTTCTGGCTCCGCTGATGGTAAATCCTTCCACGTACAGCAACTTTCTAATGGTTCGAATCAGTTTAACTTCGTGGCGTTGGTAATAACGACGATTTCCACGGCGTTTAACTGGTTTGAGCTGTGGAAATTCTTGTTCCCAATAGCGAAGGACATGGGGTTTAACCACACATAACTTGCTCACTTCGCCGATAGTGAAATAGCGTTTAGTGGGAATCGGTGGGAGTTCAAACCCACCTGGATCCAACATGGTCATGAGCGTTTACGTCCTAACTTCTGTGTCAATTCAAACGAGTTTTGAAGCACACTGTCCTTTAATTTCTGACTTGACCGAAATGTCACCACTCTTCTTGCCGAAATAGCAACTTCTTCGCCGGTTTTAGGATTCCTACCGGGCCTTGGCGTTTTGTCTCTTAGCGTGAAACTACCGAAGCCGGATAGCTTCACTGAAGAACCACTTTCAAGAGACTGACGGATCTTCTCGAAGAAAAGCTCGACAAATTCCTTTGCCTCCCTCTTATTTAACCCCATTTCGTCGAAAAGGGTATTTCCTAAATCTGCCTTGGTTACCGTCATTTAACTGGTTCTCATCAATCTCTAGGTTCTCAGCGCCGCCCCATACTTCTCTTTCAGTGCGCTGATCACATTATCCGTGATCAAATCCACCTCGGGGGACGTAAGATTGCTTGATTCCGATTGGAAGGTCAAGCTGAAAGCGAAACTTTTCTTAGTTTTTTCAATATGTTCGCCTTGATAAACGTCAAAAAGTGCCATTTTCTTTAATAGTACCCCAGCGGTCTCACGTACCAGATCTAGAAGCTTTTGTGCATCGATCTCCCGATCAACCAACACAGATAAATCTCTTTGCACCATTGGAAATTTGGAAATGTCAGTAAATTCTGGGATATTCGTCGCTTCCAACGGCGATAGATCCAATTCAAACAGAAAAACCGGCTGATCGATATCCAGTTCTTTTTGTTGAGTAGGATGCAACTTACCAAGATGTCCTATCACTTTGCGACCCGAAAGAATTGCACCAGATTGCCCCGGATGCAAAGCATTGTGCACTCCTGGCTCAATCCGTAATTGATGTCGAATGCCACTTAGCTCCAGCAGGGATTCTAAATCTCCTTTTAGATCAAAAAAATCTACCTCTCTTTGAACTGACGACCAATGTTTCGATTCAATTGGGCCGCTGATCACTGCTGCAATTTTTTTCACTTCGCGATATTGACCCGCCTTACTACCTTTGTTGAAAACATTACCGATTTCAAAAAGGCGGATACTATGCTCCTGTCGATTTAGATTACTTTTAACCGCCTCTAGCAAACCAGTCCACATGCTGTGCCTCATTACTGACATGTTGTCTGCAATGGGATTGGCTAAATTGATGCTTCGGGTTTTTCCAAATAACTGTCTTTGGCTCTCTGGGTCAACAAAACTATAGGTAATGGCCTCAAAATAACCCCGCTCAATGAGTTTTTGTTTAATCGTGTTATCCGCAATCTCCGTTTCGAGGTGGCGCCCGTTCCTACACACACTCATGGGCATGGTTGGCTCGATTTTGTCGATGCCGTAGCAGCGTCCAACTTCTTCGACCAAATCGTGTTGGCCACTAATATCAAAGCGCCAGCTCGGTACTACTACCTTCCAACCGGATGGAATGGAATCCACTTTCATTCCTAATCGCTTCAATAACGCCGTGGTCGTATTAGTTGGAATTTGAATGCCAAGAATTCTAGAAATTTGGTCTTTATCAAACCTTATAGTTGGTTTCTTAGGCAGTTTCTTACGCTCAACAGCATGGGTAACAGGCCCAGGTTCTCCACCACAAATCGATAGGATCAACTGCGTTGCTCGCTCCATTGCCGTTACTTGCAACTCACTGTCTACTCCTCTCTCATAACGATGGGAAGCATCGGTATGCATACCGAACTTTCTAGCTTTCCCTGCAATAGCGGATGGAGCAAAGAATGCAGCTTCCAAATAGATGTTCGCTGTGTTGCCTGAAATGGCTGAATTGTCGCCACCCATAATACCTGCCAACGCAATTGCTTTTTTCTTATCCGCAATGACCAAGTTCTCTTCATACAACACCACATCGCTGCCATCCAGCAATTTTAGCTTTTCTCTTTTTTTAGCCATTCGTACCACCACACCGCCTTGAATTTTGTCTAAATCGAAGGCGTGCATAGGCTGGCCCAATTCCAACATCACATAATTGGTGACGTCCACAACGGCATTAACGCTGCGCGACCCGCTTCGCCTGATGCGCTCAGACATCCAATCCGGGGTGAGAGCTGTCATGTCTATGTTCTTAATGGCTCTGCCAACATACCTTGGGCAGGATTCTGGTGCCTTCAACTCCACTGTTAGCACCTCCTTATTTTTTGCTGCTACCTTTTTGATGTCCTGGGCTTTGAGTTTACTTCCTGTCAATGCGGCGACTTCCCGAGCCACACCAGCGATACTCAGACAATCCCCACGGTTCGGCGTGAGGTCTACTTCGATGACATTATCCCGTAGATCCATGTAAGTTTGAAACTCGCTACCCACTGGAGCAGCTTGATCTAATACTAATAGTCCGCTGGATTGGTCTTCGAGACCGAGCTCTGCTGCCGAACACAACATGCCACTAGACTCAACGCCTCTAATTTCACTGCGCTTGATTTCCATTCCTGCTACTTTGGCTTTTACGAGGGCAACGGGCACCTTAATTCCAGCGGTCACGTTACTAGCGCCGCATACAATGCCCAAAGGTTTCTTTTTACCAATATCTACCTGACAGACTTTCAAGCGGTCTGCCTGGGGATGAGGTTCTGTGGACAGTACCTGCCCCACCAGAATTGAGTTCTTTTTAAACGATGGGCCCGCTGTCTCGATGGTTTCAACTTCCAGACCTGCCAGTGTGAGCTGATCACCGATTTCATTTGCATCCAGCTTAGTGGATACCCTTTCTTTTAACCACGATTCACTAATTTTCATAACAATATGCGCCCCTTAGAATTGACGTAGAAATGCCAAATCGTTTTCGAAGAACAATCTCAGATCATTCACTCCATAACGCAGCATCGTTAAACGTTCGACACCCAAGCCGAAGGCATAACCCGTGAACTTTCTTTCGTCGATTCCACCATGTCGGAAAACTTCAGGATGCACCATTCCACACCCCAATACTTCCAACCACCCAGTTTGCTTACAAATACGGCAGCCATTGCCTTCGCAAAAAACGCAGGCGATATCTACTTCTGCTGATGGTTCGGTAAAAGGAAAATAGGAAGGTCGAAATCTCACACCCAAATCTTTTTCAAAAAACTCTCGAAGAAAGTAAATTAACACCCCTTTTAGATCAGCAAAGGTAACGTTGGTATCAATTGCTAGACCTTCAAGCTGATGGAACATCGGTGTGTGGGTTACGTCAGAGTCACAACGATAAACCCGTCCCGGAGCGATCACCCGGATAGGTGGTTCATTGTTATGCATGTAGCGTATTTGCACAGGAGAAGTGTGGGTTCGAAGAACCGTATGGTCATCCACATAAAATGTATCGTGCATTGCTCGTGCTGGATGATCCGCAGGAATATTCAGTGCTTCGAAGTTATGATAGTCATCTTCGATTTCTGGCCCTGTGGCAACATCGAAACCAATTTGATCGAAAATGGTCTGCATTCTTTCAAGGGTTCGACTGACAGGGTGCAGTGCACCCGATGAGCGCTGACGGCCTGGTTGAGTAATGTCAATGCGCTCATTCTCTAGCTGGGCCTGAACTGCCACTGCTTCCAACACGTTATGGCGACTATCTAACAATTGCTGAATCTCAACTTTTACCGTATTCACTTGTTGTCCAAATGAGCGACGCTCCTCATGAGAAAGGCTACCGATCTGCTTCAACTGTGCAGTAACTTCTCCCTTTTTACCGAGATATCGAACTCGGAGGGTTTCTAGGTCGCCAAGCAAGACAGCATCATTGATGGCTTGCTTGGCAGCTTCTTTTAGAATTTTTAGTGAATTAGCAATTTCCATCACAATTGATGAGCTAGGTATTGGTTAATTGGTAGATCATGAAACATTCTTAGGAATCTCTGCATAAAATCGGGGTGAATCAAGTGAAGAGCCATAATCAGTGAAAGATAAAACACCAGAAGCACACCCAAAATATCTAACAGGCACATTCTATGCTTGGCCGGAATCCAATTGATTAGTCATGGATTATTCAGAGATTCTCAAACCTGGAAAGCAAAAAAGGGAAAGATACTGACTTTCCCTTTTGCTGCAACCCTTTTCCACTACGACCTAAGTGACAAGAGCGACCTTTTGGCAACCACCGATAGTAAGGGGATCAACCCCTATATAAGGTAGTTGCCTCAGGCTTAAGCGGCTAGTGCCGCTTTTGCTTGATTAGCCAAAGCAGTGAACGCTGCTTTGTCATTTACAGCCAGATCAGCAAGTACTTTTCTGTCCAATTCGATTGTTGCTTTGTTCAGGCCTGCAATCAAACGGCTATAACTTAGCCCATTATCACGGGCAGCGGCATTTATACGGACAATCCAAAGCGATCTAAACTGACGCTTTCTCTGACGTCTGTCACGATAAGCATACTGACCTGCTTTATCAACGGCTTGCTTGGCAACTTTGTATATCCGACTACGAGCACCTCGATAGCCTTTTGCCAGTTTAAGGACTTTTTTGTGTCTTGCTTTGGCGGTAACGCCTCTTTTTACGCGTGGCATATTCTGACTCCTTTAGCTATACGGCAACAATTGTTTCACAGAAGCGTGATCTGATGGATGGATAAGTGAACTTGAACGTAGATGACGCTTACGCTTAGTGGACTTTTTGGTCAGAATATGACGAAGATGGGATTGCGAGCGCTTGAACTTGCCAGAGGCAGTTCTTTTAAAGCGCTTAGCAGCACCCCGGTTGGTCTTTAATTTAGGCATCTTTTGCTCCAGTATTCAGTAAGTAACCATCGTTTTTATCAACGGTTTAAAGGTAACTTTCTGTTTCATTAATAAACTATAGAATTATGCGATGGTAGTTCTGGATTGGACTACTTCTCTGCATTCCACGGACTTTGCTATTTCACAGCAAAACTCCCATGTTTCCTAAAGCGAGTTAACAACCTATTGTTTATTGCCAAAAGTCGTTCACTCACTATAGTCACGTTTATGCTTCAGACAAATTAAGAATTTGACCCAGCAAATAAACGGTCCCGGATTCTAACCGGAAATGGCTTTAAAAAGGGATAAAACCGTCATTTAATTCAGATGAAAAACAACCTTCATCACGCAACTTTAAAGTCAGGTCCGCTTCGGGCCCAAGACCATGACCATCTGCCTGCCTTCCATGGTTGCAGCCTGCTCGACCACACCAATTTCCAGCAAATCGCTCTGCACCTTATTCAGCAGATCAAGCCCAAGCTCACGGTGAGCCATTTCTCGCCCTCGAAAACGCATAGTGACCTTTACTTTATTTCCTTCTTCAAGAAATTCCGTCAATTTGCGCAATTTAACTGTGTAATCTCCGACATCAGTTCCGGGCCGAAACTTGATTTCTTTAATCGTGATCTGTTTTTGTTTTTTCTTGGCTTCCTGTCGTTTCTTACTTTCGTTGTAGCGAAACTTTCCAAAGTCCATTATTCGGCAAACCGGGGGATCGGCATTCGGAGATATTTCAACTAAATCGCGATTTGCCTGGGACGCAGTGAAAAGTGCTTCTCTGATTGACATTATACCCAGTTGATCACCATCGTCCCCAATCACTCGCACCGGATCACTCATAATCTGCTCGTTGATGCGCTGCTCTTTTTGCTTGGCTATGTTCTGAACCCTCTATAAATTCGGTATTTGATCCACGCCGTTGTTATGGTGTGGGCTGATATGTTGCTCAGTGCAGACTGCACTAACTAGAAAGCAAGGCAGTCAGTTGTTCAACGGACATCGAACCCATGTCTTCTCCATTGGAAGCTCGTACGGCGACGGTATTGGTTTCCACTTCACGGTCACCCACTACTAGAAGGTAGGGGATTCTCTGTAAAGTATGCTCGCGGATTTTAAATCCGATCTTTTCGTTTCTCAAGTCGGATTCTACACGAAAACCCTGTTTTTTCAGGGTTTCTTGCATTTCCTCGGTGTATTTCGACTGTTTGTTAGAAATATTCAGGAGAACGGCCTGCGTTGGTGCTAGCCAAACCGGGAATCGGCCTTCATGATGCTCGATCAGGATACCGATGAAACGTTCAAATGAACCCAGTATTGCACGATGCAGCATCACCGGAACTTGCTTGGTACCATCTTCGGCCACGTATTGCGCCCCCAATCTTCCAGGCATTGCAAAATCAACTTGCATTGTGCCACATTGCCATACTCTGCCAATGCTGTCCTTTAGCGAAAATTCGATTTTGGGGCCATAGAACGCTCCCTCTCCCGGCAATGCTTCCCACTCAAGTTGCTTATCATCCAGCGCTTTAGCCAACGCTGCTTCTGACTTGTCCCAATCAGCATCACTACCAACACGATTGTCTGGTCGAGTAGATAGACGATAAATGATGTTGGTAAAGCCAAAATGATGATAAACACTATGAAGAAAATCGATAAATTCTGCCACTTCTGATTGAATCTGATCTTCGCTGCAAAAAATATGTCCATCGTCCTGAACAAACCCGCGCACTCGCATTAATCCGTGTAATGCCCCTGATAACTCATTACGGTGACAGGAACCAAACTCACAAAACCGCATGGGCAAATCCCGATAGCTTTTTAGCCCTTGGTTAAACACCTGTACATGACATGGACAGTTCATGGGTTTGAGTGCAAAGTTTCGACCTTCAGACTCCACAGAGAACATATCATCGCCAAATTTGTCGGCATGTCCTGACTTTTCCCACAATGAATAGTCAACCACTTGTGGCGTTTTGATTTCGCGATAGCTGCGCTCCCTCTGTTCCGTGCGCATATATTGCTCCAACACTTGATAAATCGACCATCCTTTGTCATGCCAAAAAACCATGCCCGGGGCTTCTTCTTGCATGTGGAACAAATCAAGCTGCTTTCCTAGTTTTCGATGATCGCGTTTTTCGGCTTCTACTAAGTTTTGCAAATAGCTCTTTAATTGCTTTTTATCTGGCCATGCTGTTCCATAGATACGCTGCAACATTTTGTTCTTCGAGTCCCCCCTCCAATAGGCCCCTGCAACTTTCATGAGTTTGAAATGATGACAAAATGACATGTTTGGTACGTGGGGGCCTCGGCACATATCCACATATTCTTCATGGTGATACAAGCCTGGCTTACCGTCTTTCTCGACATTTTGATCCAAAATTTCCATTTTGTAGGTTTCCCCTCGACTCGCAAAGATGTCATGCGCTTCTTGCCATGACACCGTTTTTTTTACAACGGTATAGTTCGTTTTCGCCAGCTGCAACATCCTAGTCTCCAGCGCCTGTAGGTCCTCGTCGGAAATACGATGATCAAGGTCGACGTCATAATAAAAACCATTATCAATGACGGGGCCAATGGCCATTTGACATTCCGGCCAAACTTGCTTTATGGCGTGACCAAGTAAATGAGCACAAGAATGTCGGACGATTTCGAGCCCCTGCTCGTCTTTATTGGTAAGAATAACAACGTCACTGTCTTGTTCGATCAGGTCGGATCCATCGACTAATACGCCATCGACCTTACCCGCAATGGTCGCCTTGGCTAAACCGGGGCCAATATCAGCCGCAATTTGAGCAATTGAAACAGGATGGGGAAAGTCTCGTTTGGAACCATCTGGTAGCGTAATTTCAGGCATTTTCCTGTATTTTCAGTGGCGCCCACTACTAAAGGACGCGTGTTAGTTGGATATTCGGCTGATAAACCACTCATTCCTGTTATATCAACAAAACAAACATCCAAAATGCTTTCATATATATCGTGAAAATCTATGAATGGAGGGCAGTGGCAGCGCTATTCTCAGGCGCAAATTTACCGGTATTTTTCGATGTTTACAATAGCGCATTCGACGACAATACTGGGCACACCAAAAACAAAAAAGGAAGCCGCAAACGATTCACAAAGAGACTAGATAACGAGGAAGGGATTAGAATGAGGTTTATCAAACAACATGCAAGTCAAATGAAGAAAACCCTGAAAACCTCGAAGTTTCTTACTGCAACTTAACCACTGAGGGGAGAATAAAGGGTTACTATCTACGGAAATTTAAAAGACAGCTAAACACTACTTATAAATAGAAACCAGCAAATCAGTTAAGTCATTGATTTATTGGTAGGCACGAGTGGATTCGAACCACCGACCCCCACCATGTCAAGGTGGTGCTCTAACCAACTGAGCTACGCGCCTGCCGAGAGCGCGAGAGTTTACACACTGTTTTTTATGAATTCAATTCCAATTCGAATGAAATACCAAAAAAGCCTGCGATAAAAATACCTCTCTATGTGCATCGTGATATTCAACCAAGAAGATCGAGCAAAAAGCCTAATCAGCAAAAACGTTCAAGCAATCAGTTTTCATCATTTTCGTGAATACAACAGATCGAGAACCGAAAGCCCGAAGGCTAAATGAAGATACCATGATGAACATCAGTCTAGGACATTAGTCATGCTGCTCGAAGTCGGTTCTTTCATACAAGGGCAACCCCATTAACGATCGACGCAGGCAATCCATCGCAAGTTCAGCGACCCCAAGCTTGACCCACGCCGCGTTGCCGGGAAATCGAGCACCTCTATTTTGGACATTGTTCTCGTGGCTATATGTAGAAGTTCAGACTTGAGCTGACAGTTACCCGTTTATCAGTAGCTGTCTGTCAGATAGAGTTTAGTTTACAAACTTTTCTTTCCAGATCGCTTTACCGTCGATGAGTGTTTCCATCGGCGT
>WLWV01000143.1 GCA_012103395.1 Gammaproteobacteria bacterium
GGCTTGTCAGTGCCATCCTCGTCGAGATTGACGATGAATGGAGCAATGCCGACAAGCGATATATCGTGTGGAACGACAATAATGACTCAAACTAAACCGAAGTTACAGACGTAGGGTTGCACAATCTACGCTAATTGTCGGATTACTCAAGGGATCGTTATTCCAACACTCATAATGTGGGTTCCCAATGAGGAAAATCACTTAGAAATTCGTCATAAGGTTGAATTCCCAGGAGGATGGTGAGATTGTCATACAAAATAACAAAAAAGATACTTTTCCATTGCTTATATTGGCGTATTGAGTTATTTTGATATCCATATTGTATACAATATTGAAGTATACTCATCCTAAAGAATTGCAGATACTAAAAACATCACTGCCGTCTAAATAACCGCCGTCTAAAATCGATCCATTATTTAAGCTACTCTCATGTCCGCGACGACCCAAATCGGGAAAGCCTCAAAAGCAACGCCATCAAGACCCATTGCTCATCGAGTGGAATCCACACTACGAAGCCATACTCAGGCAGTACTTCGTAGCGCGATTTTGAATGGGAAATTTGAAGCAGGGCAGAAACTGGTGGAGAGGGAATTGTGCGAAGTTACCGGAGCCAGTCGCTCAGTACTGCGGGAAGCGTTGGTGAATCTCGAAGTAAACGGACTGATCGAGCGCCAATCGTATTGTGGTTATCGAGTCACGAAATTAGACGCAAGAACGGTGTGTGAAATATTTGAGTTACGATCTTCTTTAGAAACTCAAGCGGCGGAGTTGTTCGCCGAACGTGCCAGTGAGTCAGAGCTTCAATCCCTCAATGAAGAGGTTTCAGCATTGGCGTCTTGCGTTGAAAACTTTGATCTCGAAACCATGCGCGTCGTCAAGGAACGTTACTACGACATTCTTTTTATTGGTTGCCGCAATCGGGAACTCCGCCGGGCCCTCGAAAACATTATTGACCGAGTTTCCTATCTGCGCAGCCGACTGATGCTTGACCCGGATCGTCGGCAAGCTTCACTCAATGAAATGAGAACGATGACAGCAGCATTATTGAAACGTGACCGTATGGCAACACGAGCAGCTAGCTTGGCTCATCTTGCAGCGGCAAGGGAAGCGGTGCTTTTGAGTATGTCGGATGAGAAATGTAATTGATGAGAAATGTAATTAATGACTTGTTATCCAGCCCGCCGAATGAGTATTTTATAGACGATTTAAAAAAGCAATGAGTTTTAACACGGAGTACTCACCGAGGAATCGGGTGGGATGAGACAAGCAAGCTATGATGATGAATCGCCTTGGGGCTACTTATGGCTATGGCACTCTGAATAAATACGCCTAACCAACGGCGTAAGAGACATTTGGTTATTGGTTTCTCGCACGACCAAACCTAAAACTAGATCAGTGCGTCAAAACGACGACAAAACGACAATGGGATAGAACGCTGTGCTAAGTTAGTCGTTTAAGAAAGCCCCTGCAGGGAACATACATCAATCGAAACAGTTGACCGAATAAAATTTGGGAATCCACAGGTAATAAAGATGAAATTTCAAATCGCGATAAATCTGGAACGCAATGACGATAGCATGGACATGGATCAAGTCATGAGGCACACCCTTGAAATGGTCCAAATGGCAGATCAAGGTGGTTTCAACATTGTGTGGTCAGCGGAGCACCACGCGCTGGAAATGACTATTGCACCCAATCCTTTTCAGATTTTGACTTGGTGGGCTAATCATACTGACAATATTCGTTTGGGAACCGCAGTGGCAGTAGCGCCGTATTGGCATCCCATTAATCTCGCGGGTGAGGCGGCATTCACTGACTTGATCAGTGGAGGCCGACTTGAGTTTGGCATTGGTTCAGGTGCCTATCAACGAGAATTTGACCGAATGGCACCCGGGGTGAAACAGTCCGATGGTTGGCGCTATATGGATGAGATGCTGCCAGTGCTTAAGGCGCTATGGGCTGGGGATTATGAACATAATGGTGAGTTCTGGCAGTTTCCAACATCGACATCGGTCCCGAAACCGGTTCAGAAACCGCATCCGCCGATTTGGGTTGCGGCCCGGTCGCCCCTGACGTTTGATTATGCAATTAGGAATAATTGCAACATCATGTCTTGGCCCTTGACGAGACCTTTCTCCGAAGCAGAATTGTATAAAGCCCAATTGGACGAGTCTCTAGCCAAGCATTCTGGTAGTGCCAAGCCCACTTTTGCCATGATGCGTCACACCGCAGTGTATGAAGATCAAATCAGTCGCGATGCCTGCATTTCATCGTTGCAAGGTTGTTTGGGACAGTTCGAAAACCTGTTCAGAAACCTTGGGGATGTGGATAATGGGTTTCCGAAGCGAATTCCATTAACTGAACTGACTGATCGGGATCAGTACAATGCCGATATGCTGGAAGAGAATCTGATGTTTGGTTCACCGGAACAAGTGATTTCGAAACTCAAACGTTATGAAGCACTCGGGGTGGATGAATTTATCTACTATGCCAGTATGGGCCTGGATCACAAACGACAAAAAAAATCACTTGAACTTTTTTGCAACGAAGTCATTCCCGCTTTTAGCTAATCAATTGAATTTTTAACGACAATATATCTAGTAATAGGAAAAACGATGACAGCAGAAATTCGAAGAACCCTTACTCACGTTGAAAATACGTTCATTGATGGTGGTCGTATTGCAGAAACGCCACTGAAACTGATCGCGGTGGTAGCCATTCTAAAAAACCCTTGGGCCGGCCAAGGTTTCGTTGAAGATTTAAAACCGACCATTCGTGAGATTGCACCAGGGCTCGGTAACATGCTGTCAGAGATGATTGTCAAAGAAGCAGGCTCCGCAGATGCGGTGGAAGGTTATGGTAAATGTGCTGTTGCTGGGATGGGAGGAGAAGTTGAGCATGCTGCTGGACTGATTCATACCGTGCCTTTCGGCAATCAATACCGAGAAGCGGTTGGGGCGAAGACCTATCTTGCGTTCAATAACACCCGTGGACCGGCAAATACGCCGATCATAATTCCTCTCATGGATAAACATGATGCAGGCAGACGGTCACACTACCTTTCCATTCATTTCTCCATTCCCGATGCACCTGCGGATGACGAGGTGATTGTTGCTTTAGGTGCCTCGGTGGGCGGTCGTCCACACCACCGTATAGGGGATCGATATGAAGATCTCAAAGCCATGGGCAGGGATGTGGAGAATCCAGCTGGGGTCTGATTTCTATACTCCAATCCTTTGATTCGCATGGCATCGATACTGGAATTGATCTGCTGCATCAGTCGGAATAGAAACGGAGACAGCTGAATCCAAAGTATGAATTCGCAGACAAATTCCGCTCGTTCAGTGAATGGTACCGCCTATGATCTCATCGGCCCAGAGGATGCTCCTGTAGTGCTCTTGATTCATGGCCTCGGTTTGAACCGGCGTACATGGCACTCTCATATTCCTCGGTTGAATCAACACTTTCGAGTTTTGAACATCGACTTGTTCGGCCATGGCGAGAGTGCCCCCCCACCTGAAAAACCCTCGCTTGCTCTATTTTCTGAGCAGCTTAAGTCTTTGTTGGATGAATTATCCATTGACCTCTGTGGGGTGATAGGGTTCTCGCTCGGGGGGATGATTAATCGACGATTCGCCATGGACTATCCGTGGATGGTGTCTGCTCTAGTCATACTGAATTCACCTCATGAGCGAGGTGAAGAAGCTCAAAAGTTGGTGGAACAGCGGGCAGCTGACACGCTACTCGGTGGACCGGCTGCCAACATTGAAACCACACTAAGGCGTTGGTTTACTGATGGTTTTCGAAACCACCGTTCAGGTACGGTGGACAAGGTTCGCCAATGGGTTGTCGATAATGACCCCGTTATCTATGCACAGTGTCGACAGGTTTTGGCGAAAGGAGTGATTGAACTTATCCGTCCTACCCCTGCTATTGATCTGCCAACGTTGGTCATTACTTGCGAAAACGACACAGGCAGCACGCCAGCAATGACCTTTGCTATTGCTTCAGAAATTCGAGATGCCGAAACCCTTGTCATTCCTGACCTGCAACACATGGGGTTGATGGAGCGCCCCCGGGAGTTCGTTGAACCGACGAATAAGTTTCTGAAGCGGCATCTCTAAACATCAGATCTTGATACCGTGCACTAGATGCACGTGCTTTAGAAACACTCCGGCATCTGAGCTGAGTGTTTTCAGTGATGGATTGGACACTTGCAGTTAGTCTTTGTTTTAGCCAAGTGAATTTATCGCACACACTATTTATCTCTGGACATAATGAATATGAAAAAGCTATCCGGCGGACAAGCCGCTGTCGAATCCCTTAAGGTAGAAAAAGTAGAGCATGTGTTTGGTCTTATCGGATCTGCTACCATGGAAATTTTTGATGCATTGTACGACGCGACTGAGATCAATTTTATTGGTGTGCATGATGAACGAACCGGTACCCACATGGCAGATGGATACGCTAGGGCATCAGGAAAGCCGGGGGTGGTACTTGCGGGCCAAAATGGCCCTGGCGCGACCAATCTGGTTACTGGTCTTGCTCAAGCTGCTGCCGCGTTTTCACCCGTGGTTTCTATCGCGGGCGCTTTATCATCCGAGCATATTTACCGGGATGCTTTTCAGGAAGTTGACCAACAGTCATTGTTTAAACCGGTTACCAAGAAAACTTGGACTGTAACGCAAACCAGTCGAGTTCCAGAAATGTGTCGGGAAGCGTTCCGCGTTGCGATGACGCCTCGCCGAGGCCCAGTTCAGCTTAATTTGCCCAGAGATGTGTTATCAGACGTTAACGTGTTTCCTGCATTTCAATCGCCAAAATCCTATCGTTCCCAAAGCCTTCCCGCCGCTTCGCGGGAATCCATTGAAACGGCTGCTAACCTTTTACGTACCGCAACACGACCTGTTATCGTCACGGGAGGAGGGATAAAGAACACTGGGGGGCATGAAGCAGTGCTATCACTAGCGGAAGCATTGAATTGTCCCATTGCAACCGCTCCGGGCCATGGCGACGGGATCCCATTTTCCCATCCGCTCAATGCCGGTCAGATGGGGCCGAGGGGTAATCCAGTAGCATCTCGATTGGTAAAAGAAGCGGATGTGATTTTGGCATTGGGTACTCGTTTGGGTTTCAATTCAACTTTCTATTCCTATGACAATATTAATCAGGAAGCGAAGATTATCCAGATTGAATTAGAATCCACAGCCCTTGGTCGATATTTCCCTATTGAAGTTGGTATTTGGGCTGACGCGCCTACCGTCGCCAGACAGCTTTGCGAGGCGTTGAAGAACAGTGAAGCCCAGGAAGACGTTGAACGTTGGACAGAACAGTATAAGCATGAAAGGGCAACATTCCTTCAGCAGCGTGATGATGATGCTCAGAGCGATGTTCATCCGATCCAACCCTCGGCTTTGTACAAAGAGCTTCGAGCAGTCTTGCCAAAAGACGTCGCTGTGACGATGGACGCGGGCACCCTTTGTTTGCAGGCTACCGATGCGCTTAACTATTGGCAGCCTCCCGCCTTATTCACCCCACTGGATTTTGGTTTGGTTGGCTTTTCATTCGCTTGTGGTCTTGGTATTAAGCTTGCTTGTCCAGATCGATCCGTGGTCAGCTTGATGGGAGACGGTGGATTCGGTATGACGCTATCAGAGCTCAGTACCGCGGTGGATCACGGTATTAATACCGTGACCATTGTAATGAACAACCAGTGTTGGGGTGCAGAAAAAGCCTATCAGCGTGACTTCTTTGGCGAACGTTACATTGGGGCAAATATAAGTAGCCCGCCGTTTGATAAAGTGGCGGAACTTTATGGTGCAGCAGGGTTTCGAGTGGATCGAGTGGGCGAAATCGGCGAAGCCGTGCAGGCGGCATTGAATTGCGGTAAACCGGCGGTAATTGACTTGGCTGTTGACCCCAAAGCTCTTTATAGTTTTAGAAGAGACTCATTTAAACATCGAGGAGGTTGATCAATGAACTCATCAGAAGCAGATCAGAATTCTGTTGAATATCCGAATATTGAAGCCCATCAAGCCAAGGGTGATTGGAATCCCTTATGGGACACTTTCGCTGAATTGGACGCCGAGTTTCTTGAAGCCTATCTGGCGTTTCGTAGCGTTCCACAACGGCAGGGTCCATTACCTCAAAAGTACAAAGAGTTGATTCTCATCGCCATCAATGCGGCTACTACCCATTTATATGCACCTGGTGTTCGGCGACATATACAAAACGCCATTAAGGCAGGGGCAACTCAGGAAGAAATTTTGGAAACTATTCAGCTTACCACCGTGATGGGAATCCATTCCTGCAACCTCGCGATTCCAATTCTGATGGAAGAAATCGAAAAACAGAAAGCCACAGAGGCTCAAGGCGCCTAAAGATCAATAGCAATATCGAAAAGCAGAATTTATCTATCGGGCCTAATGTATTTGTAATTGAGAAAACCGATTGTTGCCAATTGGGATTTGCTTCACTTTTTGGTAGTGTGGTTCCGAATATTGCCAGTTCTGGTCAACCTATTTCAGTATTGTGCAACAAATTCCTCTCAGGCAAATAACCTAATGACAGAACCTCAGGCTCCAAGAATCGATTTGATTTCCGGTTTGCTACTATTGGCCTTAGGGATGGTATGGGGAGGATCATTCTTTTTCGCTAAGATCGCCTTGAGTGAAGTTCCTCCATTAACTGTCGCGTTACATCGTGTTTTCTGGGCAGTACCGGTTTTGTTCCTTGTTGTCTTATGGAAGGGGTTGGTGATACCAAGATCTATCCGCGCTTGGCTCTGCTACTTTGTGATGGGCGCGCTTAACAACGCGATACCATTTTCGTTGATTTTCTGGGGGCAAACACACATTGGGAGTGGTCTTGCGTCTATATTAAACTCTACGACCGCTTTTTTCGGAGTCATTGTGGCTGGGATTTTTCTCGCGGATGAGCGCTTGACCATAAAGAAAACAGTGGGTGCGCTATGCGGTGTTCTGGGTGTTGCCACGATTATGGGAATTGAGGCGCTGGTTCATTTTAGTCTGCAGAATTTAGCTCAACTCGCCATCCTTGGAGCTGCATTGTTCTACGCCTTTGCGGGTGTTTGGGGACGGCTTTTCCTCCGCGAATATCCACCGATTATGAATGCGTTTGGTATGCTGGTTGCAAGTACCGTTCTTATGTTTCCCGTGGCCATCGTCTCTGAAGGTCTGCCTGTATTGGCGTTATCGAAGGGAGTCTGGGCGTCGATAATCGCCGTTGCCGTATTGTCCACGGCCGTTGCCTATCTCTTATATTTTCGAATACTTGCGATTGCCGGGTCTGCGAATCTGATGCTGGTTACTCTTTTGATTCCTCCCATTGGCGTTGGTTTAAGCGTTGCATTTCTGGGTGAAGAAATGGGAGCCGGAGCAAGTTTAGGCTTTGTGCTAATAGTGATAGGTTTGATTATCACTGATGGTAGAGTAATAGAACGATTTCGCCGTCAATCGGTTTAGCAGCACCGTAGTCAGGGGCCTTTGATGAAGGAGACGAAGAGCGGACGATCCACTGAGCTCTGCAAAAACGCTGGTAACTTTCGGAGCTAAATGACATATCTCGTGTTTCCCGTAGAATCAAAGGACAATATACCACTAGCAGTTGCTGTCATCATCTTCACTGTTTTTGTGTTATCCCTAGGAGACGCGATTATCAAGCAAAGCAGTGGAAACTTCGTTATCTGGCAGATTTTTGTTATCCGTTCCCTGATCGTCATCCCGTGTGTTGTTTTATATTTGTCCATAAAAGAACGGGGGCGCCTTTGTCTCCCTGATGCGTTAGGCTGGACAATCCTCCGGAGTGTTCTTCTCGTATCCATGTGGATCAGCTACTACATTTCACTACCAAACCTGACGCTTTCGGTTGCGGCAGCAGCATACTATACCTTGCCTATTTTTATTACACTGCTGTCCGCCGTCATCATAGGCGACGAAATCAATCGTACTGGATGGTTTGCTGTTTTCCTCGGCTTCGTAGGGGTTCTTCTTATTCTTCGACCTAGTGCAGGAGATTTCAACTGGTTTGCGCTGCTTCCACTTCTTTCAGCTATTTTTTATGCATTAGCCATGATACTAACTCGAACAAAATGTCGAGCGGAGCACCCCATTGTATTGTCGTTAGCCCTTAACGTATCCTTCGTGTTCATTGGAGGTGCGGCTACTCTTTTCCTCACGATGTTACCGGACGAAATGCGACAAGGGTTTCTGCTTGCACCATGGGCCAAGATGGGATTCTCGCAATGGATTTCGATGAGCTTGCTCGCGGTGGCTATCCTCGTTGGAAGCGTTGGTGCTGCCATCGCGTATCAGAACGCTCCATCTTCCGTAATTGGAATATTTGATTTTTCCTATGTTGGTTTCGCTGTCGCATGGGGAGTCATTTTCTTCGCCGATGTACCCGATGTTATCTCAGTTCTGGGCATCGGGTTGATAATTGGGGCGGGTATTATGTCGCTTCGGCAGTGACAGTTTGCTCCGTTAGACTGGTTTTTTTCAGCGTTTTCTTTGTGCCAAGTTCCTTGAATACTGTTGCCAATATCAATCCGTAACCGAGCTAGGGGCTATATCTTACTAATTAGTGCAGATAGTGAAGCGGGAATGAGTCGTGTACTTTCAATCATTAGAATTGTTGCGGCGTGAATACCGTTCCAGATCCGATTCGCTGCATTATGTCTCCGGCGGCGACAATTCGTTGAGGGCTTAGTAGATAAGTACCACCTGTATTAACGCTGATTTCTGCACATGTACAGGCAGAGAATGAGCACGGAAAACAAGCCTCTCCAGACTAAAACCGCCTAGACATCTGTGGTCATTCCTTTCGCAAATAAACCCACTATGCTCCACGCCATAGCAGAGACAATGGCTAGAATGATACCGATTCGGCTGCTAGTAGTTTTTCCACTTCTCTATCTTTACCTCGAACTTAGAATGCGAGTGGTAGTGTACCCTGAGGTCTGTAATTTATTTCTTTAGCGATGTTCGTTTGGCTTAGGCGAAGTGAGCGTAGCGAACGAAGCCAAAGCCGGTTTTTCTGGATTAGGTGTTGAATGTTGAGCCAT
>WLWV01000144.1 GCA_012103395.1 Gammaproteobacteria bacterium
ATGGCTCAACATTCAACACCTAATCCAGAAAAACCGGCTTTGGCTTCGTTCGCTACGCTCACTTCGCCTAAGCCAAACGAACATCGCTAAAGAAATAAATTACAGACCTCAGGGTACACTACCCCAAGACACTCAAGGGCCCCAAAACGTTATGCCAAGCCCCATGGATGGGCCACCTCTGATCATTTCAGGTAACCCCGTTAAATGATCAGAGGTGGTCGTGATGTAAGAATTTAGTAACCCATTTCAATCACTCTGGCGCTCAAAGCAACATTGCTTGCTGGGCATTTTGTAAGGTAGGATACTAGAGGTTGAAAATCAGCCCACTATCTGCACCGCCAGACTTTCAAATAGGCAATAAAAAACCGAGATGCTTATCCCGGTTTTTTATTACTGCTATCACCACTATTCAAAAAACAGAATAGTTGACACCTTCATCGTTAATAGGCAAATACATCACTAGTAACGATAGTGGCCTGGTTTATAGGGACCATGTACTGGGACGCTAATGTAGTCTGCCTGCTCTTGGCTCAATACGGTAAGATTTACGCCAATCTTATCAAGATGCAATCTAGCAACTTCTTCATCCAGATGCTTAGGTAGCACATACACTTCATTATTGTAATTATCACCATCTTTCCATAACTCGATTTGAGCCAGAACCTGATTAGTGAAGCTGTTGGACATCACGAAGCTCGGATGGCCCGTGGCGCAGCCAAGATTAACCAACCTTCCTTCTGCGAGCATTGTGACACGGTTACCATTAGGTAAGATAACTTGGTCTACCTGAGGCTTAATGTTCTCCCACTCATAGCGCTTCATACCAGCAATATCTATTTCATTATCGAAATGCCCAATGTTACAAACGATGGATTCATTTTTCATTTGAACCATGTGATCGTGGGTGATAACACCATAGTTCCCCGTCGCCGTGACAAAAATATCAACTTCAGAACAGACTTCGTCCATCCGTACCACTCGAAAGCCTTCCATCGCTGCTTGTAGTGCACAGATTGGGTCAATTTCAGTAACCCATACTGTCGCGCCCAGACCACGAAGTGATTGCGCACAACCTTTGCCGACATCACCATACCCAAGAACAAGGGCGACTTTACCTGCGATCATTACATCAGTGGCACGTTTAATCCCATCCACCAATGACTCTCTACAACCGTATAAGTTATCAAACTTCGATTTGGTCACCGAATCATTCACATTGATGGCTGGGAATGGTAGCTCTCCTGATGCCGCCATTTGGTATAACCGATGAACGCCTGTGGTAGTTTCTTCAGTGACACCTTGAACTTCAGCCAGTCGAGTGCTGTACCAAGTTTTGTCATTTTGCAAACGTGCTTTAATGGACTTGAAAAGCGCAACTTCTTCTTCGCTATCGGGGTTGTCCAAAACAGAAATGTCCTTTTCTGCTTTGCTTCCCAGAATCAATAGCATCGTGGCATCACCACCATCATCCAGAATCATGTTTGGGCCACTGTCATTTGGCCACTCCATGATTCGGTGGGTAAACGCCCAGTACTCATCTAGCGTCTCGCCCTTAAAAGCGAACACTGGAATGCCTTTATCTGCGATCGCCGCAGCAGCATGATCCTGAGTCGAAAAAATATTACAGGATGCCCAGCGTACTTCAGCACCTAACGCGATTAGTGATTCAATCAATACTGCAGTTTGAATCGTCATGTGCAAAGAACCCGCAATACGCGCACCCTTCAAGGGTTGCTCTTCAGCATACTTACCCCGGACAGAGACCAAGCCAGGCATTTCCGTTTCCGCGATACGGATTTCCTTGTGGCCCCATTCAGCGAGCCCCATATCAGCAACATGAAAGTCGGACAGTAAATTTTCAGCGGTTTGAGTTGACATAATTGTTTTCCAAAAAATAATATAAATTAGAGACCGGCGTCAGCTTTCAACGCTGCGGCTTTATCAGTGGCTTCCCATGTAAATTCTCCCTCAGTGCGACCAAAATGGCCGTAGGCTGCGGAATTTCGATAGATGGGTCTAAGTAAATCTAATCCGTTAACAATGGCTTTAGGACGAAGGTCAAAGTGCGCTCGGATCAGCTTTTCAATTTGCTCATCGCCAATTTTTCCGGTGCCAAAGGTTTCAACCATAATAGACACGGGTTCTGCCACACCGATGGCATAAGCCACCTGCACTTCGCATTTGTCTGCCAAGCCCGCCGCAACCACATTCTTTGCGACATATCGAGTAGCATAAGCCGCTGAACGATCTACCTTAGAAGGGTCCTTTCCAGAAAAAGCGCCACCACCATGGTGGGCAGATCCACCGTAGGTATCTACGATGATTTTTCGACCCGTCAAGCCACAATCACCGACCGGACCACCAATGACAAAGCGCCCCGTAGGGTTAACCAAGAAACGGGTTTCCGAAGAAATCATATCGGCGGGAAGAACGGGTTTGATAATCTCTTCGATTACCGCTTCTGATAAATCATTGTGAGAAATATCATCATCATGTTGAGTCGACAAAACGACGGTGTCGATGAACTTGGGCTGATTACCCTCATAACGCACAGTAACCTGGGACTTCGCATCAGGACGTAACCATCCGAGCTGACCAGATTTTCGAACCTCAGCCTGCTTTTTTACTAATAGGTGCGCATAGGTAATGGGGAAAGGCATCAATACCTCAGTCTCATTGCATGCATATCCAAACATCAATCCCTGATCACCGGCACCTTGGTCTAAATCAAGACCCTCACCTTCGTTAACGCCTTGCGCAATATCAACGGACTGCTTATCCAAGGACACGACGACAGCACAGCTTTGGGCATCAAATCCCATGTCTGAAGAGTTGTATCCAATCTCTTGAATAGTTTTACGTACCACTTCGGGAAAATCAACAATCGCATTAGTGGTAATTTCACCGGAGATAACGGCCATACCCGTATTAACCAATGTTTCACAAGCTACCCGCGATTTTGGATCCTGCGCTAACAATGCGTCCAGAACGGCATCTGATACTTGATCAGCAACTTTATCCGGGTGCCCTTCTGACACAGATTCCGATGTAAACAGAAACGACTTTGACATTACTAGTAAACCTCCAAATAACGGTGACTGCAGAAGTGCAATCCAAATTAAACGATAAACTACCTACGACGTACCTTAAAGGGTACTCGTAAGCACATTTTGAGTATTAACTAGGGTTTGGATCAACGTTTCTTAAATCTAAGTAAAGCGCTTATCATTGCGATGCTTTTTAAAGACAAACAACCGCCGAATAAAAGCCAATAAAGTAAACGTGAAGAATCACCATAGCAAACGTGAAGAATCACCGTCGTCAATACAACAACAAAATAATCTACACTTGCTCAAGCACTAAAAACCTTGCTCGAAATCATATAAAGATATCTTTATATGATCAGGCAAATATAGCATAAAGGCGGCAACTGGAATACCGAAATAATCATGCCGTGTCCATATCGATACCGATAAAGTCGTATTTGAGATAAATATAGTCGCCCCATAATTTCTAGCAGGCTTTACAGTAAAAACCAGGTGAGCAACCCCACGTTAACTCGTGATAATTGATACTCTCATGCTCACTATTGACATTATCCCCATATTATTCATCTATTGATGCGGTTTTTCGGGTAGAATACGGCCCTTTTCTTCGACCACACCAGCCACTCCGATGAGTATGATTGAATCTAGTGCACACCTCACTGCGGAGGTATTGATCGAGGCTTTGCCGTATATAAAAGAATTCAAAGACAAGACCATCGTGATTAAGTATGGCGGAAACGCAATGGTTGAATCGCACCTCAAACGCAGCTTTGCCAGAGATGTCGTACTAATGAAATTGGTGGGCATGAACCCTATTGTGGTTCACGGCGGTGGCCCACAAATCAGTGAAGTATTGGGTAAAATTGGAAAAGAGTCGACTTTCATCAATGGTATGAGAGTGACTGATAGCGAAACCATGGACGTGGTTGAAATGGTGCTGGGCGGTCTTGTAAACAAGGAGATCGTTAACTTGATCAACTCTCTGGGTGGGCGAGCTGTGGGATTGACCGGAAAAGATGGGCACCTAATCAAAGCTAAAAAGTTGTGCGTAGGAAAGGGTGAGCCACTATTGGAGGGACACGAGATGGTTGACTACGGACACGTTGGTGAAGTTGCTTCTATCGATCCAAGTATTCTCAAACTACTTGAAACTCAGTCATTTATCCCAGTCGTCGCTCCCATTGGCGTCGGTCAGGATGGTGAGACGTATAACATTAATGCAGACTTAGTTGCGGGAAAAATAGCCGTAACCTTAGCCGCAGAGAAACTGATGTTGTTGACGAACACCCCGGGCGTGCTCGACAAATCAGGCAAGTTACTCAATGACCTGAAATCAGATGATATCAACAGTCTCATAAAGGACGGCACAATTGCAGGAGGTATGATCCCAAAAGTGGACTGTGCCCTAGACGCGGTAATCGGTGGCGTAAAAAGCGCCATTATTATCGATGGTAGAGTGGAGCATTCGCTCTTACTGGAACTTTTCACCGACGCTGGCATCGGCACACAAATAGGAGCTTGATCGACTAATGAGTATTTCACAACGGCGAAACATCGCCATCATCGCTCATGTTGACCATGGGAAAACTACGTTAGTAGACCGTTTGCTGCAGCAGTCTGGAACGTTAGGGGATCGTTTCGGCCCTGTCGAACGAGTGATGGATAGCAACGATATTGAAAGAGAGAGAGGGATTACAATTCTTTCTAAGAACACCGCGATTAATTGGAAGGATAACCGCAATGACGACAACTTTCGGATTAACATTGTGGACACACCGGGACACGCTGACTTTGGTGGTGAAGTTGAGCGGGTTCTATCCATGGTGGATTCAGTTCTGCTTCTTGTCGATGCAGTGGAAGGACCAATGCCGCAAACCCGTTTTGTTACCCAAAAAGCGTTTTCTCATGGACTTAAACCCATCGTTGTCATCAATAAAATAGACCGAGACGGTGCCCGACCCGAGTGGGTACTGGATCAGACCTTTGATCTCTTCGATAGACTAGGTGCAAGCGATGAGCAATTGGATTTTCCGGTGATCTACGCTTCTGCTATCGAAGGATTCGCGACATTGGACTCCGACAAAAGAACCGAAGACATGTCACCCTTGTTCCAAACCATCGTGGACAAAGTATCTCCACCGGACGTGGATGTGGAAGGGGAATTCCAAATGCAAGTCTCTTCTTTGGATTACTCCAAATACGTCGGTACGATTGGCGTAGGGAGAATAACGCGAGGTCAGATCTCACAAAAGTCACCCGTTGTTGCCATCGATCGTTTTGGAAAGGCCCGTAATGGGCGCATTCTCCAACTGTTCGGCTTCAGAGGGCTAGAAAAAGTTGAAATCGAGAGTGCCCAGGCCGGTGATATTATCGCGCTAACTGGGATTGAAAATCTTGGTATTTCCGACACAATCTGCTCACCGGCCCAAGCTGACGCACTCCCTTCGCTTTCAGTGGACGAGCCGACCGTCAGTATGAATTTCCAGGTAAATACCTCCCCTTTCGCTGGAAAAGAAGGGAAATACGTGACATCGCGACAAATTGGTGATCGGCTTCGTCGTGAACTGATTCATAACGTTGCGCTGCGTGTAGAGGAAACGGAAGACCCAGATGTGTTCGCGGTATCGGGCCGAGGAGAGCTACACCTTTCGATTTTGCTGGAAAACATGCGTCGAGAAGGCTATGAGATTGCAGTCTCTCGCCCCCATGTTATCTTTCAAACCATCGATGACGTTGTTTGTGAGCCTTGGGAAGAACTTAGTGTGGATGTGGAGGATAAAAATCAGGGTGCGGTGATGGAAGCACTAGGCACTCGAAGTGGCAATCTCAAGAATATGCAACCCGATGGAAAAGGTCGGGTTCGCTTGGAATACTCCATTCCAGCCAGAGGGCTTATCGGTTTCCAAACCGAGTTCATGACCTTAACTTCTGGCAGTGGTCTGCTCTATCACGTTTTCGAAAAATACGCCCCGCTCGCCGGAAGCGTACAAAGCCAACGACATAATGGGGCGCTTATTTCAACCAGCACGGGCAAGGCACTGGCATTTGCACTCTTCAATCTACAAGAGCGCGGGCGGCTGTTCATTAACCCAAACGTCGAAGTTTATGAAGGACAAATCATTGGCTTGCATTCTCGTGATAATGATCTAATAGTGAATCCGCTGAAAGGCAAACAACTGACCAATGTGCGCGCCTCCGGCAAAGACGATAGCATCGTTCTTGAGCCACCGATCCGCCTGAGCCTCGAATCTGCGATTGAAGTCATCAGCGATGATGAACTGGTGGAAATAACACCTAAGAGCATTCGAGTTCGCAAAAAGTTGCTCAAGGAGCATGAAAGAAAACAGGCCTCTCGCCTTAGAAAATCTGCATAGCACTCACTGGATCACGAGACAAATCCGATTTTCCACGTTACTTTAGACCAAACCGGAACGAAGTAGCGTGGGAATAGAAACAATCAAATTCCGTGATGACAAATAGCCCAGCTCAAACCAATCTAAGAAATCTCAGCTACGTCGGCATGCCGCTGGATAGAAATTCAGTGTTGCGAGAAGACTCTCAATGGATGACGAGTCAATATCAGTCTCCCCAAGCTCTGTTCCAACCACTTTACCACCATGCCAACCTGGTCAGCGGGCAATCAGCATCAGAGACACCAAAAGCAATCTACTTGAAGTATTCTGAGATACCACCCAATTTTCACCAATCCTGCCAGTTGGTTTATTTAGGCGATTTAAAAGGCGGCGGAACTAATCATCCAATTTTTGCCATTGACCTATCAGTAATCCCAGAAGAAACCGTTAACGAATGGCGCAATCGGCTGAAAGTAACATCACAGTTCACGGACCTGCGTCGAATGAGCGCATTTCTATTGCAAAGCGAAGCAGCCATTCTGGGCTACGCTCGGGGGCTGTGCTTTTGGCATCAAAACCACCTTTTTTGCAGCCGTTGTGGACACACCACAGTGTCAACAAGAGGAGGACACATGAGGAAATGCACCAACGACACCTGCGCTAAGGAAGTTTATCCAAGAATCGACCCGGCAGTGATTATGTTGGTAGAGCTTATCGACCCAACCGATGGCATCGAGAAGTGTTTACTCGGTAGGCACAAGGGGCTTCCCAAAGGTATTTACTCCACATTAGCGGGGTATGTGGATCAGGGTGAATCAATGGAAGAAGCGGTTGCCCGCGAGGTAATGGAAGAAGCTGGGTTACTCATTCATAATGCTGACTATATCGCGTCTCAGCCCTGGCCCTTCCCATCAGCCTTGATGATTGGCTTTCGTGCCCAAACAAAGGAAGAGAATATCACCATTGCATTAGATGAACTCGAAGATGCTCAATGGTTTTCCGCCGACCAGATTCGCCAGTTTGGTGAACATACCGACACAAACGTTGAAAAAGCATTACCTCGAAAAGATTCGATCGCGAGAACGTTGATCGAACTCTGGTTACAGGATAAAACAAGTTCACTTGACTTGTCACACCACTCATCGACACAGTAACCATCCCAAAAAACGATCCACCAACACGTCCCTCTTCTGCTGCTGGCCCTCATGTTCTATTGAAAGTAGCAGTAACAACTCCACATAGTGGTACTACGAGTTATATTTAACGCAAGAATTACAATAGATAATGGCCCAGACTCATACCGAAAAAGTCATTGAAGTCCATCATTGGTCAGACACACTTTTCACGATTAAAACCACTCGCGACCCTAATCTGCGGTTTCGCAATGGAGAATTTACCATGGTGGGTGTGGAGGTAGATGGAAAACCCTTGATGCGAGCTTACAGTATCGCCAGCTCTAATTATGAAGATCACCTTGAGTTTTATAGCATAAAGGTACAGGACGGGCCCCTCACTTCACAGCTACAACATATTCAGATTGGAGACCAGCTATTGGTCAGCAAGAAACCCACGGGGTCACTCTTGTGGGATCATGTGAAGCCTGGAAAACACCTGTACTTGCTTGGTACTGGAACCGGTCTTGCCCCGTTTCTATCGATCATCAAAGATCCTGACGTCTATGAGAACTTCGAAAAAGTGATTCTGGTCCATGGTTGTCGACGTGTTGAAGAGTTAACTTATCAGACACTGATTACCAAAGAGCTTGGAGAAAATGAGTACTTTGGAAACATGGTAAAAGACAAGCTCATTTATTACCCGGCAACCACTCGGGACAATTTCATCACCCAAGGTAGGATCACCACTCTCATTGAAACTGGAAGAATGACCAGTGATATTGGATTACCAGACTTCAAGATTGAAGATGACCGCTTTATGTTGTGCGGTAGCCCAGCGATGCTAAGCAGCATTAGCGAACTCCTCAATAGCAAAGGGTTTAAGGAAACCAGAAAAGGCGAATTTAATGAATACGTCGTTGAACGATCATTTGTTGCAACATAGTGTTATCTCAATAGAATCATTTTTAGTAGCACCTCAAGTAAACAGGTGCCATCAAAGTTCACTCCACCCATCCCTACGGAAATAATCACCATGCTTCATACCATTACTGTGATCCAATTCAGCAAAATGCTGGGAAATCTAAGCGCGATATTGGACAAAGCGGAAACCTTCGCTGAGTCAAAAAAAATCGATATGACGGTTTTACTAAACTCACGCTTGTCCGCCAATCAATTCAGCCTAATTAGTCAAATACAAATCTCGTGTGATACGGCGAAAAATGCTGTGGCAAGATTGACAGCGAATGTCGAATCTATGCCAAAATTCGAAGATAACGAAACAACCATTGCCGAGCTACAAACCCGCATTAGCTCGGTTCAGGAATACCTCGCAGGCTTTAAGGAAGAAGATTTTGGTAATGCAGGGGCTGAAAGAATATCCCAGCCACGCTGGAAAGAAAAATACATGGATTGTGCAACCCTACGTCTGTAACTTCGGTTTAGTTTGAGTCATTATTGTCGTTCCACACGATATATCGCTTGTCGGCATTGCTCCATTCATCGTCAATCTCAACGAGAATGGCACTGACAAG
>WLWV01000145.1 GCA_012103395.1 Gammaproteobacteria bacterium
CGCCGATGGAAACACTCATCGACGGTAAAGCGATCTGGAAAGAAAAGTTTGTAAACTAAACTCTATCTGACAGACAGCTACTGATAAACGGGTAACTGTCAGCTCAAGTCTGAACTTCTACACTTTAAACTACCCGCAATCACCCGAATGGCTATTTATTGTCTCTTGGTCCAGGAGATATATCGTATTATGCGGGTGAGTGAGTTTCAGCATTTGTGATTTACCAAATCCTAGATAGTGCCCACGCATAATCCGACTCACCATATCATGAGTAACAATCACATTCACCTCTCGCTCATCAAGCGTCTTCATCCACATAGTTACTCTTTCGAATACCATGGCATAACTTTCTCCGTTATCGAAAAGATAGTTCCAACGATCCTTGTTACGGATTTTTCTTTGCCCCGGATAGCACTCGTCTACCTCTTCATTGGTGAGCCCCTCCCAATTCCCATAGCTAATTTCCATTAACGCATCCGCTGTTTCCAAGACCATACCAGGCCAATTCAAGTTCGATAAAATGTACTGAGCAGTAATTTTCGCGCGCTTTAAGGGGCTACTGATTAACCGTACACTCGAATACTGATAGCTATCGCCAATCAGTGACGTTAACAGTTTCGCACTGGCTTTCGCCTGCTCTATTCCTTTTGCAGTCAGCTCAGAATTACCCTGCCCCTGCTTTCGCCCTTGAGTGTTCCACTGAGTTTGACCATGTCTGGCAAGATAAATGGGCATTATGCTTCGCTAGTAGCGCAAAAACATGACTTCACTTTAAAGTTAAGACCCAAATTTCATCATACGATGAATAGAGGTTTCTGCTCTTTTGCGAACATCCTCCGGTATGATAATTTCGCTCCCACCCTCATCAATGCTGCGTTTATCTAGAACATTAGACAAACGCTGTAAATCATTCATCTTCATCCAAGGACACTGGGCACAACTCTCACACGCCGCTGACTCACCGGCGGTAGGAGCTTCTAGGAACGTTTTTCCCGGGGCCGCCTGCTTCATTTTGTGAAAAATACCAGATTCTGTTGCAACGATAAACGTCTTCGCATCGGACTCGACGGCGGCATTAATAATTTGGCTGGTTGACCCCACCACATCCGCCAACGCTACCACGCTAGCGGGAGATTCTGGATGCACCAATACTTTGGCGTCAGGATGCTGCTTTTTCAAACCCTGCAATGCAACGGACTTAAACTCTTCGTGAACAATACAAGATGCCTGCCACAGCAGCATGTCTGCCCCAGTTTGTTTTTGCACATAGCCACCCAGAAAACGATCCGGTGCCCAAATAAGTTTTTCTCCTTTTTCATGCAAATGTTTAACGACTTTCAACGCAATGGAAGATGTTACCACCCAATCTGCACGGGCTTTAACTCCTGCGCTGGTATTCGCATAGACCACCACGGTGCGATCCGGATGCTGATCACAGAACTCACTGAATTCTTTTTCTGGGCAGGCAAGGTCCAGTGAACATTCCGCTTCTGTTTCCACCATCAGTATGCGTTTTTGCGGACTAAGAATCTTGGCTGTTTCTCCCATAAAGCGGACACCAGCGACGATCACCGTCTTAGCATCATGCTGGTAGCCAAATCTAGCCATCTCTAGTGAATCTGCCACACAACCACCAGACTCATCCGCCAACTCCTGCAACTCATCATCAACATAGTAATGTGCAACCAAAACGGCATCCTGCTCGATCAGCTTTTGTTTGATCTCGTCCTTCAAAGACGCCACTTGCCGCGAGTCGAGCTCCGGGTGTTTCACCGCCCAAGCGCGATCAGCTAGCGTCTTGATCTTTGCAGTAAAAGAAGCGGGGACATGGGATTCCTGTTGTGACGCAGTCATAATAATATCCAATAAAGTTAAATCGGCGTTTTCACTCAATTGCTAACCTATTTCAGTGACTCCAGAGCGGCACTTCTTTAATAAGGCCATTTACTCTAGAGTTCAAGTCAGGTTCAATTGCTAACTAATCTCAATACTCAACCGAAACTATCTTCATGGGGCAGTGTCTTGTATTCATGAAGATAGTTTCGGTTGAGTATTTTTTGCCAAAGCGCTATTTTACTATCACTCGCCTTCTTATTTCAGGATAAATACTATGCAATGGGTTCTACTCGGCATTATCGCTATCGCACTGATTCTTATGTCCAGCCGTTATCCGAAGGCAGCCTTCAGTTTACTGGGTCTACTGGTCGCGATAACCGCTTTCCTTTTTTATGCCACAACTGACAGCGGCTTTCTGAGTCGCAGTAAATTGATATCATCAAACATTCAAATCGAAAACGCCATTATGACGCCCGCTTATGCAGACAGTTATCGGTTCAATGCTAGACTGGTGAATATCGATGAAGCGATAGCGCTCAAAGAAGTTACCATCAGTATCACGATGTTCGACTGCGCCGATGAGACTCAGTCCAGTTGTCAGGTTATCGGCCAAGCAGAAGAACGAATCAACGTTGAAATACCACCTCAGCAGGCCAGAGATGTTGCTAGAACGATTTCTTTTTATTCTGCCAGCCCTGAAGCGTTTGTCCGTTGGTCCTATCTGGTCACTGATACACGCAGCTAATATTGAAGGCCTCGTCGGAACGTAGAATCGCAACCTGCTGTCGACCTAACTCCAACACAGCCGCATACATTTACTAGATTTATCCCAAACACCTCCTTCACCTAAACCGGAACTCATTCATGATCATGTCTCTCGCACTAATGCTCCACGTCCTTGCCGTTGTTATCTGGGTTGGAGGTATGTTCTTTGCCTACTGCCTATTAAGGCCGGTGCTCGGCGCCGTTGACGGACCGCAACGACTCACTATCTGGGCTGGAACATTCAAAAAGTTCTTCCCTTGGGTGTGGGTTTGCATCATCGTTTTGTTTCTCACGGGTTTCTATATGATCAATCAGATGGGCGGATTTTCAGCAATCGGTAACCACATCAACCTAATGGGTGGACTTGGTATGTTAATGGCGTTGATTTTTAAATTCGTTTATGTCGCTCCTTTTCGCCATCTTTGTCGTGGCGTAGACGAACAGAAATGGGAAGTCGCCGCTTATGCCCTAGGGACGATCAGAAAACTAGTCCTAGTAAATCTTTCCCTTGGAATCTTGACCATCGTTAGTGCCACCGCATTAAAAGCATGGTAAATCGCCGGAAATTCAGTGTCTTTTCATCATTCTCAGTGAACATTCGATCATGGATATATTTTTCGTTATTGGTTTTTGTGATCGGTAATGTCTATGCACAAGAGCGTCATCCATCGCCTGTTCTCTCGCTTTATGACAATCAGGATCAATTAGTTGATCTCAAAAACTACCGCGGGCAAGTTGTCATGGTCAGCTTCTGGGCGACTTGGTGCCCACCATGTATCGAGGAATTTCCATCCCAGCAGAAACTCAAAGAAACGTATAAGAATCACAACTTTGAAGTACTGGCGGTAAATATGGGTCAAGCGAAGTCTGACATTGAGGGCTTCCTATTTTCGTTGGATACCTCTGCTAATTTCCCGATTTTGTTAGACACTAATTCACAAGCCGCCAAGGATTGGAAGATTAGAGCACTCCCGACAACCATTTTGATCGATAAATTGGGAAATCAAGTGCTCCGGGAAGTCGGACCAAGAAATTGGAATAGCGAAGAAAACCAGGCAAAAGTGGCAGCGCTACTTAGCGAATAAGCATGAACAAGCCAGGCCCACACTCTTCCACAAAAACTGATTCACTGGGCCCTTTGGTCGGAATATACGGCGGCACTTTTGACCCTATTCACTTTGGGCATATCAATACCGTTGCTTCTGTCGCTAGTCAAACCGGTTTGAAATCGGTTTTTTTCATCCCCTCGGCCATTCCTCCTCATCGCCCCCAACCCCAAGCAAATGCCCAGCATCGATTGGAAATGACCTGCATCGCCATCGACGGACACCCACAATTCAACATCGATGACCGTGAGCTTCGGCGACAAAACCCGTCCTATATGGTGGATACTGTTTTCTCCCTAAAGTCGGAAAACCCTGAAAATCGTTATTGCTTAATCCTCGGCATGGATGCTTTGCTCGGACTTGAGCAATGGCACCGATGGCAGTCACTGCTTGACCAGCTCCACTTCATTGTCATGCAACGGCCTGGTTGGTCCGAGCCGTCGACGCTACCTGAGTGGTGGCGAAACCGACAAGCAGAGACATTTAGACAACTTCAATTATCAAAGGCTGGTAGAATCTATCCCATCAAAATCGACCCCATTGATATCTCTGCGACCGACATACGAAACCGACTTAAAAAAGGAAAAGATGTCAGCCAATTGATACCAGATGGCGTTCACCGATATATCTGCGAAAACCAATTGTATGAGTAGTGAAGCATGATCGAAATCGACAGTCCCATCGTCAGCAATGCCCCCGACCAATCTGAACAGATTTTGGCTGAAAAAGCCTTGGTCGAAAAGGAATCAACTAAAATGCGAGACACCATCGTCTCCGCGCTGGAAGATGCAAAAGGCCTGGATGTTCGAGTTTTGGATGTTCGTGAGCTGACCGACGTAACTGACTACATGATCGTCGCCACAGGCACGTCAGACCGCCATGTAAAATCATTGGCTGACCGAGTCTTGGAGTTTATGCATAAACAAGGCTGGCAGCATCTCGGCGTCGAAGGACTTGAAGTCAAAGACTGGATATTGGTGGATTTCGTTGACGTTGTTGCCCACGTTATGAGAGATTCTGCGCGAAAAAAGTATGATCTAGAGAGTCTCTGGGACAAGACATTTGCAGAAATGGCTGCCTCTGAAAGCAAACCTTCGGTTAGCGCACCGGTGTAGTACACAGACACCATTAGTGAATTTAGTGGCGGTCCGGGAAAAGCTGACATTTCGGGCAACACCTAACATGAACACCCTGTTTTCTACCGTACCCTGATGCTCAATATTCACCTCTTGGTTGTCGGCGAGAAAATGCCTCGGTGGGTTGAGGAAGGCTACGCTGAGTACGAGAAGCGAATTCGTGGGCGGATTAGATTACATCTGCTAGAAATCCCTGCCATCAAGCGGGGTAAAAACGCCGACATCAAGCGAATTGTTCAACGCGAAGAGCAGAAAGTGGTGAGCGCCATCCCCAATGGGGCTCATGTCATTGCCTTGGATCGGATCGGAAAAGCACTCTCTACCACTGACATTTCCGCCAAAATGGATCAGTGGTTACAACAAGGACGCCCGATAGCATTGATGGTTGGTGGGCCTGAAGGTTTTTCATCACAACTATTGAAACAAGCGGACGAAACATGGTCCCTCTCCGCATTAACTTTTGCACATCCTTTGGTTCGTGTCATGTTGGCCGAACAGATCTACCGCTGCTATTCCATTCTTGAAGGGTTACCCTATCACCGATAATGTGACTACGCTTTGGATGAATAAATGATGAGACAAAATCAAACCCTCAACCTAGTTCTTGCCTCCCAATCTCCTCGGAGAAACTCGCTCCTGAAACAATTTGATATCCCGTTCCAAGTCGTTGTGTCGGATATCGATGAGACACCATTAATCGGCGAGGCCCCAGATCAAATGACCTTGCGACTCGCCAAACAAAAAGCGCTGGCAGTGTTTGATAAAGTGGGAAAAGGACACCGAGTTCTTGGCGGTGATACCACAGTCACACTACAGCAGCGCATTCTCGGTAAGCCAAGTGGTCGCAGCGACGCCATCGACATGTTGAATCAGCTTTCGGGCAGTACTCATCTGGTTCATTCCGCCGTAGCGCTGGCTAGTGACAACGGCTGCGAAACCCGACTGTGCTCCACAAAAGTCACATTTATAACGTTGACCGACATCCAAATTAGTCAATACTGCGATTCACTCGACCCATATGACAAAGCCGGAGCCTATGGAATACAAGGCGCAGCAGGGCGGTTCGTCAGTCAGATTGAAGGTAGTTACAGTGGTGTGATGGGTCTACCGCTGTGGGAAACTCATCAGCTACTTAGCCAATAGTTATGGCGCAAACGAAGTCATACCCTTCGAAGCGCAACGACGAACTGTGTGCCATCGGTAGAATAAGGAACCCACAATCTGCTCGTACAAATAAAAGATCTATGATGAAGGCCGCCCACGACAAACCATGAAATACAAACAGAGCCGCAACGAAGAATGAACACCAATGGTCAGATGAGAGAAGAAATCCTGATAAACGTTACCCCGCAGGAGACACGAGTAGCCATGCTCGAAAACGGCATGTTGCAGGAGATCTTCATCGAACGGGAACAAAACAAAGAGATTACCGGTAACATCTACCTCGGAATCGTCGTTCGTGTACTTCCCGGGATGCAAGCCGCTTTTGTGGACATCGGTCTAGAGCGCACCGCCTTTCTTCATGCCAGAGACTTAATGGATAGACGGGATGATAACAGTCAGTTCCAGCAAAGTGACCCTATTGCTTCCATTTCATCCTTAGTCCAGGAAGGGCAACGTATCGTTGTCCAGGTTGTAAAGGCTCCATTAGGAACCAAGGGCGCACGCTTGACTACCCAAATCAGCATTCCAGCACGCAATATGGTTTATCTCCCGAACGGTGAATATGTTGGCATTTCACAACGAATTAAGGAAACACCGCTGCGTAGCGCCCTACTTGAAAAGCTCACCAACATCCGTCAAGAATTGGATGCCAGAGGCGGCTTCATTATTCGCACCGCTGGAGAGAACGCCAGTCGTGAAGAGCTAAGGTCGGATATGGTTTTTTTGCTACGGGTTTGGGATCAAGTGATTCAGAGAAAGACATCCAATAAAGCCCCTTCCATGATCTACAGCTGTCTGCCTCTTGCCATGCGCACTGTGCGAGATCTCGTTTGGCAGAGCATCGAAAAAATAAGAATAGATTCCAAGGAAACCTTCGACCACGTCATGGAATTTAGTCGTGAGCTAATACCCGATGCACTGGAGCGAATCGAACACTATCCAGGGGAGCGCCCCATCTTCGATCTTTATGGTGTTGAAGACGAAATCCAAAAAGCACTGCAAAAGCGTGTCCCTTTGAAATCGGGTGGTTATTTAGTTATCGACCAAACTGAAGCCATGACCACCATCGATATCAATACTGGTAGCTTTGTGGGGAAACGAAATCTCGAAGAAACCATTTTCAAGACCAACCTCGAAGCAGCCGCCGCATTGGCACGGCAACTGAGAGTGCGAAATCTGGGAGGCATTATCATTGTCGACTTTATCGATATGGCACTGGAGGAGCATTGCGATCAAGTAATGCGTACCTTAAGCCGAGAGCTGGAAAAAGACAGCACAAAAACCCAAGTCAAAGACATGACCTCTTTGGGTTTGGTAGAAGTAACTCGAAAACGTACCACTGAAAGCCTTGAACAATTACTGACCGAACCCTGCCCATGTTGCGAAGGTCGTGGAATTCAGAAAACCCTTGAAACCGTTTGTTACGAGATATTTCGCGAGATCCTCAGAGCAGCTCGACAGTTCGACACTAAGGTCTATTTAGTAGTCGCCTCTCAGTCCGTAATAGAACGCCTTCAGGATGATGAATCAACCGGGATTGCTGACTTACAGGATTTTATCAAACGCACCATTCAACTTCAGGTTGAACCTACCTATCAACAGGAGCAATACGATGTCGTACTTATGTAGATCCTCACTCAATATCTGTTCATTGATTCGTCGATTTTTCCTGATACTGTTAGTGATGCTCGGAACGACATTGTCTCCAGATCGCTCCCAAGCGCTAGAACAACACATAGAGATCGTCACCCTAAATCAATGGCCGCAGTATGTGAATGGCACAAACATCCTCGCCCTACCTCAAGTCACACGCATGTTGAGATTGTTTGAAGAAACTGACCTAGTTTCAATTCTCATCCTTCACCCCAACACCGATACGGGGCTAACCTGGGCTCGATCCTTGGTGAATTGGCTGGTCAGCTTTGGCATTCCTAACAGCCACCTGAAAACCACCCCTGGGATTGACAATATTAATCAACTGACCGTAACCATAACTGATCATGGTTAATAGAAGCTAGAACTACGAGCATTTCTTTACCGATTTATCCAAAGACAATGACATTTATTTTGATAGAAGAAATATAAAGAAGCAGAAAAGATTACGATATCCAAAAAGTAGGCATTCTGGCAGAGAGCGCCTTCAACGTAATGCTGTGTGAATATCAACATAAGTGATTTGTATTTGCTTGTTGATCTCGTGACTGGTTAAAATTCGAGGTCTAATTTTTCTATTTACACTCAAATTTTTAACCGGGAACAACGATGAAAATTACTCAAATTCTAACAGTTGCAGGCATCCTGATACTCACAAATACCGCGTCCATCGCCGATGGTAAATCAGACTATGAAAGCAAATGCTCCGCTTGCCATGGTTTCGGTGTAGCAGGCGCGCCAAAATTAGGGGACCCAGCTGTATGGGCAGATCGCATTGCCCAAGGAAACGAAAAACTTTATGATAACGCGATCAACGGCTTTAGCGGCACCGCGGGAGTCATGCCTCCTAAGGGTGGTTTTTCAGCACTGTCTGACGAAGAGACAAAAGCCATTGTTGACTACATGGTTTCTCAGTCTCAGTAGCACTCCACACATCCATTTCGTGTGGATGATTCAACACTGAGCGATTAACCCAACACGATATCCAGAAGCCCGGTTCGCCGGGCTTTTTTGTTAGCTGAAATGCAATTCTAGGACATCCATAGATTGAATAGGTTGTGATCTTCAGAGGGAATCGAGCTTCTAATCGAATCAGAAGGGTGAAGAATTAGGCTCTACAGAGCAAGCTGTCCATTTATCCAACCAATCAACCTTTCCTCTTTTATCAGGACGAGCAACGACTCTCCCAGAGTAGTTAACAGATGAAAAGGCGGTGACTTACAGTGGTGGGGGGAGATCAGATGCTTTGCGGTGCTGCCAAAACCAGTGCTGACCGAGGGTGT
>WLWV01000146.1 GCA_012103395.1 Gammaproteobacteria bacterium
GCTTGTCAGTGCCATCCTCGTCGAGATTGACGATGAATGGAGCAATGCCGACAAGCGATATATCGTGTGGAACGACGATAATGACTCAACCTAAATCAAAGTTACAGACGTAGGGTTGCACAATCCGAAAAATACCAGATGAGGTCACCGGATACTGACTGACCAACGTAATTTCTACTTCGACCTGTGTAAGCCCCAGACCTCATAAAGTAACTCGATCGTTTTCAGTGCCTTATCGGCGATATGGCTCTGATTAGGCGCATACAAACCATGGAACTTACGCCCTAGCATGAGCCATACAACCGAATTTTCCTAGTGATTAAACTTCTACAGATTAAAGGATATTCATCTCTCTGGATTTTAGATTAAGCAATCACTCCCAGCAGCTTTAGGCATCCAGGTGTTTCATTTTTGAAACCCGGTTACCGCTTCTAATTACGTTCATGCATACATATCAATAGTGCCCAAAGCACATTGCTAGACCCCGCCCGGAGCGTTTTGGCTTCTTAGTCTGGGTGGTTCGAATCATCACCCTTCAACGATGATGGGCTCTCGTGAAATATGCGAAACAATCTCTGGGGCACCCTCTGTAACTATCGCCTGTTCTCCCACAGCCATGAGCAAACCTGTTTCGTGATCGTTGAGAATCATGTGAGTAAAAAATGTCATGTTCTGCTCCAACACTGTTTCATTGCCGGGATAGATCATGGGTTGTTCCATCCAAGTCGGTGGCCAGGTGGCCCCCATGGTATAGCCACAAGCGGTGAGCACAGTGTGTTCAATACCAAAATCCGCAGCCACTCGACGGTAAGTTTCATATACCTCATTGAGTGACGTTCCACTGCGCAGAATTTTCTGCACTTCATCGATCGCCACAACACAGGCCTCATGCATTTTTAAGTGCATTGGATCAATTTCTGGTCCTGTCAGCGCAACGCACATACTCGCCGCATGGTAGTGACGATACCCAAGCCCTAACTCCAATGTCATTTGATCATTCTCCTTGATGAGAGTTCGTCCTGTGGTGTAACGAATGTTCATTGCTGAATCACCGCTCCCCATGGGCGGAATGTGGGCAGGTAAATCAGCGTCCATCTTAAACAGCGTATCGTAAAACGCCGCGTAAACCTCCCCATCCATTACGCCTGGACGCACAGCATCTACCGCCTTCGACGCCGCGATGTCCAGTATTTGTCCCGCCTTTCGAATGTATTCCAGTTCTTGAGAGCTCTTAATCAAACGATTTATCCTAATAAAGCCATCCGTGATCACCAGTTCGCACCATCCTTCTAGCGTTTCCTGAATTTCTAAAAATAGCTTTGGGGTCAGTCCCATAGTGTCCACCTGAATACCAATCCGTTTTCCCTGCATTCCGTGGGCCGCTAACATGTCTTTTATGTGATCAGAGCGTTTCTCACCCTGCTTATCTGTGGATATTCGGATGTCTTGACAAATAGAGCTGTGGTTCACGTTTCCAATGTCCGCAGGACGAGATAAGTGGGTCATTTCACCATTTACCCCAATGAACATATTATGAAAAATGCAAAACCCATCGGAGTCAAAACCACTCAACCAATACATGTCTTCGATCTTGAATACTAATAACCCGTCTAGGTTTCGCTCAGCCAACCCCTTCCGAACCTGGTTTTGGCGGCTCTCAAATTCCTCTTTACTAAAATAGGTAATGGGCTTATTCATGATCAACTCTAGTGTTAAATATTGAGACCTCAGCATAACGTCGCTAGGGCAGAAAAGGCGAAAAAATACAGTTTATATTGATAAATACGAATTTTGGGTGGGTGTCTAACAGCATGTTTTGAAGCTTAGGGGCGATGCTAAGATCCTCACATTATTAATATTGCTTAAGCGTTCCCCAATCTCATTCGAGAACGACGCTCATCCATTTTATCTTTCAACTGCATCAGCCAATAACTGGCCTGCACGCCGACCCTGCCCAAAGGCCCACCTACCCACTGAGCACTGAAATGGGAAAAGTCCCTCCACCGTTCATCCCTATCCGTAATTGCGCTGGCCACCAAACATCCCGCCATTGCGGTGGTGTTAAGCCCGTGTCCGCCAAAGGCCGTAGCAACCCAGAGTCCTGGCTCTAGCTCTCCGATAATGGGCATTTTATGGACAGCATAGCCCATTAGACCAGACCAACAATAGTCGACATTCACTTCCTGCAATGAAGGATAGGTCGCGCAATAAGACCGTTTCATTTCTGCAGCAAGGCGTCGTGGTGGGCGTTTGCGAGTTGTGATTTTGCCACCCCATAGCAACCGACCCTCATCAACCATTCGATAGTAGTCACCGGCACGTCGTGTATCTGCAATGGCCGATCCAGTAAGAATGGGATTGGTTTTTCTGGTTAACGGTTCGGTCACAGCCACGTGGGTCGCTACCGGCAAGACGGCACCAGCAACCGCTCTCACCAGCTGTCGATCATAGGCACTGGTACATAAGACCACGGTATTACTGCTGATAACTTCATTTCCTATCCAACATTTTTTAATTTCTGTTGACAACACCAAACGATCAACTCTTGAATTTTCAAAGATCTGCCCCCCTAGTCTTTCCACTTCCCTGCCAAGGGCGCGTACGTAATTGAGAGGGTGAATATGGAAACCTTCGGGATCACTTAGCGCATCAAAATAGCACTGACTATTCAGCACTGATCTCGTTTTTTGCGGATTCCATTTTTCCACTTCATGGTCGCAGTAAGTTCTTAGAAAATCACGTTCTTGATCAAAGTCTGCACTCGCCAGATGTCGACTTACGCCGATTACGCCTTGGCCCGTCATAAGCGTCGGGTCCAGCAAACTAATTTGTTCACGGACATATTCCACACCCATGCGTGAGTAGCCATATAGTGCTTGTGCTTTTTCTAGGCCCACAGACTTCACCAGATGCGTTACTTCCTCAGCAAATCCGGCGACGACAAACCCACCGTTTCTCCCAGATGCTCCCCATCCGATCCGCTTCGCTTCCAGAACCGTTACCGATTTCCCCACTCGAAGACATTCAAGTGCCGTGGTTAGTCCAGCTAATCCTGCACCAATAACCACGATCTCGGTTTTTGAGGGGCCACGATATTTAGGTCGAACACGATGATCAGTCAGAGTGCTGGCATACCAAGTGCCTGGGTAGCCCAAGGGCTGCTGATTCTTTACTTGCGCGCGTGATGTCATGTGCTCAGATATTCAATTCGACAACCCATTCTCATTACGAAAACGCCACAACGGTTTCAGCCAACCAAGGCCAATGCTGGGCGGCATCATCGTTGACAACCAGATAGGTATTTCGGTAAAACTCAGGCGCCTGGGAAACCGGGAACAATCTCTGTGACTTAATCTCATCGTCGATTAGTCTCGCCGGGAGGTAACCCGATACCGACGACCCATCCGGCTGCTTTAGCATATAGTCTTTTGCCCAAACGGCAGAACCAATGGTCAGAAATGGCGTATCGCCGTCTGGATATGCAGCAGCATGGCTTTTTCTAAATTCCTCACCACTGTCAACATAAATGTACCCCGGATCCCATCGCTGTAGCGCTCTTTGTGCGGTTGATACCAGAATCAAACGCTCCCGTTTAAGGCGGTATTCGCTACGGCTGTCTGTTAATGATGGGGTATAACACAATGCCGCATCGATCAATCCAGAACCCAACCAGCGATCCAATGTGGATTGGTCCCCGGACCACGCGGACAGTGCTATGTTCCGCTCAGATTGTTGTACATGTCGAAACAGCGACTCCCCAAAACCTGGCCACAGATCACTATGGCACCCTAGATTGAAAACCATTTCGACCATGGATGGTAATGCAGTTTCTTGCCTAGCTTGGCGCCAAATGTCGACCATTAGCTGTGCATAGCGCTCGAAACGAAACCCAGCGGAAGTCAGCTCTGCCCCAGACTTGCGACGGTGAAAGAGTACTTGACCTATTTTGTCTTCCAAGCCATTGAGTCTCGCCGTTATCGTCGACTGAGTGACATTTAAATGATGCGCAGCACGGTTGAGTTGTCCGGTTTCGACAATGGCAAGAAAGGTCTGGATCTCGGATAGATTCATTGAAGTCGATGATAAGTAGTGGATCACTCAAACTAAGTAGGCTTTGCTTAAGTCAGGGCAAAGCGTTGAGAATACAAGTCGGTAAGGCCCAGGCACAAGATCCTCGCCTAATACCTAACAAGGGTAGAGCGATTGCGAAGCCTGCCTCAGTATCTATGGGGTAACAATGGGGTCTCCTGCTTTGAATATACATTTGGATCAGATTCAAGTTGATCGGTTATGACTGATATAGAAGCACTTTAAGTTCGATTATATCGAATTTAATAGTCAAAAAATTTCGTTTGTTAAGGTTTACCGCTTGATGCAGAATGGGAAAACCTTCCTACTTACTAGCGCTAATGGAATTCAGTATTCAACTTTCAGCTTATTATCCTGACAAGAACTACGGTGGCGATCGCCTGTATCGAGACATGTTAGCTCAGGCTGTGGTAGCAGACCGCATGGGATACGATGCGGTATCCATTACCGAGCATCACTTGATTAATATCCTGATGATGCCTGCTCCATTACAATTTGCGGTAAAAATCGCGAGCCAAACTCAAAACGTAAAGATCATCACTAGCGTGACGGTGTTACCACTTCATGACATGCGTACCTATGCGGGTGAAGTTGTGTGCACTGATATTTTTACGGATAACCGGCTAATGCTTGGAGTGGGCCGCGGAGCGTTTGGGTTTGAGATGGACCGGTTAGGAGTCCCTTTAGATATCAGTCGAGAGAAATTCGACGAATCGCTTAACGTACTTCAGGCGTTGTTAACCGAGGAAGAAGTCTCCTGGGACGGGAAGTATTATCAGTTTCCGCCATTGACCATTATGCCAAGACCAGTATCGGACATCCCTATTATGATGGGAGTTTTGGTGCCTGAAGCGATTTATCACTGCACTCGACGGGGCTTTCATATTCAAACCACCCCATTGTCTGGTGATCACCAATACATGTTGGACCAGATTGGTGCTTTCACTAAGGGAAAAGAAGAGCTGGGAGAAAAAGGGGATCACTTGACTCTCTCCTTATCGAGGGTAGCATTCTTGTCTCACAGTACTGCGGACCGCAATCGGAAAATCGAAATGGCCCATGAGTACTACAGCCGATTCGACAATGTCTACACCGGGCCGGGTATCGTTGAAAATGGCATGATTAAACCCTTGCCTAGGAAAATGTCGCTGGAAGAAACCGCAGAGAACCTCACCATCTGTACTCCAAGCGAAATGATTGACAAACTCGGCCCCTATGCAGAGGCCGGTGTTGATCGATTTATTATGAATATCAATTTTGGCGTTAGTCAAGCGGAAACGCTGGAGTCAATCCAATGCTTCGCAGAAGAAGTGATGCCTCATTTCACTAACCGGCCCAAGCCTTAAAGCAATATTAGATCGCTATCCGTTTTTACCATCTCCGGTTCCTGACGGAATTTTTTCCCCTTTGGATAAAAGATCCGATGCGGAATCTGAGCTCACGTGCAAAGTGGAAGTCGGGAACGCACATTCTGCACCATGGGATTCGATGATGCTCAGTATTTGCAATAACACTTCTTGCTTTACCTTGTGGTATTCCGCCCAGTTTGGGGTAACAGTAAAACAGTAAACAAAGAAGTCCAATGAAGAGGCCGCAAAGTTAGTGAAGTTCACAACGGGTGTTTGACTGGAATCGATGCCATGGTGGTCAGCCAAATAAGTGGAGACATCTCCAATAATGTTATCCATCACCGCCGCATCATCATAACGAATACCGATGGTTTCATAGATCTGTCTACCCTTGCGTCGAGATCCATTTTTGATCCCAATAGTGGAAAACACTGAATTAGGCACATACATCGGCTGGCTGTCGAAACCACGAATCAACGTCATCCTCCAGCCGATCTTTTCCACCGAGCCTTCGATATCCCGATCTGGAGAATGGATCCAGTCACCCACCGAAAAGGGACGATCCAGATAGAGCATTAATCCACCAAAAAAGTTGGACAGAAGGTCTTTGGCCGCAAAACCGATCGCAATACCTCCAACCCCACCGAAGGTAAGTACCCCCGCAATACTGATTCCCACCGATTGGAGCACTACCAAGGTTGACACCATCATCACGGATAGCTTTACCAGTTTTGCAATCGCTTCTACAGCGGTATGATCAAGACTCTCTGATTTGCTCCTTTTTTTATGAACCAACGCATGTTGAAACTGATTAATAAATCGAATTAGAAACCAAGTGATAGCAACAATAATCCCAATTTGTCTTACGATGTCGATGTAAACCACATAGTGGTGACCCACCTCCTTTTGAATGAGGTCTGCCAAGACAGCAAAGCCAATCACCCAAACCATCAACCGCGCCGGAGGGCCGATGGACGTCACCAATACATTATCCCAAGGGTTGGCCGTCTTGTTCGCCTTGATCATCGTTCTTTTAATGAGAACACGACTCAAAAGTGTTAAGAACAGCACCACTCCCACCACGCTCAGTGTCTTTATGACCCAAGAGCTGGTATCCAAAAGCGAAATCCATTCATTAATCATGTTCATTATTTAGTCAAACCCTGTATTTTTAATAAGCTTTCACCAAAAATCGACCATTAGCAGTGAGAAATCAGCATCACGCAGCGCATCTTCAATACGTTGAAGCCAGTTCTAGGCCGAGCTCTAGCTCAGAACCCTAACCTAACATCAGTCAAGATCTAAGAAAAATCGCGCCCCAACAATCACACAGCCCCACATTGTTAACAACGTCTATCTCGGGAAAGATAGGCAATTTTTTAGGTATTTGATCTTGGATGCCACTATCAGCGCCAACAGGTTAGTCTAATCGAGGAGTTTCTGATCTAATGGGAACCCGCAAGTCGGCCCGAACGGATATCATAATCCACAGCAATACCATAGTCTGGATCATCATCGTTATCCACAATCAGTTGCCCAGCATTGATGAGCAATTTATGGCAGTCATGAGTAAGATGACGAAGCTGTAACCGCTTACCCACTGACGCATATTTGATCGAGATAGCATCAATGGCCTGGAGGGCGGACTGATCGACGACACGAGAGCCCATAAAGTCAATTATCACCAACTCTGGGTCATTTTCATGATCGAATAGTTCTTGGAAGCTCGCGGCTGAACCGAAAAACAGCGGCCCTTCAATTTCATAGACCTTGGCACCAATTTCCGTTAGCGAGGATCTCGACTTTACCTGAATACGGGAGGCCGCATTCCAAGCATAAACTAACGCCGAAACAATCACACCAACCACAACCGCCGTAGCAAGATCTTCGTAAACAGTGACGGCAGTGACTAACAAAATAACGAAAGCATCTGCCCGAGGAACGATTCGCATAACCCTCAAACTTTGCCATGCGAAGGTGCCAATCACCACCATGAACATAACACCGACTAACGCTGCCAGCGGAATCAATTCAATAATTGGGCTGGCAAATAGGATAAAACTCAGTAGAAAAAGAGCGGCGGCTATTCCCGACAAGCGAGTTCGACCACCGGACTTCACATTGATCATCGACTGTCCAATCATTGCACAGCCACCCATGCCACCGAAAAAGCCCGTCACGGTATTAGCTGCACCCTGCGCAAGGCACTCCCTGGACGCACCACCACGGTTTTCAGTAATTTCACCCACTAGGTTTAACGTCAGCAGGCTTTCGATTAAACCGATCAAAGCCAAGATAATTGAATAAGGCAAAATGATTTTCAACGTTTCAAGGGACCACGGCACCTGAGGAATCGCAAACACTGGTAGCCCCCCTTCTACTGACGCAAGATCGCCCACCCGAGGCACGGGTAGATCAAAGAAAATAACCAACCCCGCAATCACCCCGATAGCACCCAATGGGGCCGGAACCAACTTGGTTAATTTTGGAATCACAGCGATCAACCCCATGGTGCCTCCGACCAACGCTAGCATGAGCCACAGCGTCGACCCCGACATCCACTCATGCCCCCCCGCTCCGTCAGACAGCTTGAATTGTTCCATCTGGGCAAGGAAAATCACAATGGCGAGGCCGTTTACAAACCCGAGCATCACTGGATGAGGAACCATTCGAATGAATTTTCCGAGCTTCAACAAACCTGCGCTAATTTGAAGGATACCCATGAGTACCACCGTGGCAAAGAGATATTCGACACCATGCTGAGCGACCAGTGACACCATGACGACAGCTAGTGCACCGGTGGCCCCGGATATCATCCCTGGGCGCCCTCCAAACACTGCTGTAATTAACCCAACGATAAACGCTGCATACAAACCAACCAGAGGCTCAACCCCCGCAACGAAAGAAAACGCCACAGCTTCGGGAACCAATGCGAGTGCTACCGTTAAGCCGGATAACACTTCGATACGTATCTGCGACGAATTGACACTTTGCTGTGGAGCAGACCCATCAGATAATTTGAGCAGCCGAGTAAAATCCGCTAGGGTAGTAAAACGTTTCACAAAAATTCCTTAATTTGGATTAATAAAGACGGGGAAAAACAACCACACCCAGAAAGGCAGTCGATGCCTACGTAAGTTATTAGGGGGAGTTTGGAAAAGGTGCGGATTGTCCACTAATTCCATAGCAGATTACAACCGCTAAATGAATCAAAGCCGCGAACCCAAAAGACAATCGCACTTATGTAACTTCCACAACTTGAATAATTAGATCCGCCCTAGATGAATTGTGTTAACGGGGCGAGCTGAAGCGAATTTACACTCGGCTGATTTGGGATACGATAAATTGTAGAAGTTTAGACCAAATCTGACACCGTATTAAATCAATCCGAGCGAAGCGAGGGTTGATTTAATGAGAGTTACCCGTTTTGATGTAGTTACCAAACAATATCAAAACACAACGAGGTAACT
>WLWV01000147.1 GCA_012103395.1 Gammaproteobacteria bacterium
ACCTCGTTGTGTTTTGATATTGTTTGGTAACTACATCAAAACGGGTAACTCTCATTAAATCAACCCTCGCTTCGCTCGGATTGATTTAATACGGTGTCAGATTTGGTCTAAACTTCTACACCTAATTTGCTAATGGTAGTGAAGATGGATAGCAACGTTGTTTCTTAATAAGAGCTTTTACTGACTAGTTAATTGGATTCTGTCAATATTCCTATTCGTGTTCTTTGGTATTTAGTGAATTTTGTATTCTAGTTAATTAGCAACTTTGGCCTAAGGCTAGTGGTGTATCCGTTTTCTTTACTAGGCATTCTCATTTTTGCCGACAAAATGCACTGTAGAATGGAGATTTAGCCTAAAATAGCCCTCCAGAGTATTGTTCGAGTTATATATGAGTAAGCACACCCCCACAGAAATCAACCTGAATCGCAGAACGAGGTTATTAACAGTGTCATTTGATGATGGCCGCTCGTTTGATATGACTTGTGAATACCTAAGAGTGCATTCACCTTCGGCAGAGGTTCAAGGACACGGACCAGGGCAGGAAGTGCTTCAGGTAGGTAAAGAGTTTGTTAACATAGATGCCATTGAACCTGTTGGTAACTATGCGATTAAACCGGGTTTTGACGATGGTCACAACAGTGGTATTTTTTCTTGGGATACGTTGTACACCTTGGGAATTAACCAGCAGGAAAATTGGGATCGGTATATGACTCGACTGAAAGAAGCAGGGCACGAGCGTAAGATGGATGCTTGAGTCTGATCGATAAGACCAGATTCATAAATCAAGGCATTTAGAAGACAGATCCTCAAATGAATCTTCAAAGTTAATGACGATGAATCAAAACGCTAACTCTAGTCAGGAACCTGACAATACGACTCATTTTGGATTTCGTGATGTCGGGGAAAATGACAAAGCAAAACTTGTCGGCGACGTATTCAGATCAGTTGCTTCCCGTTATGACGTGATGAATGACCTGATGTCTTTCGGTGCGCACCGATTATGGAAGCGTTTCGCAGTATCCCAAAGTGGATTGAGAAGGGGAGATGCGGTGCTGGATGTTGCTGGTGGTAGTGGTGATCTTGCCCGACTTTTTTCGAAACAAGTGGGAAAAGAGGGACGGGTTGTACTGACCGATATTAATGGGGCAATGCTAGCAGAAGGCAAAACCAATATGGTTGATGCAGGGATAGTCGGTAATGTCGACTATGTGCTTACGGATGCTGAGAAGTTGTGTTTCCCAGATTTGAGCTATCATTGTGTGGCTATTTCGTTTGGTTTGAGAAATGTGACTCGAAAAGAGGAAGCATTAAGGTCCATGTATCGGGTCCTCAAGCCTAGTGGACGATTAATGGTATTGGAATTTTCCAAGCCCGTTTTTTCTGCATTAGACAAAGCTTATAACCTTTATTCATTTAACGTGATTCCGAAGATTGGCAAATTCGTAACCAACGATGAAGATAGTTATCAGTATTTAGTTGAATCTATTCGTAAACACCCAGATCAAGAAACGTTGAGAGGGATGATGTTGGATGCCGGCTTTGATGATGTGAAAGTACATAACATGAGTGGTGGTATTGTTGCTCTTCACCTTGGATACAAATACTAGGGAGATCCTGAAAAGCCATGATTGGTCACTTTGAGCGAAAAATAGCCCAATTCTTCTGCGCACAAACGCACAATCCATTGACTCACAACTTATACTGAGAGGGTGACGTGTTAGGAATTTCAAATCTGACTGCGTTTATTTTAATTAGTCTCATCCAAACGGTTGCCGTGAGATTGGGACTTTATGTTTGATAAAGCGGTGATCAAAGCTAGCTGCAGGTGCATATTTTGATGGGGAGGATATATCAGACTCTTGATCGTGTTTCACAATTACTCATTGACCTGGATCCTGATTCCAAGCGAAATCTTGCCGCGCTTGAGGGCAAAGTACTTTGTCTTGAAATTTCAGTTCCCCAGATAACGCTATTTCTTATGCCGGGAGCTGATGGAATTCGTGTGTCCGAGCGATCAGAGAGAGATGCCGACGTCACTCTTTCAGGGACGTTATCAGCCTTTGCAAAGCTCGGCATGGGGGGGAGTGGTAGTGGAGTACTATCGAGTGGTCAGGTAAATATGAAAGGAGATGCTGATACCGGCCAAGCATTTCAAAAAGCTCTTGGTCAGATTGACTTGGATTTCGAAGAGCTGTTGTCAAGATACATTGGTGATACTCCCGCTAGGAAAACAGGCAATGTGGCTCGTCGTGTGAATGAATGGGCGGATGAAGCCATCGAATTATCTACTGAGAATATGGCCGACTTTTTAACTGATGAAGCGAAGTTGCTCACTACACCTGTGGCAATGGATCGTCTGGAAAGCGGTGTTCATGATTTGAGGTCGAGGGTTGACCGTCTTGAACAACGCCTTATACGGCTGGAAGCTAAGCACGGTCAGAGTCCAAAATGGTAGCCACTAAGTAAGAAAACGTGATAAAGAACTTTTTCCACCTGCTACGTATCGCCCGGGTTCTAGTCAAATACAGTCTGGATGACATGATTGGAGCGTTGAGCTTTTTTCGACCTTACGTCTTTCTGTTCAAGCTTATTCCAAGTAACCGAAAAGTGAATCGAAACTGGCCAAGAGGAGAGCGTTTGTGTCTTGCTCTTCAGGAACTTGGACCCGTGTTTATCAAGTTTGGACAAGTCCTTTCAACGCGTCCTGACTTACTGCCAATGGATATTGCGCAGGAGCTGACCAAATTACAGGATCGGGTTCCGCCGTTTCCCGGGGATGAGGCAAGAGCAGTGATTGAAAAGGCTTTTGGAGAATCTCTGGATCTGCATTTTAAGAAATTTGATAGCGAACCGGCGGCATCGGCGTCAGTGGCCCAAGTTCACTATGCACAGCTGTTAGATGGAACTGAGGTGGTAGTGAAAGTACTACGACCGGGTATCGAAAAAATCGTAGAACAGGATTTGCAGCTACTACATGGATTAGCGGAGCTGGTTGATCGATATTGGTCGGAAGGAAAACGATTGAAACCTAGGGAAGTGGTCGAAGATTATGACAGAACGATTCACGACGAATTCGATCTCAAACGTGAAGCTGCGAATGCTAGCCAGTTAAAGATCAACTTTGAAGGGTCTGACTTGATTCATGTCCCCGGGATCTATTGGGAACATACTCATAGAAACGTTATGGTGATGGAAAGAATCTATGGGACTTCTATCAGGGACGTGGAGGCGATACGAGCTTCTGGTATTGATATGTGTAAGCTGGCCCACGATGGTGTGGAAATATTTTTCACCCAAGCTTTCCAGCATGGTTTTTTCCATGCGGACATGCACCCCGGCAATATTTTTGTGGCGCCGAATGGGCAGTATCGAGCGGTTGATTTCGGAATCATGGGTACACTGAGCACATCTGACAAACGATATTTAGCGGAGAACCTGTTGGCGTTTTTCAATCGTGATTACCACAGGGTGGCGGATGCCCATATTCGTGCAGGTTGGGTTCCACCACAAACCAATACAGAGGACTTTGAAGGTGCAATCCGAACAGTGTGTGAACCAATTTTTGCGCGACCGATCAGTGAAATTTCATTCGGTGGATTTCTGATTGACCTTTTTAGGGTTGCCCGGCGCTACAAAATGCCAGTTCAACCTCAATTGGTTCTTTTGCAGAAAACACTATTAAATATTGAAGGGCTAGGTCGACAGCTTTATCCAGACTTGGATTTATGGGACACGGCAAAGCCGTTTCTAGAAAAATGGATGAATGAGCAAATAGGTCCTAAAGCTGCGCTTCGTACTTTGAGGAGAGAATTACCAAATCTATACACGTTGGCACCTGAATTGCCAGGGATTACCCATCAGCTGATGTATCGGGTGAAAAACAATGAGATGATTTTCGAAACCCGAGATCGAGAAGTTGCGGGATTAAGAAAGCAGCTGGAAAGACAACAGAATAAAATGACCCAGTCAATTCTTGGTCTGGGCTTGTTGATGATCAGTATCTTTTTGTTACCTGATCATCAGAATCTCCAGACCATGCCCCTGATAGGGTGGTGTTTTTTTGGAGGGGGGGGCTTATTGTTACTGCTGGCTATGGTTGGTTTTCCTGTTCGCAAAAACCAAGAATAGTTATTTCGGGATGATGTTCACAACAAAATTCGCTCGCAGTGATATCAGACAGTTTATTAATACCGATATTTACACCGGATTCTAATTTAAGACTATGGCAACGTACCCGTTTAAATGGCAAGACCCTTTCAATTTTGATGAACAGCTGAGCGAAGAGGAGCGCCTTGTCAGAGACAGCGTGCGTGACTTTTGCGCGGATGCGCTGATGCCGGGCATTGTCGAGGCTAACCGTAAAGAAAAGTTTGATCCTGAGATCATGGTTCAGTTCGGTGAGCTTGGGATGTTGGGTAGTACTTTGCCAGAAAAATATGGCTGCGCTGGGCTTAATCACGTCTCCTATGGCCTCGTTGCCAGAGAAATTGAGCGGGTAGATAGTGGTTATCGCTCAGCTATGAGTGTGCAATCATCTTTGGTTATGTACCCAATTTATGCCTATGGTAGCGAAGCGCAAAAACAGCGATTTTTACCTGAGTTAGCAAAGGGCAAGCTCATTGGGTGTTTCGGCTTGACTGAGCCGGACCATGGTTCGGATCCAGCAAGCATGGTGACCCGAGCAGAAAAGGTAGAAGGCGGTTACTTGCTCAATGGAGCCAAGATGTGGATTAGTAATTCTCCCATTGCTGATATTGCGATTGTGTGGGCGAAGCTGGATGGAATCATTCGAGGCTTTATTGTTGAGCGGGAAATGGAGGGTTTCAGTACTCCCAAAATTGAGGGAAAAATGAGCTTGCGGGCGTCCATTACCGGGGAAATCGTATTGGAAAACGTGTTGGTGCCGGAGGATAATCTCTTGCCTGATGTTGCCGGATTAAAGGGGCCTTTTGGCTGTTTGACGAAGGCGAGGTATGGCATTTCCTGGGGGGTGCTAGGGGCCGCCGAATTTTGTTGGCACGCGGCGAGAGATTATACGCTGGAACGTAAGCAGTTTAATCGACCTTTGGCTCAAACCCAATTGGTTCAGAAGAAGCTAGCTGATATGCAAACCGAGATTACTTTGGGACTGCAGGCCTGTCTGCGTGTAGGCAGATTAATGGATGAGGATGCTTGCCCAGTCGAAAATATTTCCATGATTAAGCGAAACAATTGCGGTAAAGCACTTGATATAGCGCGGGTCGCGCGTGATATGCACGGGGGGAACGGTATCTCGGATGAATACCATGTTATTCGTCATATGTGTAATCTGGAGACGGTGAATACTTATGAAGGGACCCATGATGTGCATGCGCTGATTCTGGGTCGAGCGCAGACCGGCTTGCAGGCGTTTTTCTAGTAGAGTGGGATTGCCTCTCCTAAATAAGGTATTTTAAAAACCAATTTTCGCTGACGTGATACGAAAGCACAAACTCTCTCTAGCTCACTTTTAATGCATAGGACACAGGTCATATGAAGGTTTACTATTTTGCTTATGGCTCTAATCTGCTCTTTGCCAGATTGCATGCTAGAACACCATCCATCAGAAAAATAGGCATCGGTTATCTTCCTCACCATCGTCTGTCGTTCGATAAGCCTGGCAGAGATGGTTCCGGGAAATGTGGGATTGAAGCCGTGGATGGGGAGGAGTTCATTTTTGGCGTGTTGTATGAAATGGATCGCTCAGAAAAACCGATCCTCGATGAGATAGAAGGATCGGGGCATGACTACGTTGATAAACCGGTGGTTGTGAACAGTGGTGACGGACCCGTGAATGCCTTCACTTATTATCCAACCCGTTTGGATCAGTCCCTGAAACCTTACGATTGGTACAAAGCTTTCGTTTTGCAGGGTGCGATTGAGAATGAATTTCCAGAACACTATGTTGAATACATCCGGTCTGTGGAGTCGATTGCTGACCCAGATCAACGGAGGCATGATGAGAATCAGGCTATCTTGCAATCCAAAAGGGCATGAACGAACCTTTGAATTTGGCGGTTTTTGATTTGTTTCATTTGAAGCAGCCACTAATTTCAAAATGAAGATTATCCGTAGTAAGGATTTTCATGCCGATCATGCTTGGGATGCGTTAGATATTGTTAATATGGGAGGCGTGACAACTCGATTGCACTGGACGAATGAACCCTATCAGTGGCACATCAATGATGGTGAGGAAGTCTTTGTTGTTCTGGATGGTTCTGTTGAGATGCGCTACAAGGAAAGTGATGTGGAACGTGTCTGCTTACTTGAGATAGGCGATATTTTTTTTGCGTCGATAGGAACAGAGCACGTGGCACATCCACTAGGAGTTGCAAGAGTATTGGTGATCGAGAAAGCAGGTAGCATTTAGATGTTGAGTTCTAGTACTTCTTGGTCTCAGCCTAGCGGCTAAACATTGCAAATGCGTGCCTCAAAATAGATCTAAAATGTTCATCTTTACAGATAAACTGCGCTTTTTCGCCTAGTTTTCCTAAACAGATAAACTGCGCTTTTTCGCCTAGTTTTCCTAACATTTTCTTCTCTCGCGACGTTATGCTGAGGTTTCATTCCAATACTAAATCAAAATGATCATTCAAACTGAAGAACAGTTGAGAGAAATTTATGCGCAGCCAAAAGGAAGGAGTGTTGCGAAGCAGTTGCCGGCCTTGGAAAAGCACAGTAGACGTTTCATTGAACTGTCCCCTTTTATGGTTCTTGCTAGTCATGGATCAGATGGGTCTGTCGATGCCTCACCCAGAGGTGGCGAACCGGGTTTCGTGACCGTATTGAATGACAATCGGCTCATTGTGCCGGACTCCAAAGGAAATAATCGACTGGATGGTTTAACCAACATTATTGCAACCGGCAAAATTGGACTGATTTTTATGATTCCCGGTGTGGATGAAACGCTTCGAGTGAATGGTAATGCTGTGTTGAGTAACGACCCTGATTTACTTGAATTGTTTCGTTCGCAAAAAAACCCAGCTAGAACAGTCATCGATGTCGAGCCTTTAGAAGTGTATCTGCATTGCGCTAAGGCGTTAATGCGCTCGAAACTATGGTCCATTGAAGCTCAGATTCGAAGAGATGAATTGCCAACAATGGCAAAGATGATTAATGATCAAACGGGTTCTGATGATGCTGGAGAGTCTCAGGAGTCAATGGTAAAAAGGTATCAGGCAGATCTTTAATGAAATTAGTGAAATGATAAATGAGCGCGAGACCTTCCAGCTCAAGGGAGAGTACATTGAGCTCTACAAGCTGATTAAAGTGTTCTCATTGGCCGGTAGCGGTGGAGAGGCGAAACACCTCATCGATCAGGGGTTGGTGCGGGTCAATGATGAAGTAGAAACCCGTAAAAGAAGAAAACTCGTAATTAATGACAAAGTGGTTTTTTCGACGACACAAATCACGATTTCTGATAGCGGAACCTAGACGGCGAGGCTCCTTTGCCCACTTTATTTACGTCGGTGTAACGTGTTGCTAATGTAGTAACAGTGCTCGCCAAGACTGATGTCATTGAGAAAAGGATGAGCAAGCTGGACAATTTGAGTTTTTCGGTAAAGTCATCTTTTGCCATTCCATGAATTGAGCATCGAATAGCCAAAGTGCTCCGTGGAGCTGCCCATTGTCGAGTAATACGTTAATTGCTTCTAACGCCTGCATTGTGCCAATCACACCAACCAGCGGAGCGATTACACCCTCCATTGCACAGGTCGCTGCTTCCACATCTCGATTTGGGTACAAACATTGATAGCAGGGGCTGTCTGGTTTTCGAGGGTCAAATGAGGTGACTTGTCCTTCCCAACGAATAGCGGCACCGGAGACGAGTGGTGTTTTGGTTTCCAATGATACCTGGTTGAGTTCAAATCGTGTGGGGAAGTTATCGGTACAGTCGATCAACAAATCTGTGTTTTTTGCCGCTTTTAGAAAGTCCTCATATTCAAGCACGTAATTTAGTGTTTCCACTACAACTGCCGGATTGATTTCCTTGATCGATTGAGCAGCGGACTCAGATTTAAGTTCACCGACGTCGATATGGCGATGAATAACCTGTCTCTGCAGGTTCGAATCGTCTACTCGGTCAAAATCTGCAATGGTTATATGTCCTACACCCGCAGCGGCGAGATACAATGCAACGGGTGATCCGAGTCCGCCCATCCCTACAATAAACACCCGAGCGTTTTCCAATTTACGTTGCCCTTCTTCACCCACTAATGGCAAAGCGATCTGCCTGCTATAACGTTCGTGAAAATTAACGGTTGTCATGAGCTTTGCGTAGTGGAATGTGATTATTTTTCAGGACGTAATCCCGGATGGCTCATTTTAAACCAAAACGGGGCATGGCTTAAGGTTAAAAAACTTCGCTGCGTCGTTGGAGGTCCGAGTGCATTCCGGCACAAAAACTATTATCTCCATGATCCATTTTTTACTGCTTGAAACCTCAATATCATCACTATGCTTTGGTAATGTGTTGTTAGAACGAGGCGTGAAATGCTCGTTTGCAGGCATAAACTGAATCTTTTCGCCTGTTTTAGTCTAGCATTTTCTTCTCCCTCGACGGTATGCTGGGTTTGTTTTCACCAAATATGGGAAAAAAAATGAGAGTTTCTGATCAACATTGGCTACCGATATCTCATAACGTGGTTTGGTCTTCTTTAAATGATCCTGTCGTATTGCAGCGATGTATAAAAGGTTGTGAGTCAGTGAAGAAAATTGGATTGTGCAACCCTACGTCTGTAACTTCGGTTTAGTTTGAGTCATTATTGTCGTTCCACACGATATATCGCTTGTCGGCATTGCTCCATTCATCGTCAATCTCGACGAGGATGGCACTGACAAGCC
>WLWV01000148.1 GCA_012103395.1 Gammaproteobacteria bacterium
GCTTGTCAGTGCCATTCTCGTTGAGATTGACGATGAATGGAGCAATGCCGACAAGCGATATATCGTGTGGAACGACAATAATGACTCAAACTAAACCGAAGTTACAGACGTAGGGTTGCACAATCATTTTAACTTCCAAAGATCTCAGCATAACGTCGCGAGCGAAGAAAAGGCAAGCCTATTTCTAACAACGTATTTTAAAGTGCGGCAATTATGCTGAGCTCTCCTCCAGTTATCCGAATAGTTTGATATAGCTGCAACTTGAAGGAGTTGGAGAAATGGTGTCTTACAATACAAATTTCCATTCAATCTTTATCAAAGAGAGTTGGGGCAAGTGAATCCAAGGCCATCCGGTTTTGCCGCTCTTTCGGCGCCAGTGGTTTTAGGAATTTAAACTAGAGTTAGCGAAAAACCTAGGTAGTGAGAATGCTTTTTACATAGAGGTGTGTTCTGTAGTTATTGACTGTGAATTGCTATCGAAAAAATTACCGATTTAGCTGTGGCGTTACTAGTGCGGGCCTCAAGGAACAGCGTGATTTCTTCAAGGCGTTATCGAAATATCAAAGTTCTTAAGTTAGCTAATGCGAAGTTAACAACTATTAAACCTAGCGCTCGAGCTATCCTAGTTGAGTCCCTAATTTTAGCGAAAGTTTAACAGTGGTAATGAAGCCCAAAACTGGATTACTCTTAAAATTCGAATGTTTAGAAAGCACGAGAGGGTATTTTTCCTGCATCATAGAGACCCTGTATAATGTTGTAACTGACATAATGATCAAGCTTCAAAGATACAAATGGATTGTCCCGGAGTGAAATTGGGGGCTTAAATTAAAGAACAGTGTTTGAGTTTGTTTCTTGATTCAGAAGGAGGGATTCAACTGGTTTTGACTATGTCCGTCTTAGCCATGTTTGATGTAAGATACAAAAATAACCCAAATTTAACAATAAGATGATGAAATTGTACGTAATTTTGTCGGTATCGTATTTGCGATTTTTTCAGGATTCAACGATATTTTCGAGGCACAAACAACCAATCATTAGCTTTTGGAGGCAAATGTGAAACTAATTCGTAAAACGGCTCTTACCCTCGCACTCGGCGTCGCTACTGCAGCGTCAGCGTCGGCTGCTGAGCTTACAATCGCGATCGTGAACAACGGTCATATGATCAATATGCAGAAGGTTGCAGAAGCCTATACTGCAGAGACTGGCACAAAATTGAACTGGGTGTCGCTTGAAGAAGGTGTTTTGCGTGAGCAGGTAACTTCTGATACGGCAACCGGTGGCGGTCAATATGATGTCATCAACATTGGTATGCAGGAAGCGCCTATCTGGGGTGCTGCAGGCTGGATCGAGCCATTGAATTTCGGTGAAGCCTATGACATAGACGACATGCTGCCTGCAATCCGCAACGGACTATCCCATGAGGGTACGCTCTATGCTGCACCATTTTATGGTGAGTCTTCCATGGTGATGTATCGCAAAGATCTAACCGATGCTGCAGGTGTATCAATCACGGACAACGATTCTTGGGACAACATCAAGGCGGCGGCAGCAGCTATTCACAATCCAGATAGTGGTGTTTATGGCGCATGTCTGCGTGGTAAGCCAGGCTGGGGTGACAACATGGCGTTCATCACTACTGTTGTAAACTCTTTTGGTGGTGCGTGGTTTGACAAAGATATGAAGCCAACAATAGATTCTGATGAGTGGAAAAGTGCTATTAATTTCTACGTTGATTTGTTAGGAAACTATGGTCCTCCAGGATCTGAAGGTAACTCTTTCAACGAAATTCTAGCGCTATACAACGAAGGTAAATGTGGTATGTGGATCGATGCCACTATCGCTGCGTCTTTCCTAGAAGTTGATGGTGTTGCTTACGCACAATCACCTAATGCTGGCAACCCGGTTGGCGCAAACTGGTTGTGGGCTTGGGCGATGGCTGTGCCTGCAGGATCACCAAACGCAGAAGAATCTAAGAAGTTCATCGAGTGGGCAACTTCAAAAGATTACATCAAAGCAGTAGCTGATCATGCTGATTTTGGTTGGGGTAAAGTTCCAACTGGTACACGTGCATCCACCTACGCTTATGCTGAGTTCCAAGCAGTTGCAGGTTTCGCAGCCGCTGAAATGGCAGCGATTGAATCTGCAGCGCCCGGAGCTACCGACATGAAGCCATATGTTGGCGTTCAGTTTGCTGCTATTCCGGAATTTCCAGAGGTTGGTAGTGCGGTTGCGCAAGAAATGGCGGCAGCGCTATCAGGTGCTAAATCAGTAGACGAGGCACTTGCGGCGTCCCAAAAAGCGGCTGCAGCGATCATGAGTGAAGCTGGCTACTAAGTTCTAGCAAGTAATAAATGGCCCGGTGGCAATCTATCGGGCCATTTTAACTAAACCCTCTCAATATTCTCTTTGCCATGGAATTATTGAACAGCTTTGTGAATCAATTTATCTCAACCCATTGGATTGGCTACCCATCAGTCCTTAGACCACCGACCATCATACGATTTTTCATGCAGTTTCTCAGGGTTTAAGGAATAATGTCTAAGAGAACACTTCCCCGCTTACTACAAACGCCCGCTGTGGTGCTCCTACTGTTGTGGATGTTGGTTCCACTTGGTATGACACTTTATTTCTCGTTCATTCGATATGTTTTGAACAGCTCGCGCAGGCCAGAATGGACGGTTCCAAGCTTGAGTAATTGGCGTGGATTCGGCAATTATGAATACGTTTTATTCAATGCTAAAGACTTTTGGTTTTCCATACAAAACAGCCTTTTCATCGTTGTCAGTATTCTCATATTTACTGTCATTTTGGGTTTAGCCCTTGCGACACTTGTCAATCGTACATTTCCAGGTCGTGGGATGGTGCGAGTGCTCCTCATTTCACCATTTTTCGTCATGCCTGCCGTGAATGCTGTGTTGTGGATTAACATGATTCTTGATCCAGTTTTAGGGCTTAACGGGTTGGCTGTCGAAGGCATAAACGAACTGCTTCGTAATTTGCGAGATTTTCCAGTTCTTGGTGCCTTTTTCTCAATGTGGCCAGAGTTTGAGCCGATGTCTTTTCGCGCCACGCAAACTTCAGCCTATGCTGTCATCATGATGGTGACATGGCAGTGGACGCCATTCGCTGTGCTGATTTTCATGACTTCACTTCAATCTGAAGATGAACAACAAAAAGAAGCGGCGATTCTAGATGGCGCTAATGCCTGGTCGCGCTTTCGTAATTTAACGCTACCTCACCTGGCTCGGCCGATTGCGATTGTGGTAATGATCCAGTCTATTTTTCATCTTTCGCTCTACGCTGAGATTGAAATCGTTAGTCGGGGTAATGGCAACAAGAATCTGCCATACCTCATCGGTGAGTTTACGTCGAACAATATTGGTGCCGCTAGCGCCACCGGTATTTTCGCTGTAATACTGGCGAACATATTGGCCATTTTCTTGCTTCGTATGGTCGGCAAGAACTTGATGGATTAACCCGAAGGACAACGATTCGATATGCCCGTAGTCGCGCAAAACTCAAGGCTTGGAAATATACTATGGCCCACATTAGCCTGGGTTGTGGCACTAATATTTTTCTTTCCGATTTTCTGGATGGTGTTTACCAGTTTTAAAACAGACGCTGATGCAGTGAAGCCAGAGTATTTATTCGTTTTCAAACCAACACTTGAGAACTATATTAATATGACTGAGAACTACGACTATTGGCGTTTCGCAATTAACTCGATAATTACGGCGACTTTCGCGACAACCTTTGCGCTAGTTGTGGGTGTGCCGGCAGCTTATGCTATGGCATTCAATCCCAGTCGACGCACCAAAGATGTTCTTGTCTGGATGTTGTCAACAAAGATGCTGCCAGCTGCTGCAGTACTTTACCCTATGACCTATTTAACGAAGAATTTTCTGCAGATCTTCGATACACATTTTTTGATCATTCTGGTGCTCTGCCTTATCAACTTACCCATTGTGATCTGGATGCTCTTTACCTACTTTAAGGAAATTCCAAAGGAAATTATTGAGGCAGGAAAAATGGATGGTGTGAGTATCTGGGGAGAAATTAAAGACATATTGATTCCCCTCGCATGGGGCGGTATCGCATCAACAGCACTTTTGTGTTTTATTTTTTGTTGGAATGAAGCCTATTGGACTGTTCGACTGACCACGACTGATGCAGCCACGCTATCCAAGTTAATCGAAGGTAACCGGGCGCCAGAAGGTTTGTTTTTCGGCCGCCTTTCAGCAGTGTCGACGGCAGCGGTTGGCCCTATTGTCGTCCTGGGTTGGTTTTGTCAAAAGCAGTTGGTGCGTGGTTTGACTTTCGGAGCGGTCAAGTGAACGCCAATACTCGAATCGGAATCGATAGCGAAAACGTTCTCCGCTTTTCTTTACACGAAAAGTCTTAGCGTTGGGGTCGTAGAATTTATGTCGATTATTGAACCTGAAATAGAAAAGGTCGATCGAAGCATGCGATCGATACGGTATCTCGAACATGGATGGCCTACTGACTTATGTCGGTGGCATTCCCATGAGGAATATGAACTTCATCTTGTGGTAGAAACACGAGGCAAGGCTTTTGTAGGCGACTATATCGGCGATTTCAAAGCCGGTGATCTGTTCATGACAGGGCCCAATTTACCTCACAACTGGATTACCGACCAGGTATGGTCGAAACAGGTTGTCATAAGAGATATGTTGATACAGTTTAGCCACGAAAGTGTCGGAAAACTCGCAGAAGGCTTTCCCGAATTTTCACAAGTTTTGCTAATGCTCAAACTAGCGCAATCTGGTATCTTTTTTCAGGGATTTAATCCGACCTTTGCGCGAGGGCATATGGAATCCATTCGCGATAACAAAGGGGCAGAACGTATTCTCGCTTTTGTTCGATTTTTGGTCCGATTGAATGAACATGCAGAAAAGAAAACACTATCGGTCACAAAGTTGATACAACCCGAAGGTGGTAGTAAACAGGCCCGTATTGCAGAGGTAGTAGATCATATTACAAAGAAATTCTACGAAGGTATATCAGTTGCTCAGGCCGCCGAAATGGCCAATATGACGGAGATTACTTTTAGCAGAAACTTCCAAGCGGTGACTGGTCATAGCTTTGTTGATTTTTTGAATCGTATCCGCATCGGGCAAGCATGCGGGATGCTCTTTGCGTCGGATAATCAAATCACATCGATTGCACAGGAAGCAGGGTTTAAAAGCCTTGCGAACTTTAACCGGCATTTCCTCAAACTAAAGGGTATGACGCCGTCAGAATATCGTGAAATCGCGCGCAAAGACCTTGCACCAAGGAGGGCATATGACTAGCGTAGCAGTCCAGAGCACAGCAATCAGTGAGATTGCCACGACCGTTTATGACCGATCTTCTTGCCAGATCGGTGTTGTTCATTTGGGGTTCGGCGCTTTTCACCGAGCGCACCAGGCAGTCTATCTAGATGACTATATGGATCAGACAGGAGATCTGAGATGGGGGGTCGCGGCAGTAAATCTTCGAGAATCCGAGGCGTCACATTTTAAAAACGCCGAAGAGGACATCAAGCGGCATGATGGGTTTTTTTTGAAAACATATTCGCCAGATGGAGAGGTCACTCGGCGTCGCGTACGCAGCCATGTGTACTTTTCTGATTGGAGCATAGCCAAACAAGAGTGCGAAGGGCTGCTTGCACTACCCTCTGTTCACATGGTGACTATAACTGTGACAGAAAGTGGCTATTACACCGACCCTAACGGACGGTTGGATCTTGAAGACCCAACAATCAAAGCCGAGGTGTCGGGAGATTTTTGTGAAAGTGTTTATGCCTATTTACGAAATGCATTAATCAAACGTATTGCTGCGGTGGATGCGCCATTGACTATCGCTTGTTGTGACAATATCCGCCAGAACGGCAAAATGCTGCGCAACAACCTGCTCACCTATTTGGTGGCTTGTGATCAATCTAACCTAGCTAGCTGGGTTGAAAGTAACGTTACTTTTCCCTGCTCAATGGTAGATCGTATCACACCGCGAAGCCCTACCGAACTCAACACTGAATTTGCAGAGATTGTCGGCAGCCCGGTCACTTCACCTATTATGTCAGAAGCGTTTTCCCAGTGGGTATTTGAATCTCAGACCTTTGCGAATATCCCTGAGTTAGCCAATGTAGGCGTCATCGTTACGGCAGATGTAAATGCTTATGAAGAAACAAAAATCAGGGTTCTGAATGGTGGACACACTGCGCTTGCTTATCTAGCGGCACTGGAAGGTATTGAGACGTTTGATGCGGCTATGCGTGTTCCCCACCTATTAGCGCATTTTCAGAGTTTCGAAACCGAGGAGGTGCTTCCGGCATTGACGCTCGATCTTCCTTTCTCAAAAGCCAACTACTTGAAGGAAATTGTGCAGCGCTTTTCCAATACCGCTATCGGTGACACGGTTGCTCGGATTTGTGCGGATGGTATGGCCAAGTTTCCAATCTTTATTCGCCCGACACTGGAAGGTTGCCTGAATCAGGGAATTATGCCCGTTTACGCAATCCGCAGTATCGCCAGTTGGTATGTTTTCGCTCAACATGTGAATGCAGGCAATATCGGTTTCAAATATGTTGAACCCGCTTGGAACGAATTGCAGGTGTTATTGGGGACAAAAGATTTTCTTACGAATCGCCAATTATGGGGTGAGTTGCCAGTACAGTATCCCGATTTTGTCGAGACTTTACAACGAGAAATCGTAAATATGGAGTTAAAATGGTCGGTCTAACGCTACGCGATGTGCGTAAAAACTACGGTGACGTGCAGGTTATCCATGGAATTAACTTGGACATTATTGATGGTGAGTTTGTTGTCTTTGTAGGACCATCTGGATGTGGGAAATCAACCCTACTACGTATGATAGCGGGGTTAGAGGATATTTCCAGTGGGACAGTTTGTATCGGCGATGTCGAAATGAATGACATTGCGGCCTCCAAGAGGGGGGTTTCAATGGTATTCCAAACTTATGCCCTTTATCCGCATATGACGGTTTATAAAAATATGGCTTTTGGCCTAAAGCAAGCGAATACTCCTCGTGAAGAGATTGAGAAACGGGTGCAGGCAGCCGCTGAAATCCTGCAGATCTCAGAGTATCTGGACCGCACTCCCCGCAATCTGTCAGGTGGGCAGCGCCAGCGGGTAGCAATTGGTCGCGCCATCGTGCGCGATCCGAGTGTGTTTCTGTTTGACGAGCCGCTTTCAAACCTGGATGCCGCTTTGCGCGTTCAAACGCGAAAGGAAATAGCACGTTTGCATGAAAGGCTTAAGACTACAATGATCTACGTGACACATGATCAAGTCGAGGCCATGACTCTCGCCGACAAAATCGTGGTTTTAAGGGACGGACGCATAGCACAAGTTGGATCACCGATCGAGCTTTATGAACGCCCACAAAATGCTTTTGTGGCTCAATTTATTGGTAGCCCAAAGATGAATTTTTTCTCAGCGAGCGATCTTACCTCGGGCGCGAGTTCACTACTTAACAGAGAGCTTTCGGATGACCTTCAGGTGGGAATACGGCCTGAACATCTTTCAATAACTGATTCAGCTAACGCCGTTGTTGAAGGCACACTGGAGCTGGTTGAAAATCTGGGTGAGTACGCATTGATTCATCTACGCACAGCGTCAAACGTTGAGTTTATTGCTAAAGCAGAGAAACCACCGGAAGTACCAAAAGCCTCAACCATCAAATTTGGGGTTAAACCCCCGCTAGCGCACTTTTTCGACTCAAATTCTGGCGCACGATCCGCGTAAGGCATACTTACTTTCGTGCGTGTTTTTCGAGTGTTTACTGCTCTAAACGGTGCAGATACAACAGCGGAAACAACTAGTAATCGCCCTTCATAATCCATTGATTGTGGGTTTGCGCAAGGAGATTAGGGTCAGAGTAAAAACTATTGAAAGTTGGAAAGAATGGAGTTGATTTGACTGTTGATATTTGACTCTTCTGGCCCAAATTGAGACAAATTGGAAATGATAGATCGACCGTGCAATCCTCTTTAAGAGCCAGTTTCTGAATTTTGGCGACGATAAATATCACGGCGAAACGGTCATTCAAACAGGATTATTCTATTCAGCTAACAAGTAAACACTTTTTTAGTATTCTGTTCACTGTGGGACATATGTAAAAACAGTTAGGTCACAGCTAAAGGGAATTCGGGCATCGTGGAGAGCCTCAATTCTATGTTTCGAATGCCTTTGTATATAATTCAAAGCATGAATCTGGAATCTGACAACTTGCTCTCCCACTATACGAGTTTCAAAACTTGTGTGGAACATATTCTACCAACTCAAAATATTCGTTTTAGCTCTGTTTCACAAGTAAATGATCCTAGGGAATCAAGGGAAAAGTTTTCAGGGATTACTTACAAAGGGAATCGTCACGAACATGCATCAGAATTAATGGATGAATACAAGATTGCTAGGGATTACTATGTAAAAATATTCTGCCTTTGTGAACGAGATGAAAACCAAAAATTGGATTTCCGAGGTAGGAGCTATGCATTGCCTAATATGTGGGCATATTATGGTGGCAATCACACGGGCGTATCACTACTTTTTGACAAAAATAAGCTTATAAATAAAATTCCGGCATCCCAATTAATTGCTAGCAATAATATAGTTTACGGTAGTGTACCCTGAGGTCTGTAATTTATTTCTTTAGCGATGTTCGTTTGGCTTAGGCGAAGTGAGCGTAGCGAACGGTAGTGTAATCTGAGGTCTGTAATTTAGCTTTCTATTGCAGCTTCGCTATTGGCTTTGGCGGAGTGAACGTAGAGAGCGAAGCCAAAGCCGGTTTTTCAGGCTTTAGTATTGAATGTTGAGCC
>WLWV01000015.1 GCA_012103395.1 Gammaproteobacteria bacterium
ACCTCGTTGTGTTTTGATATTGTTTGGTAACTACATCAAAACGGGTAACTCTCATTAAATCAACCCTCGCTTCGCTCGGATTGATTTAATACGGTGTCAGATTTGGTCTAAACTTCTACACCTAAAGCCCCAAAAAACTGATCTTATCCTCCATCTTGTCCGAAAATTTCACCCTCTAGGGTGATGTTCTTGGTGCAGGCTGCGCAGGCGGGCTTGCGCTACGTAGGTATAAATCTGGGTAGTGGATAAATTCGAATGACCAAGTAACATTTGTACACTCCTCAAATCAGCCCCATGATCAATCAAATGCGTGGCGAAAGCATGACGCAGGGTATGGGGTGATAATGAATCACTAATACCAGCAATCAGCGCGTAGCGCTTTATATTTAGCCAGAACCCCTGACGGGTCATTGCACGAGCTTGGTTGGTCACAAAAATAGCTTCGCTCATTCTCCCTGATAGTGTATTTGCACGATGAAATTGAATATATCGCTCCACCCATTCCGTCGCCTCGTCACCAAGAGGAACCAGACGTTCCTTACTTCCCTTACCGATTACTCGACAGACTCCAACGGTTAAGTCCAATTGAGATAGTTTTAACCCAACCAGTTCGGTTACCCGCAAACCCGTTGCATATAAGGTTTCAAGCATCGCTCGATCTCGGCAACCCAAATCAGTATCCACATCCGGAGCGTCAATGAGCCGCTCCACATCCGACTCTGACAAAGACTTGGGTAGAGACCTTCCTATGGTCGGGGCAACTACATTGGAACAGGGGTCATGTTGAATCATTTCCTCAAGCAACAAATGCCGATAAAAACGCTTAATACTAGAAAGAGAACGCGCAGCCGATCTATTTGAGCTGTGCTGCGCACGCCAGAATATGTACTCAGACAAATCGGTGGATTTGATCTGCAAACTATCGAGATCACGTTCAGATATCCATAAACCGAATAACTTTAGATCCTGCCTATAAGCCGACAGTGTGTTCTCACTAAGACCTGATTGCATCCAGACACCGTCAAGAAACTGATCAATCAGCTGGTCGTGACATGATTCAGTTACTGCCTTAGTTTCCATCTCGAATTGTGGAAACATACGAATCAAGCAACCAGATCTGCTGTAGCTTTTGCTGTAATGAGGTTTTCCTACTTTCTTCGGTAGCTCTGGACAAAAGGTCTTCAAAAAGGGACCGAGCATCACTAACTTGGTTGGCTTCGACCAGTGATTCAGCCGCCCGAAATCTAGCAGACTCACCCCATTGGTCAAACCCATTGGCTTTTTGCAGTGCAGAGTAAAGAAAATAGTCCGCTGCTTGGAGATACTGTTTTGTCTCCTGATAGGATTCCGCTAACCAGTATGCAATCTCCCTTTGATGCCGCTCTGAAGACGAGCGATCGCTAATCAGATGCAAGAGTGTTAACGCACGTTTATGTTGGTTGACTTTTTGAAGATCAAACACGGGTTGCAACACCTTATCCGTTTGTTCTGGTGTTAACTTAGAGTAAGACGTCACCCAATTAAGAAGTTGATCAGTACCTTGCTCGTAGTCGCCTGCGGTAATCGAAACTCTGGCTACGTGCAAAATCCAGTCTTCTTGTTTCATCCCGGAGGGGATTTCGGTAAGCCCATTATTCACTGCCGCAGCAAGACGGACATTACCTTTTTCCAAGGCATAGTTGGATAGGTAAAGGCCAATATCTGCACTAAGATTCAATTCCCCCAAAAACTTATCCCTGCCAAACACTGCTAATATCAAATCTGTACTACCAGACCCAATCAAGGTGTTAATATAGCCATCCATAGCCTTTCGCTTGCTGGTTGCTTCAATGACATTCATGCATAGATAAGCATACAGTGACTTTTTTATGGTGTTATCGTTCAAGGGAAACTGTTCAATATAGTCTAACCACTGCATATGGTCTCCTATCAGCAGTCCCAACCTATTAGCCTGCCGTAAGGCAATATTTGAATAGGATTCAAATAAATGTTCAACACCATATTCTTCATAAGCAGGGCTTCTCTCATCATCCACTGACTCCGCCAAAATATAGCGTTCTAGTAGGCCAATGATAGACAGCTGAGCCGTAGACCGCTTTGAGGCTGAAATCATGACTGACAAAGCATCCAATTTATTCACAGTTACAGCACTATTGTTCAACAAAGAATGTACCGCACTGATTGCCTGCTCTGGCGACATAGACCCACCATCTAGTCTGGCTTGAATTCTAAGTAAACGCGCTGCAGGATTCGTTAACGGAGCGAGTAAATTGATTGCTCGGTCTAAACTCCCCATTTGCATATAAACCCTAGCACTCAATAGCAACCAATCTTCGGACTGAGAACGGTAATCATGCTGGTAGTGCTCCATGGCAATGGTCGCATCGAGAAGTAAATCATCATTCAAAAAACTTTCAATGATTCTTTCTCTCAGTTGCTTCTTTTGCAATTCTGAGACAAACGTAGAAGAGAGATTTTTTCTAATTAGACGACGGGCCTTTGAACCCTTATTCATTGCAATCAATGCAGACACAGCGAGCGTATCCGCCTCAAAATGGATACGAGCTGGAAAGGCTGGGGGGATTTGTAAGGTTCGTTTATACAACATATCCCACTGTTTTCTAGATTGATAAAGAGACCAGAGTTGGCGCTCCCAGTTTATCCAATTATCACTAGGCACCGCAGGAGGCCCTTGGGTTTCTAAAATCCTCTGAGCCAGATCAAGCACATTCGATCTAATCAATACTTGCACTCGAGTCAACTGCTTGGCGTATGAAGGAATATATTCTGGGTAATTAGGTTGGTCTTTGGTGGTGGGTACTTGCTGTGCACTGACAACATTGCTAAGCAATGCAAAAGTTGTGATAAAAGCGAGGGAAAACAAAAAACGGACCAAAAAATGGTCCGTTCTCTCCGTTCTTTTAATTACTAAGATCACTGATTCCGGCCTTGGCCAAACAGATCAGCATCATATTAGCGTCTAATTTTCTCTTTAATGCGCGCAGCCTTACCAGTACGATCGCGCAAGTAATACAGTTTAGCGCGACGAACATCACCACGACGTATCACTTGTATTTCAGCAATCAAAGGGCTATGGGTCTGAAACACACGTTCAACACCCTCTCCACTGGCCATCTTTCTCACCGTAAACGCAGAATTAAGACCACGGTTTTTCTTGGCAATAACGACACCTTCATATGCTTGAAGCCGCTCCCTTGTTCCTTCCTTAACACGAACCTGCACCCTAAGAGTGTCACCAGGGCCAAATTTAGGGATGTCAGTTTTTAGCTGCTCAGCTTCCAGTTGTTCAATAATATTACTCATCTTTGGACTCCACATTCATTCCCGATTCAAGGGATTTCAATAAATTAATCTGTTCGTTACTCAGCTTCGAATCAACCAATAAATCTGGTCTACGACTTCTAGTTCGAGTGATGGACTCAGCGAGTCTCCAGCGACGAATTCTTTCGTGATCACCGCTCAGTAACACAGGAGGCACAGGTAACGACTCAAACACTTCAGGCATCGTATAATGAGAACAATCTAGCAACTGTCCCGAAAACGAGTCCTGTTGAGCAGATAGATCATTTCCTAATACACCTGGTATCAACCGGGTAACCGCTTCAATTATAACCATTGCCCCGAGCTCACCGCCTGCTAATACATAGTCACCAATTGATACTTCAAGGTCAACACGAGTCTGAATAACTCGCTCGTCAACGCCTTCATAACGACCACATAGTAACGTCATCTCTGGCAGCTTGCTAAAGTCACGCACCATACTCTGGTCCAGTGGCTCTCCCTGAGGGGATAAATAGATAACTGGACCTGTTGTTGCTCTTTTCAGTTCATCCAAACACCGCGCTAACGGTTCTGGCTTCATCAACATACCCGGTCCACCGCCATAAGGCCGATCATCAACAGACCGATGTTTGTCCAAGGTAAAATCCCTTGGGTTCCAACACTGAATATCTAATTTCTTTTTCAGCACTGCTTGATTCGTAATACCAAAATCAGTCAGTGCCAAAAACATTTGAGGGAAAATAGTAACGATATTAAATTTCACCGCTGGTTTCCTTCATGTTCTTCGGATATCGACCACGCTCTGCATCCCAAATATCGGAAAATTACTACCTCACCATTCACCATATTTTTTGGGAATCAAAAATCGCTATCCCAGTCAACCACAATCGTCAATTTTTGTAGATCCACTTCCGATACAACGTCTTTTGTCCATGGAACTAAACGCTCGAGTTTATTTTCACAATCTTTTACAACTAAAACATCATTTGCCCCGGTTTCGAGAATATGGTCAACCACTCCAAAATCAACATCTTCCAGATTTCTCATCCGTAAACCAATGAGCTGTCTCCAGTAGTATTCTCCTTCTGGGAGAAACACTAACTCTGATTCCGCTACAGCGATCTCACAGTTAATAAATGCTTCTGCTTGTTCACGGTTATTAATGCCATTGATCTTTGCCGCCAAGCGCTTTTCCTGGGACCTAGTTTGCTCAAAACTAACTTCTCTCCACCCTCCAGTTGCTAGATGAGCTTTCACCCAAAGAGTAGAATATTGAAAGATTTCATCAACTGGGCGTGTATAAGAAACCACTTTCAACCATCCTTTGACACCGAAATGACCGACAAACTTACCAAGCACCAAAGCATTGCCAGAAAAATTCATAGTCAAGGAGTCACAATCTTTCTATGTTTGCCTTTCACTTCAGCGCATAACGACACTACCGTGAAGTAAATCATCAAAGCCACCCCAACTATGCAGCAACTTCAGATGTAGCCTCCGTAACGGCTTGGGATTTTGCTTGTTTATAAAGCTGGGAAACTCTTTCAGTCGGTTGAGCACCTTGATTGACCCAATGCTCCAATCGGTCAATATCCAGACGAAGCCTCTCTTCCTTACCGATTGCAACTGGATTGAAAAAACCAACTCTCTCGATAAAACGACCACGAGCAGAGCGACGTTGATCAGCCACCAAAATTGAGTAAAAAGGGCGTCTTTTTGAGCCACCACGGGACAGACGAATTGTAACCATAATCAGCTTATTCCTCTCTGGAATTAGTGCCATTCTAAAGGCGCGGGATTCTATCACAGAAACCAAACGATAAACACAATTTTGCTTCTCCAAAATACAAACCAGATACCCGTTAAATTAACATATCATGACGTGTCAGAGAATACAGACTTTCAATGCAGATCAGGTAGATATTATTTCTGTAAACTACTGCGAAGACACTTAATTTTTCTGTCTTACTTATTCAAACTACCCAATGACATATCTTCAATTTCCAACTTAAATCCCACCAGCCCCCTTCTTGTGGCATATAATCCTTGGTGAATTTTTACTTTTTTTCTAGGATGAAGATATCTGTTATTTTTGCCGTACTCATGCCCCTTACAATGGGATTAATGGGTTGTGCATCCACTAGCAATACACCTCAGCCTCCTGAACTCGCACCAATGGAGCAAGCAATCTTAGATTTAGACGAAGCGAAACGCCTCAATGCACAATGGATGGTACGGAACCCCTTCAAACCGCATGAATCAATTAGTTTGACACAGCTACTGTCATTGGCGGTGCAATATCAACTGAGCGAGGACCACAGCACAGCAATTTTTCTTGCACAAGAAGTGTCTAAATACGCCAAGCTTGGTATTGCTCAAGCACTTAGTCAACCCAACCCATCACCCAACTACCTTTTTTAAATCTCAATCTAGCGATCCACGAACGGACATTGAAAAATAGCAACCATACCCATTCGATAGGAATAGGTATCGCCTTCTCTGGTTGGCCTTCATCAGTCAACATCGAAGCACCCCGAAGAATAACGCCACACAAATGACAAAAAAAATATACAGCGTATCCCAACTCACTAGGGAGCTTCGCGCCCAGCTAGAATCTGGCTATCGCTCGATTTGGGTTGAAGGTGAGATATCCGGGCTAGCAGCACCCGCATCCGGACATTTGTATTTCTCTTTAAAAGAAAAAAACTCGATTATTCGATCTGCTTATTTTAGAAACAAACGTGGTATCACCTCGATGGCGCCTAAAAATGGCATGCAAGTCTTAGTTTGCGGACAAATATCATTATATGAACCTAGGGGTGATCTCCAGCTTATTGTTTCTTTCATGGAAGAAGCCGGCGAAGGAGCCCTGCGTCGATCTTTTGAGCTGCTCAAACAAGCACTTTCAGAAGAAGGTTTATTTGATAGTCTCCACAAAAAGTCACTGCCGCCTTACCCCAAAACCATCGGCATCATCACCTCTGATTCCGGGGCGGCATTGCAGGATATATTAACCACACTTGCAAGGAGATATCCGGTGGCCTCGGTGATTCTCTATCCGGTATTGGTGCAAGGAAAACTGGCCCCAAAAGCGATCACTGAGATGTTGAGTGTTGCTAATGATCGAAACGATGCGGATGTACTGATACTTGCCAGAGGTGGAGGCTCTCTTGAAGATCTCCAAGCTTTCAACGAAGAATCCGTAGCTAGGGCGATTTTCGCCTCAGTGATTCCTGTGGTTAGTGGCGTCGGACATGAAGTGGACTTCACCATCGCCGATCTTGTCAGCGACCTTCGAGCGGCAACACCAACCGCAGCAGCAGAACACCTTAGCCCCAGTATTACCCAGATGAAAAGGGACATTCTGGATATGTCTTACCAGTTAGAAAAGAATTTGCTAAAACAACTGCAAAATAGTCAACAAAATCTGGACTATTTAACCGTTCGTTTAACCCATCCCTCACGTAAGCTGGATTTGCTGAAACAGCGGCGAAAGGGGTTGCACCAACAACTCGAAAATCAAGTCATTCATCAAATCGGCCAGAATCGCTATCAATTACAAGCCCTAAAAAATACAATCCAACTCCGTTCTCCTATAAATCAGCTCAATTTGTGCAAGCAACAACTCGACCAAGATAAGCGGCTTCTACGCCATATCATGATTCGAAGGCTAGCTGACAGCCAAAGAGCAGCACTCCGTTTTCGTGAAAAACTTAATATCATGAGCCCAGAACATACTCTTATTAGGGGATACGCAATAGTTCAGACTGGAAATGGAGATGTCATGGTTGATTCTAGCGCCGCTAAAGTAGGAGAATCCATTAACATTAAATTGGCAAAAGGTTGCATCGATGCCATGGTTGTCGACATTAAACAGGAATAGACATAGTCCCATGTCAAAGTTGGCGAACATATGCGGATCCATCTCCCTCACAAATAGCCTCAATGATGAAAAATCCCGCACTTCCTTCTCTCTTAGGAAGGTGATCTTAACGCTATTGACTACCCTCGTCCTTTCCCTAACATTGAAAAGTGCCTTAGCGAATCCACCTCGTCATAACCCTATCCCAGGGGGCGTTGCACTAGTTTATCTTTCAAGCGAATCCAGCACCAAACCTGAAGTAAAGTTTGGAGATAAGAACATATTGGTACTAAAAAATAATGAAAAGTGGGTAGCCGTAATTGGACTATCCAGCGAGACATTGCCTGGAAATTACCTGATCAGAATTCAACTAGAGGATAACTCCAAGATGTCCCAGTTATTCAGAATTGATCCGATTCCTGCATCCATGCCTGGGCGCATAATTGAGTTGCCAAAAGCATTCTTTGATATCCAGTTTCAACCCATAGAGATCAATAACCAACCGTTTAAGAATGACCAGAACTACCCTTTTTCTGGCCCGAGATCGGTAACTCCAATCTTTGAAATGCAACAGATTGTGAGTAAGGGGCAATACATACCTTATGGATTAGTCATCAAGAATAGTGATGAAATACAAATGATTGATCATTCGTGGATCACTTATATAACCCACCCAGATACCATTGTCGTCTCCCCTAGTAGTGGGGTAGTGGAACGAATAGAACAGGCTAGTAGTGGAGCGCTCTTTGTGGTTCTGAACCACGGAATGGGAATGAGATCGATTATTTCTAACCTTAAAGAGGTGCTAGTAAGTGCTGGGGATACGTTAGAAATCAGAACGCCGATAGGGGTTGCTGCGGGTTCGATACAGGCTCAGGTAGATTGGCAGCTACAGCTAAATGAAAACAGAGTGGATCCGCTACAGTTTTCTTCTTCTCCCTGAACGTTGTTTGAAACTCACTTTGTTCGGCTTTCTATTCTTAAAAGGATTGCTGGTGCTTGACCTTGGAATGATCCTCAATGGTGTACCAACCAGCCGATAAACTTTAGAGAAATAGTGGGCCAGATACTTCTTATAAGACTCTGGAATGGACTCAGCCTGATTTCCATGAACCACAATAATCGGGGGATTTTTCCCAGCTTGATGGGCGAATTTTAATCTTACTGGTCGCTGGTTGTGCATCGGTGGAGCTGTCTGTGATACTGCATCTTCCAATGTTCGATTCAGGCTAGATGTGGATATGGAGATCATTGCAGAGTTATAAGCCTTCTTTACCGCCGGTATAACGTCAACAATATTTGAACCGTAGAGCGCAGAAACAAAAAGAATATCCGCACGAGGGAGAAAAGGGAGCTTTTTCTCTAATTCTTTACGAATCTTCTTTCGTTGCTCGGAACCTAAGCGATCCCATTTGTTAACCACAACCACGATGGAACGGCCAAGATTCTGGATCATTCCTGCGATAGTCGCGTCTTGAGAGCCGATTTCACTAGAAGCGTCAAGGGTTAGGACAACCACATTAGCCTCTTCTACGGCTTGCAGTGTTTTGACCACCGAGAATTTCTCGATTGCCTCATCAACGCGAGCTTTTCTTCGCACACCAGCGGTATCGATAAGGGTATAGCGCTCATCACCAACCTGAAGCGGAATTCTGACACTGTCTCTGGTTGTACCTGGCAGATCACTGGTAATCACTCGGTGTTCACCGACGAGCTTATTGATCAACGTGGACTTACCAACGTTAGGTCTGCCAACTAGCGCTATTTTCGGTTCATTGTCATCAGTTTCTTCCTCGACATCGCCAAACTCTTCTAGCAAGTCGTCGATAAACTGAGCAACGCCATCACCACGCTTTGCGGATATGGCAATGGGTGATCCGATTGCCAATTCCTGAAACTCAGATGATGCCATCTCGGGTTCCGAACCCTCACTTTTGTTGACTAATACATAAATATCTCGATTAGTTTGTCTCAACTGACTTGCGATTTCCAAGTCCTGGGGCACAAGTCCATCCTGATGATCAACGAGAAAGAAAACGACCTGAGCTTCTTCGACAACTTGATAAACCTGATGACGAATAGCTGCAGTGAAAAAACCTTCTTCAGACTCCAATCCGCCGGTGTCCACAACGAGATAGGGCTTATCTCCTACTCGCCCACGACCATACAAACGATCCCTCGTAACACCTGGGCGGTTATCGACCAATGCATCCCGTGAACGGGTTAATCTGTTAAACAGAGTGGACTTTCCGACATTCGGACGACCCACAAGCGCTATGACGGGTAACATCGTTGTATTTCAAACTCGAGAGAAAAGAACAATCTCATAAACCCGACTACCTAAAAATCGATAACCTAAAAGTATGGAACCGCTCAATATTAAAAGTGAAGGTACTAAAGAGAGTATGCGGCTAACTCGCCTTCAGAGGAATATATTGAAAACTGTTTATCACCAACCGCGATGGAGAGTATCGCCCCTCCAATCGCATTTCTAGACTGGACAAGATTTCCTGTTTGAACATCAAGCGAATGCAGTTTACCGTTAGAATCGCCCACAATGATACGATTCGAAAAGAGAATTGGTTGGCTTACCCCTCTTCCCTCAAACCCCTTTTGTTCCCATAAAATGTCGCCAGATTCAATATCTATTGCGACGACACCACCAAACAGTGTGGTCGCAAACAAATGGGTTTCATTAATCGCCATCGGTAGGCGAGTTGATAATCTTGTTTTCCACACCCTCTCAGCGCCTTCAATTCTCAATGCGCTTATATTGCTCCCATACGCTGCCGTATAAATAATATTGCCTTGAACCAGTGCTGGAGTATCCGAATCAATAAGCCGTTCTAGCTCATTAGCACCCTGGACATACGCAATCTCTGCTTCCCAGTATTCTCTTCCATTGATGACATTTGCAGCGACTAAAACACCACTGGGCAGGCCCACAATTACGGCATTGCCAATAATGGTGGGCATCGAGTCGCCATGCACACTTAGCCCAGGAACCGGTTTTTCCAAGCGCCAAACAGAACGACCCGATTTGGAATCCAATCCAACAATCATTCCATCTGCAGTTCTCGCTACCACTCGGGTATTTCCCACAACCGGAACTGCTGAAATCTGTCGTTTCACCGATGTCGTCCATACCAAATCGCCTTTCTCCGCAGAAAGTGCTATAAGTGCCCCCTGATCAGTAGAAACAACAGCGAGCCCATCACCAACACCCACACCAGAAAACACACTGGTGTTAAGGTCCTCGGTCCACACGATCGTTCCATCTTCGGCGCTGATCTTAGATACTTTGCCTCGACGATCAGCAGCGAAAATAAATTTACCATCATAGGCTGGGCGAAGAAGTGCATATCCTTCACTATCAGTCTGCCCCAAATCTGCTTTCCAAAGCCGATTAAGTTCGGTCACACCACTGTCTGTGGGATAGGGCTTGGGTTCAATTGGCTCTTGATAGATACCCCATAAAACCTGTTGTTCCTTTCCCGAGCAACCGGCTAAAACAAGACAAGTCAAAAATGAAACAAGAAGATGTTTTATGGGTGTGTTCATGATCTCAAGCTCCGCTTACATTTTCGAGTTTCAGCTGAATGAGTTGTCGGCCACCAGAGGCGATAGAAGACGTATCCAAACTACGTTGATAGGCTTCTTTAGCTTCTGCAACATTTCCAAGCTGCACGTTAGCATCTCCGATTAACTCGTGATATCTGGAAGCGAACGTCGACATTTCTTCAATCTTAAGAAGTGACAACGCTTCACTCGAGTTCTTAGCAGACAACAATACCGCACCTAACCGTAGACGCGCAATGTGTAAAATACCTTCATCTTTTGAGTTACTTAAAATCCAATTCAGATATGTCTTCGCTTTTTCAATGTCATTTGATTCAACAGCCGTCTTAGCAGCCGCCAGCGCCCCAAGCGACGCATAGGGAGAACCACTATAGCCTTCGATTAAATCATCGGCAACGGTCATAGCTTCCTTACCCGCGGCTATTTGATCGAATAAAGAAGAAGCACCTTCACCTTCGTTTTTTTCGAGATACTGCCAGTAGTTATACCCAACTATCGCAGCGAGTCCCAAGACGATGCCTCCAACAATCGAGCTGCCATTCGATTTCCAGAATGCTCTAGCTCGTTCCATATCTTCATCTTCTGTAAACTTAGGCTTCTCTCTTTCTGCCATCTACATTCTCTCGTTATCGATTAAAATTGTCGCCAAGTTTCATGGCTCGTTAAACTATTTACAAAAAAGAAAAAGACCAAACCACACACGCTGTATGTACCCACGGCATGGTTCTGAACCAGTGTTACCCTAAGTAGTCCTTGCACCAGTCAACCAATGTATTCAACGGAACTTCTCTTTGAATTCCGGAATCTCTGAGTAACTTGATCTGCGCCACCCCCCTCACTTGTTCGTCATCACCAAAAATGGCGGCGATTCTCGCACCACTCTGATCTGCTTTCTTCATCTGGTTTTTCATTTTTCCACCACCGCAATGACTCACTACTCTCAAACCACTGTCTCTTAGTTTCTCTGACAGCCGAGTGGCCTCACTGATCGCGGCATCGGACAACTGAATCACATAAACATCTATTTCATTCTTCGGTGTATGTTCATTCTGCATGGCGATCAGTTCGACCATTCTTTCCATGCCAAGCGCAAACCCAATAGCTGGAGTGGGCTTTCCTCCTCGGAGCTCTACGAGCCCATCATATCTACCACCCGCGCAAACTGCGCTTTGTGATCCTAACTGATCTGTGACCCACTCGAAAACGGTACTTGTGTAATAATCGAGTCCACGAACCAGCTTTTGGCTAATAACAGGAGTAATACCAGCATCATCAAGTAATGAGCACAATCGTTCAAAATGGGCCTTGGCATCGGCATCTAGGTGATCATGGAGACTAGGTGCTTCTTTAAGGAGTAGTTGAGTACTTTCTACTTTGCTATCCAAGATACGCAGTGGATTCTTATCCAATCGTCGAAGGCTATCGTCATCAAGATCGCCACGATAGTGATCTAAATATTGGTGCAGTGCATTTCGATAGGCATCCCTACTTGACTGATTACCTAGGGTATTAACTAACAGCGTCATACCTTCGATATTCATCTCTTTCCATATGCGCGCTCCGATACGAATCACTTCCGCGTCAATATCTGGCCCGAGCCAACCAAAAGCTTCGATACCAAATTGATGAAACTGTCGATAACGCCCTCTTTGCGGTCTCTCCCGTCGGAACATTGGCCCCATGTACCACAAACGCTGATGCGTATTGTGTAATAAGCCATGTTGATTACAAGCCCGGACAGTGCTCGCAGTGGCCTCAGGTCGCAGCGAAAGCATTTCTTCTCCACTATCAACAAACGTGTACATCTCTTTTTCAACAATGTCTGTCTGGTCACCAATGGACTGTTGAAATAACGCAGTCCTTTCCAGCATTGGTGTCCGAATTTCCTGATACCCATAACTCCAAGCAACGTTGCGCATTGCATTTTCGACATAATGCCAAGCGCTGGTTTGGTCAGGCAAAAGATCGTTCATGCCTTTCACTGACTGAATTTTTTGTTTCATTCCTGTAACTCACCTATCTTAAATCTCGCAAACAAACCACTAGAATGTGTTTTAAATGCGACAGGTTCTCCCAAGTAATTGACTGATACCCCAGAAGACGTACCAATAAAAACATAAAAAGGAGGTTCCCCTCTTAGTTTCAATCGTTGTCCACTTTCTACTGTTTGATAAACCAGTTTTTCACCCGTCACGTCCCTGACGTCAATCCACGTTTCTGTTTCAACCAGCAATTCCACGTTATGAGGAGACAGAGGATCAAAGGTTTCTGGTGTCCCATTGTCCGGCTCTGAAGATGCACTTCCAATACTCGTGCTGCCCGATACCACAGTAGAATTATCAGGGGACAAGAGCACGTTGCCGGTGTTGACTTCCGCACCATCTGGGGAGCCATTTGATTCAGACAACCCATCTAGCGCTTTTTCTGTCGATTGACCGATAACCACCAGTCCGTCTTGGGCGGAATTGTTATCGTTGACACGATTTTCCTCCTCGACAATGGACACTAAAGGTTTAGCACTGCCTTGGGAAAGAACATCAGCTTCCTCATCCTGCACTGTCACCAAAGAAGTAGTGGTTTCCTGCGTAATTCTCAGACTATCTTCCACCGCATCAGCATCTACTTCACCTAGCTCATCCGATAACAAAGAACCATCTGTTGTCTGCAACACCGACTTGAGTTGTGCTTGAGCAGAGTCACTTTCACTTAAACCATCCACCCCATCCAGCACTTCCGTGGTAGCCACTACCTGACCAGTGGATTGTTCAGTGCGAACGTAATCATCAGAGAAATTCGGTTCAGGTAATATGACAGATTGTTCCACCTGACTACCTTCGGTTTTCAGGCTAGAAGCGTCACTACCAATCACTTGTAATCCATCACCCTGAGGGGTCAGTTTAGCTAATCTCGTATTCGATAAATTATCGACCCATTGATTAAACGGATTATCTTCTGGGTTCTGCCAGATCCAGATAACAGATAAAAACAAACCGGACAGCACAAGAAAAAGAAAAGCAGAACGTTTTCTATTTTTTTCCTGGTGCCCTTGGGCTTTTTGATGGTTAGCCTCAAGCGTAATCGCGCTCAATGGGTTTCTCAGTTGAGCTTTGTGCAGGTCAATGGACTCTTCGATATCAAGCCCCAGCAAACCTGAGTAGCTACGCCAGTAACCCAGAACATAAGTTGCGCCGGACAAGCTCGCATAGTCATCGCGCTCAATGGCTTCAATTTGACTCACAGAAAGCAATAAGGAACCAGCCACTTTTTCCACTGGCCAACCAAGCCCAATCCTCTTTTGCTTCAGCAAACTTCCTGGAGCAGCAAGGGTTGAGATGTCGGCAGTTAGTTCAGGTACCATTTACACTCCAAATTCGCTGTGCATTTAAATGAGTTTCAAAACTGAAGAAAGCTGTTTCGCTTCCTCAGTATCCGGAAACTTCGTGGTCAAAGCTCGGATATATCGCTTAGAGCTATCTTGATCATCAAGCTCTATTTCGACCTTAACAGCCAAGAGCAGGGAGCGAGAAGAAATTGAACCTGTAGAGAAATAGCGTTCAATAAAGCCTCTGGCTGACAGATAGTGGCGTTTCTGGTGATAAATTTCTGCCAACGGCAAGAGAGCCTGAGGTAAATCTTGGCGCTTTTCCAACACCACTTTGAAATACTCAACGGCAACATCGACGCGATCCAATTGATGATTACATACACCAAGCGCTAAAAGTGTTTGTAACATTTGATCGTTATCAGGGTTATTTTCGATTGAATTCAGCAAACCCAGCCCCTTCAATGAATTCATTTGCCAAGTCGAATCTTGCGTGCCGTTTGAGCGTTTTTCTGTTGATACGTTTTCAGCTCCATCGACAACAAATAAATTGCTGGAATGTTGGTGGCAAAGATGAATGGCATAGTCGTTGATTGCAGTGAAATTGCGCGGATTCAGTTCAATCGACTTTTTAAACATTGCCGTTGCTTGAGCAGGATAACCGGAACGCTCGAGCAAAAGCCCCTTCCCGTGATAAACCGTGTCCGAATTTCCATCGATAGCGAACGCAAGATCGAACTCGACACGGGCAATGTCTAACTGATCGTGTTTTAGATAATCCAAACCTAGCAGAACATGGGCCTGTGCTCGTTCACGACTTGACCATTTCTCTTCTTCAATCACGGTGACACAACCGCTTATTGGTAGTGTCACAATCAGCACCATGAGTAAAATCGAGCGCTTCATGAAAACACCACCTTTTGCTGTTTCATGTGCACGGAACGCTTTGTCCTGTCATGAAAATCGCCTGCTAATTGCCCACAAGCGGCGTCGATATCCTCTCCTCGGGTGCGTCGCATAATGGTAAAAATTCCCTGACCAAGCAGTATATCCCTGAATCGATCGATCGTTCTCGAATCAGAACGTTCAAGATGAACTCCTTCAAAAGGGTTAAAGGGAATTAAATTAACTTTGGAAGGAACATCCTCAAGTAATTTCGCTAATTCTCTGGCGTGAGAAGGTGAATCATTGATTCCCTTAAGCATGACATATTCGAACGTAATTCGCTGGCGCTTGTTTTCGCCTACATACCTAAGACAAGCAGCCAGCAACTGCTCGATTGGATATTTCTTATTAATTGGTACGAGCTTATTGCGTAGTTCATCGTTCGGAGCATGGAGAGACACCGCCAGACTAACTGGACAGGACTCTGCAAGTCGATCAATGGCTGGAACAACACCAGCAGTGCTTAATGTCACCCGTCTTTTGGACAGGCCAAAAGAGAAATCATCCATCATCAAGTTCATCGCTGCAACGACACTCTCGAAATTAAGTAAAGGCTCGCCCATACCCATCATGACAACATTGGTAACTGGGCGTCTTTGATCCGTCAAGGAAAAATCTCCAGTTTCCAAGTCATCTTGTGGACGATTGTCGAAATACCCACCCACACCAATTGACTCCAATGCGTTATTCGCAATCCACACCTGAGCAATGATCTCATCCACGTCAAGATTACGATTATAACCTTGGCGCGCAGTGGCACAAAAAGTGCAGTTTAAACCGCAGCCAACCTGGGAGGAGACACACAAGGTACCACGATCCTTTTCAGGGATATAAACCGTTTCAATGCAATTTCCATCTTTGAGCTCCAATAACCACTTACAAGTACCATCAGCCGATAGCTGTTGGCTGACAATGATCGGCATAGCTAAACATGCTTCATCACTCAATTTTTTTCTGAGCGATTTACTTAGATCCGTCATCTTTGCAAAATCAATAACATTGCGCTGATAAATCCACTGTAGCAATTGCTTGGCACGAAAACGCTTCTCTCCCAAGTCACAAAAATAGGACTCCATGGCATTTCGATCCATGGACAACAAATTGATGGGAGAGTCGATTAACATACCAGATGATCGGTCATTCGCTAGTACGGCACAAATTAACGGGTGCGAGGGCAAATCTGATCATCAGAAAAGAAAAAGGCAATCTCTTCCGCGGCTGTTTCAGGCGCATCTGACCCGTGAACTGCATTTTCATCAACCGTGGTTGCGAAATCGGCTCGGATGGTTCCAGCAGCGGCATCTGCCGGGTTGGTAGCTCCCATTACTTCACGGTTTTTCAAAATCGCATTCTCTCCTTCAAGAACCTGCACCATAACTGGACCAGAAATCATGAAATCCACTAAGTCTTTATAGAATGGGCGCTCACTGTGTACGGCATAAAACTGTTGTGCCTGTTCTTTGGATAAATGCAACATTCTTGAGGCAACAACATTCAAACCAGCATCTTCAAAACGCTGGTAAATTTGTCCGATATAGCCTTTGCCTACTGCGTCTGGCTTTACGATAGAAAAAGTGCGTTCAATCGCCATTAAAAACTCCGAATACTCACGTATTAAATTAACGGAAACGTAGAACTAGAGATACACAGGTCAGTTCGAATCAATGCCTAGCACGAAAAACCAAGTCCAAAAACCAATGATGGCTTTCAAAATTGGGATGCCTCTCATATAGATTCATACTGAACTGTCATGCTTTATTCAGACGTTCCAAGATAGAAATTGCCAACGAATAAAAAACCGTTGACCAAGGGAAAACAAACAGCCGGATTGTACCTCTAGGACACCCTACGAGCAATTAAAGCATGATCAGAAACCGCGGTTATCTCGACATTTACCCATCCAAGCTCGTCGTCGTGCTGGGCACTAGCATCGGAAAAGCTGATATTGGGATTTCCCCCATCATCAATCCTCACTGAAAAGTAGTTACTAGCGCGACCAGATTGAACACCATTAACATTTTTCCCTTTGATGGACTCCAGCAAAATTCGTGAGTGATCTCCAATCTGACGTTCGGCTACTCTATTCCAAACCTGCTTTCCCACCTCCCTAACTCGCGCTGCTCGCTCTTTTCTCACTAGTTTAGGTATTTGTGAAGGAATTTTAGCGGCTGGTGTACCTGGCCTTGGGGAATAGGAAAATACATGAGGATACGCGATTTCAAGCTCAACCACGGCATCTAGAGTCTGCTGGAAGTGTTCCTCTGATTCAGTAGGAAAACCAACCAATATATCGGCGCTTAGAACAAGATCGGGAACAGCTTTCTTCAAGGCAGTCACACGTTCGTAAAGTACCTCTCTAGTCGCCCTTCTTTTCATCCGCTTCAAAATCAATGTATTCCCACTCTGCATGGATAGGTGCAATTGGGGACAAATAACGGACTGAGAAGCAATGCAGTCAATCAGCTCATCACTGATATGCGCCGGATCAATCGAGCTTAAACGCAAACGATAGTCTCCCTTTATCTTAACTAATTCTTTTAACAACACTGTCAAATTTTGTGAGTTATCCTCGAAGTCCGATCCATAGGAACCAATGTCAACACCACAAATTACGATCTCCTTGTAGCCGTTGATGACCAATCTTTCAACCTGTCGCCGAATCATTGATAATGAAAAAGATCGATTGGGCCCCCTCGCCTTATGAATCACACAAAAGGTACAACCTTGGTCACAACCTTGCTGAATCTGGACAAAAGCCCGTGATCGACCTTCGTAGCCGCTCAACAGCTCGTCTGGAAGACTAATCTCTTTATCAATATCTTTTTCTAAAATCGGTGGCAATTCCCCCTGGTACAGACTGTCCAGCAACGTGGGAATATCCAATTTTTGGCTGTTTCCGACGACCAAGTCCACACCGGGAATTGCAGAGCACGCAGCAGGATCAATTTCTGCGTAACAACCAGTCACCACTATCCATGCTTGCGGGTTTGTCCTAATTGCCTTTCTTACCAATTGCCTTGCTTGGCGATCGGCTTCAGCAGTCACGGTGCAGGTGTTTATAATATAAAGGTCCGCCTGCTCTGATGGATTAACCCTAGCATAATGACGATCCGATAGCTTCTGAGCAATGAGCTCTGTTTCAAAACTATTAACTTTACACCCTAAAGTAGACAAAGCTACCCGCTTCTCGCCCAAAGCAGTTCCTTTTTTTGCCATTTTAGGTGGCACCACAGAAATGGAATTCATGGATAGAGCACTCAAAAAAAGAGAATCTTACATAAGATTCTCTTTTAGATATTTTTCAAATTTTTGCTGTCCGATGATTATGAAGTGGTAAAACTTTCACCACAACCACACTGCTCAGTAACATTAGGGTTATTAAACTGAAAAGAAGAAGATAGTCCATTTTGTACATAATCAACCTGAATCCCATCGAGGTATTTCAAATGATCCGGCTCTACAATCACTTTGACACCATGGCTTTCAAAAACCTCGTCCTGATCAGTAATTTCATTGGCGTAATCCATGATATAAGCCAGACCAGAGCAACCTGATGTTTTCACACCAATACGGAGGCCTTCTCCCTCACCTCGTGATTGCAAGTGCAACCTTACTCTCTGCGCTGCAGACTCAGTTAGCATAACTGCCATAATAAAAATCCAATTTTGGTAACAATAATCAAGTACGGGAATCACAGGTTGATTGCAAGAGATCACAATAACAACCTCTTTAATTATAGCATAGGCATCGCCTCAATCATCGGTTTCAATTTCAAGAAATTGACGTTCAACACCTATTTTTCCAGCTAATGTATTATAGAATATGCCCCTTTTAAGATTCCTTGGATTATTAGCATTTTTGGCTGGGGTTTTCGGCTCCAAGTACCCATAACATCCGCGAGAAACATTATCCAACTCGTCACCGCAAAATTTAAAATTATGAAGGACTTATGAACAAACAGGCTTTTGGTATCTTTAGTATTGCCCTCACCTCTCTTTTGCTTGAGTTGGTTTTGATACGAATATTTGACGTGTTGTGGTACCCAAACATGGCGTACATGATCATCACCCTCGCCGTGTTCTCGTTTGGTTTAGCTGGGGTTTATCTATCTATAAGACCGGTCACAGCGAATAACCGAACGTGGATATGGCTCTCTTCAGCTACTCTGCTAATGGCTGTACTGACCTTGTTGATTTTACCAGCCCTTGATCGACTGCCTTTTGACTACATGGATTTAAACAACGAAGGCGCGAATCATGCTTTAAGAAACTTCTTCCTCATCTATCTTGTGATATGCGCCCCTTTTTTTCTTGCCGGCTTTTCACTTTCCTTGATTTTTTCACATTACGCGAAACAAATTAGAAGGCTCTATTTTTGGGACCTAATCGGGGCTGCAGTGGGCAGCGTATTACTGATTCCACTGCTTCCCAAACTCGGAACGGTAGGTATTCTTTATGTTGTTGGTGGGTTCTGTCTAATTTCATCGGCGTGTTTTGCACAAAATAAGCATTGGACACGGGCTACCCTAGTTCTCGCCCTGATCACCTTCATCGCACCGTTTGGCTGGAGCGACATAAAGACTTTCTCACCTCATATGGATAAGCGTAATTTCCGGACGTTACAAAGTGTGTCTGAGGGAACTTGGTGGGATCCCATTTCCAAAGTTGACATTATCGATTACGAAGAAGTGGGTAAAATCATTGGACAGGACTACACCTTCAAATGGATTGCCTACGACGGGGGAACTCAAACTAGCTACTTCTATCGATTCAACGGTGACTATGAAACGTTAAGAGCCAGCCTACCTGAAGATGCCAAACGACACTTCTGGGACAGCTATCTGGCCATCTCGCACTACCTAAAGGCAGATAGCGGCGCCCAAGTATTAGTGATCGGCAGTGCTGGGGGCCAAGAGACGAAAGCTGCCCTTACTTACAATGCGGCACATGTAGACGGCATTGAACTAGTGGGTAAAGTCGTGGAATTGGGGAAAACCGTTTATGCTGACTACATTGGTAATGTAATGACAGACCCAAGAACGGACATTCGCCGTGGTGAGGGAAGAAGTTATTTACGTTCCACAAGCAAGCAATATGACATTATCCAGATTAACAGCAACCACACAAGCTCAAGTATCGCGGCTGGTAGTGGCGCAATGCAATCTGCGTACCTCCAGACGGTTGAAGCTTATGAAGAGTTTTTCAGTAGCCTGCAAGATGATGGAATATTACACATTAACCATCACATCTACCCCAAAATGGTGGCAACGGCTGCTCAGGCTTGGGCAAACAGCGGTAAACAGAATTTTCGGGACCACGTAATGGTCTTTGAAGCATCTGGGCTGCACGACAACCTGCCAACCTTCTTAATCAAAATGACCCCATGGACAACACAGGAAGTTGCAGCAACCGAAGCGTTTATGTCTAAGTTTAGTTTTGTGGTGAATCCGTTTAACCCCGACGAATCATTTCTCTCTGAGCCTTTTTTCAAACCTGATTTCCCCAAAGAGCTGATCGACAAAATCCCTTATCGAATCGCGCCGCCTACGGACAATCAGCCTTTCTTCAACTCGCTGCGAAAGTCCACGGACGAGCTTCCAACTCATGAATCAGACGTTTTTGTTAATTCTTCTATTTCTGGCTTGCTAAACTCCCAACGAGCCACAGGCATCCCCATTGATGTTGTTCACCTCATCGTCACAGCCGGTGCCGCATTAATTTTTGCCTTTATCTTCACTCTCGTGCCGCTCTTTTTCTCTCGTGCAGGAAAAACAAAATGGAAGGGGAAAGGTAGTTTGCTCATCTATTTTTCTTGTCTTGGTGCGGGCTTCATCATTTTTGAATTAGTGTTTATTCAAATTTTCATGAAGCTAATCGGTTTTCCCCTTTATGCGTACACAACGGTATTCTTTACTTTCCTATTTGGGGCTGGAGTGGGAAGCCTGATGTCGGAAAAACTGCGATTAGTTGAAAATAGAAAGTGGTGGGCACCTTTCGCTGGCGTTATCATTTCCACGTTACTTTTGATTTTTTACCAACAATACCTGTTTGATCTGTTCTTACAATTCGACACTCCAATGCGAATATTCGTTTCCATCGGCATGATTTTCCCATTAGCTTTCTTTCTTGGCATGCCCTTTCCATTGGGAATACTGGCAGTTCGATTCAAACCCCAGGGAACTGTCGTATCGTCGCCATGATCGCCTATTTCATCGCGCTTTGTATTTATCGAGGCTTGTATCGTGGATACTTATCAGATCTTTCCTCGAACGAAGCCTAGATTTCTTTGAATCTGAATGCAAAATACAGAAGAAACAAGACGCTAAGAAGTAATGAGAATGGATAGGCTTCCATATCAACTCAGATTAAGTTTATTAACCAGTCAGCTGATTTACATAACACATGACCGATAACGTTCCCGTTACCCATGCGCTTTTCGATATGGATGGATTATTGCTAGACACAGAAGTGATTTACACCCAGATTACCCAGAAAATCGTTTCACGTTTTGGTAAAACCTATGACTGGTCTATAAAATCCAACATGATTGGGCGCAGAGCCATCGACTCCGCGCGATACCTGGTTAGCCAATTGGATCTGCCAATGACCGCCGAGGAGTACTTAGAGGAACGTAATGGAATGTTGTTAGCCGCATTCGCAACAGCAAAAGCCCTGCCGGGAGCTGAGCGGTTAATCAGACATCTATATCAGCATAATGTCCCCATCGCGCTAGCAACCAGTTCCAATCGGGATCTCTACGAAGTCAAGGCATCGAGTCATCAAGACTGGTTCACTCTGTTCAATACTGTGGTTACTGGAGACGATTCAGAAATCACCGAAGGTAAACCCGCACCAGACATATTCAATGTTGCAGCGTCCCGAATCGGCGCCAGCCCTGTTTCTACTTTGGTTTTTGAAGACGCCCCATCAGGGTTAGCCGCGGGTATTGCTGCAAACATGAGAGTAGTGGTGGTTCCAGATTCCAATATGGAGAAAAGCCGCTATATGGGAGCTGACCTGATTCTTAATTCGTTAATAGAGTTTGATCCATCGACTTATGGATTACCTGGAATAGAGTAACGTTCGTTTAGACGCTGACTAATTTAAATATTTACATCCCATGATTCAGTTAACACGATTCAACAGAATCGGTCTTTATTCTGCATTACTGATATCCCTTCTTTGGGTCTTCCTGACATGGTCAGCGTTCACGTTCGCCCAGGAAACCACAGATAATGTTGAAACCCAACAGTTTACAGACTGGACCGTCCAATGCACTGTTACGGACGGTACTCAGAAAACGATCTGCGTTTTGTTTTACCGTGTCCTGCTAGACAACGGCTATCCACTATTGGTTTTCCAAGTAACTAAATCGCCGGAAGTCGATGATCGATTTATTGGTGTGTTCGATGTACCACTTGGCGTCTATCTTCCAACTGGCGTTACGATGACCATCGATAATGCAGAGTCCATTCAATTAAGTTTTGAACGCTGCGACCAAAACGGGTGCTACGCAGGGACATCTCTTAGTGAAGAAATCGTTCAAAGCCTAAAAAAGGGGCAACAGGCAAAGGTGACATTCATCGATATCGCTAATCAGAAAATAACCGCTACTGTTTCCTTAGATGGCTTCACTGCGGGCCTAAGGGCACTATAGCTAAGAGAAGATCTAAATCTTTTCATAGACTCATAAACCACCAACCGATAATTCCCATGTTTACCTATCTAAATCCAGACGTTCGACAACGGTTGATTAAACAAGGAAAGCTAACTCGTATAGATCAAAAGGGTAATGAGATACCCGAATCAACATTGATTGGTGATGAGAATACGTCAATTCGATTACTTGGTCCTATCCCACTACCGTTGTCGGTAAATGGTAAGCACTATCACGCTCAATGGTACGCTGCAGTTCGCAACACAGAAATTGGTAAAGTAGAAACATTGGCTAATGACCTTTTGCAAGAAGGCGGTCAAAATCTGTTTGCGACCCTCGCCACCCCCATGGCAGTCAACAGCGTTCTCGTCTTTGGAGAGCCCACCAAGTCCGACAATCCATTGATCCGGGTTCACTCTAATTGCCTGACAGGGGATGTTTTTGGATCACAACGGTGTGAATGTGGGCCCCAACTCGATCTTGCCATTGAGCGGATTGGAAACGAAGAAAGCGGAGGGCTGGTCGTTTACATGGCGGGACACGAAGGAAGAGGAATCGGGCTTTGGGCAAAAGCAGCCACTTATTTACTGCAAGATTCTGGAGAAAACACCTATCAGGCAAATGAATCCCTAGGCCTTCCAGTGGATTCGAGAGACTTCAGCGATGCCGCATCCCTAATTCTGAGATTTATTGGTGACCGACCATTTCGCCTGATGACCAACAATCCAAAAAAAGTCGGGGACCTGTCGGCTCATGGGCTACACAGCATCAGTATCGAAAAGCACGTTACCGGTGTGACGACATCCAATTTATCTTACCTCAATGCAAAAAAGAAACGAGGTCATAAACTAGTGGACGCGGATTTGGAGTCGGTGGAATAATCCAATCTAAACAACCAAACGGGGAGCTCATAGATATTGATCACTATCTAATTTTAAAGTCCGCAAAGCGGCAATCATGGCCCTAACAACATTTCCGCCAGCATCAACACTGATACCGAAGCAAACACATCAACAGGGCCATATTATTCACGAATTTCGTTTAGCCTCTCATACGTTTCGCATCTTTATCAAACAGCACATCTTTAAACAACACCGCGGGTCGCCTTTTTCCAAGAATTTCGATTTCCACATTCAGACCCTCTTCAATCAAGTTGATGGGGAGAAACCCAATTGCCACGCTTTTTTCAGCATAATGGGCATAGCCTCCGGAGGTCACAAATCCCACCAACTCATTCTCTAACCAAATAGGCTCATCCGCGACGGCATCGGCATCTTCCGCATCCACTATAAACGTGCATAATTTTCGTGCAGGCCCGTGATGTTTTTCAGCAAGCGCTGCTTGCTTACCAATGAAATCAGCTTCCTTCTTATAAGCAACAAACCTATCCATACCAGTTTCAGCAGGCATGTAATCGGGTTTGTATTCCCTAAGCCAAGAGCCAAAGGATTTTTCCAAGCGTAAACTCATCATCGCCCTCATTCCAAAAGGTCTCAGCCCTAGGTCAATTCCAGCTTCGATAAGCAACTCATACAACGCAACCTGCTGGTTTGCAGGCACATAGATTTCATATCCAAGATCTCCAGTGTACGACACTCGTTGAACAATGGCATTGCAGGGCCCAATCTGCATTGACTTCACACAGAGAAATGGAAATGCCTCATTAGTTACATCCCCTATCACAACTCGCTCAAGCAAGATACGTGCATTAGGGCCAGCGATCTGGAAACCAATTCGCTGTTGCGAAATATTGTTCAACGACACATCTGAATTTGGCAAATGTGACTCAAACCAACGTTGATGAACCGATTGTGCGCCATAGGATGCATTCAATTGGAAAACACTCTTCTCCAACCGAGAAATCGTAAAATCCCCGATCAATTTGCCCTTATGGCTTAGCATTGGAGACAACGTTATCCGACCAACTTTTGGAATCCGCCCCGCCATAATCCGATCCAGCCATTGCTCTGCTCCTTCTCCTCGAATCTCGAACTTACTGAAATTATGAACCTCATTGATGCCAACTGCTGTTCTCACAGCCAAGCACTCTTGAGCAACAGCTTCAAAGGCATTGGATCGTCGAAATGAAGGAATTTCAAACGGCTCTTCTCCTTCCAATGCGAAATAGTTCACGTGCTCCATACCAAAACCAGCGCCGAATACCGCATTCAACTGCTGCCACTTTCCGTAGGCAGGGGTAGTATGAAATGGCCGAGCAGCGGGAAGTTCTTCATTGGGATATGACACCGAGAAGCGTCTTTGGTAATTTTCGCGCACTTTGATACGAGTGTAAGGTTTTGTGCAGTAATCGCCGAACCGAGCAACATCCATGGCAAAAACATCTCGAGATGGTTCACCTTCCACCATCCATTCCGCCAATATCAACCCTACCCCCCCGCCTTGACTGAAACCAGCCATAACACCACAGGCTGACCAATAATTACGTAAGCCCGGGACCGGACCCACGAGAGGGTTGCCGTCAGGAGCAAAAGTAAAAGGCCCATTGATGACGGTCTTGATCCCCGCATCTGCTAGTACCGGATACCGCTTGAATGCCAGTGCCAGAGAGTCACCAATTCTTTCTAGGTTGTCCGGTAACAATTCATGCCCGAAATCCCAGCTTGTACCGTCCACAGCCCAAGGATCGCACTCTTGTTCATAGAAACCAATCACCAGCCCTTGACCTTCTTGCCTGAGATAACTCTCGCCCTCTGGATCCATCACATGGGGTAATTCCGTAGGATGATTAACCACCTCCTCAATTTTCTCAGTCGCGAGATATTGGTGTTCCATTGGATGCAAAGGCAAATGAATACCCACCATTTCCCCGACTTCCCTTGCCCAAAGTCCAGCAGCATTTACCACATGTTCCGCATACATATTGCCTTGCTCGGTGACAACCTCCCAACTCCCATCAGTCTGAGGAATTAGCTCAAGAACACGATTTCTTAAGATAATTTCAGCCCCTTGTTTACGAGCGGCTCGGGCATAAGCATGGGTGGTGCCGGATGGATCTAAGTGGCCATCAAGTGGATCATACAGTGCTCCAATTATACCCTCGGTATTAGTGATGGGCGATAACACTTTGATCTCTTCAGGCGTAACGAGATGAGTATCCAACCCCATGTACCGGTGCTTTGCACGCTCGGCCCGGAGATAATCCATTCGATCTGGTGTTGATGCTAAGGTAATCCCGCCAACATGATGTAAACCGCAACTTTGCCCTGAAAGCTCCTCCAGCTCCTTGTACAATCCGATCGTGTACCCCTGCAATGCGGCCATGTTAGTGTCGGCATTTAGCGTATGAAACCCACCAGCGGCATGCCAAGTGGATCCCGACGTCAGTTCTGATCGTTCGATCAAGGTGACATCCTTCCAGCCCAGTCGCGTCAAATGGTACAACACACTACAACCAACAACTCCGCCACCAATGATGGCTACTTGAGTATGACTTTTCATAAAACCCTCGATTTACAAATCATTTCCGAAAACACAATTCAACATCCAATCATCGATCTAAAACAAGAGATCAACACTCCCCTAAAACCGCGCAATACCCATACTTAAGCTCGCCACTCTGCTTACTATGCGTTCACAATCATCCCCGATTGAGTCTCCCTTCTTGGCGATGCAGACCTATTATTTCACCTTTCGCCATTGGTTTTTCACAAAATTAACCGCCTCATTGGGTTGAACCACAGCCCCACAAATTAGCTTATCAAAACGATTAGAGAATAAACGGATATGCTCTCGACTGTTTAAAACCAGATACATCTGCCCTGTAAATACCGCTACCCTCAATGGCCCGAAAACGGTAAAGGCTGCGGTATACATCTGTCGACCATCGAACAAATACCAACGAAAACCGGGATACAGTTCATCCAATAAAGTGATAATGTGCTCAAGTTGCTCCCTCCGTGCCCTAGCAGACAGCTCCGCCCAAATGCCTTCACCCAATGCAAACCCTTCAATATCCTGAATGGACTGGCAGACTTCCATCTCGGATTCTTCCTGCCGATGATGAATTAGCATACGGTGGGTATCACGAATGCTCTGGTCGGTTTTCCCTAGGCCATATCGCTTAAATTCATAAGCCGCTACCTCTTCAGTCTTAAACAGATCAGGGATGGTGATCGGAATATATCGCACCCGATGCTGTCCAGCTTCACGATGCCATTCCAGCGGCTCTCTTATAACATCTGGAGATAACGTGCCCTTATCCGTCAGCCCTAACAGCCAATCTATACTAACTTGGTATCTTTCGGCTATACCTGCGATGGTGTCTGCTCTGGGCAACCTCAAATTGGACACAGAAAACAGTTGAGACAATGTCGATCTTTCGACTCCAATGGATTTCGCGAACCCCGAATAATTCAACCCGCTGTGATCGACCACCTGTTGCAGGCGCTGGCGGAAAACAACAACTCTTTGCTCATATTTCACAAAAAGAAACCTACCAAGCTGGTTCTATTTCTACCCGCCGCCGAGCAACGTATTCATCAAGTCGGCGGCGAATATCGGGATCTAAAAAGGGCATTTCATAAGCTTCAAGAATATTTTTGAATAGTGAGTTTGCCCGAAGTGCAGCGTCTTTTCTTCCACCTTCGTCCCAAGTCTCAAAATTACTCCAATCCGAAACAATCGGCGAATAGAACGCATTCTTGTATCGGTCTATGGTGTGTTGGGTTCCGAAAAAGTGCCCTCCTGCCCCTACTTCCTTAATCGCATCCAATGCCAGTTCCGACTCATTCACCTCAATGGGTCGTAATGTCTCGGACATCATCTGCACCATTTCCATGTCAACAATAAGTTTTTCGAAGGACGCGCAAAGTCCCCCTTCCAGCCAACCGCCGCTGTGTTTTATCATATTTCCATGCCCCATCACCGAAGACCAGAGTGACATACCTGACTCCCAGGCAGCCTGAGCATCAACGCTGTTTGATGCATTAACATTGGAAGTCCGATAAGGAATTCCATAACGCCTCGCCAATTGACCGCCTGCTAATGCCGCTTTTGCGTATTCTGGTGTCCCAAAGGCAGGAGAGCCCGATTTCATGTCAACATTTGACGTAAAACCGCCGTACATAGCAGGCGCCCCTGGGTTCACCATCTGGGTCACAGCCAACACTCCTAGGGCTTCCGCATTTTGTTGTGCCAATGCGCCCGCTAATGTCACCGGGCTCATCGCACCGGATAAGGTAAAGGGTGTGACCACAACGGGCTGGCCATATCGCGCCATTTCCATAAGACCATCAAGCATCGGAACATCCACTTTCAAAGGTGAATTCGTATTCACCACGGTCATAATACTAGGCTCATTCCTTAGTGTCTCTTTATCGATATTTCGTGCAATACAGATCATCTCCAATGCGTCTTCTATTTTCCCGTTTCCCAAACTATAGGCATGCCACGGTTTTTCAGTCAGGGTAATAAAAGCGTGATACGCATCGAGGTGACGCACATGGGGAGCAATATCGACGGGTTCAACGGGATAACCTGAGAACAGATTAACCACGTTAAATGTTTGGCCAAGCTTGAGGAACTTACAATAGTCTTCAAAGTTACCGGTTCTTCTTCCTTGATCCAGATCAGAGCAATTCGGCGCACTGGCAACCAAGCTGAAGTTAATGTTGTTGCCGCCATAAGTGGAATTGTAAATCGGGTTCCTGGCGTGCAAAGTGAACATTTGGGGAATAGTGGCAATTTTCTCCATCACCATGTTCCTGTCCATCAGCACATACCCTGTTTTAGGATCAATGGTTGCCCCATGTTCCAGCATTAACACCCGCGCAGTGTCGTTAACAATTTGCAACCCAACCTGCTCCAAAATTCGCATGGAACCATCATGAATGAGTTCTATTGAAGACTCACTGAGTACTTCAATCGGTGGATAGGGATTTTTGAGTTGCTTCACCGACAGCTGGTCTAGCTGAAATTTCGGTTTTTTGCGCACCCTTCCAGATCTTTTTGCCATTGACCTACACTCCATAAGGAATCAATTGCGATATTGTTTGTGATGCCGACTTGCCGCTTCCAGAGATTGTGCAACCCTACGTCTGTAACTTTGATTTAGGTTGAGTCATTATCGTCGTTCCACACGATATATCGCTTGTCGGCATTGCTCCATTCATCGTCAATCTCGACGAGGATGGCACTGACAA